>NZ_UFSM01000003.1 GCF_900445235.1 Aminobacter aminovorans | reverse complement strand
GTCGACAGCGGGGCGATCAAGGTCCTGCATTTTACCAAATAGCCGCTTGTTTCAAAGCGAAGCTGCCGCGCGAGGCGGCAGCAAGAAGCCTGCATCCGGCAATCAGGCTTCGACGCAGGCCTTGCGCAACTCGATCAATGAGGCTGTCGGACGCAGCAGCGACAGCGTCAGACGCTCGACGCAGATCGGCATGACCAGCTTGGCGCCATCGGCATATAGCGAACCGCCCGAAGCACGGAACGAACCCTTGTCGACGATGGTTTCGAGCACGTCGCGCGTGCGCAGCGGCAGGAGGTCGGTGCAGGCGCTCATTCGCGCGAAGATGTGACTGATGGGGACGTTGTAGCCATCTACGGCTACGAGAGGCTCTTCATTGCCTTCCTTCCACTCCTCAAGCGCTTCGAGCGCATCGTGGAAAGCGTTGTGAAGGGTAATGGGCGCGTGGCCTTCATAAAGTTCCGGCAGCACTTTCTGCATGTGCATGTTCCTCTTCAAGCTCTATTGGATCGTGCTGCGGCGATGCGGATCAGGGTAGTGGACCTCACTTTCACGTGCCTCCCTTACTTGCCTTATATGCAACATATTTGCACATGAGTTAAATCGCGTCCACTGCAAAACGTGCTGGACCAACCCATGCCAACATCCTGATCGCCGGTCCGGGCCGATAGTCCAATCTGGGCATGGAGATCATCGTTCGGCCAGTTTCGGCACCACCCGAACGAATGGGAAATCTACCCGTACGGGGCGTTTTCAAGCCGGCACAAAAACTGTCTGCTGTCAGTTAGGAAAACTGCATCTTTCCCGACAGCCGGCTCAACGAAACGGCACGGGGAAACAACTCGAGATGAATGGGTGTCGCTTGGAGGAGAGCAGACCACTCAGCTTTCGCGAAGACGTGCGCAGCCTGCTGTTCAGGGTGCTGCTTTCAGTCGTCAGCGAACGCGAGCCCGATATGGCGGAGGTTCTTACCGGCCGCGTGAGCCTCGATGCGCTCGAAAGCGGGCAACGCATTGCCGCGCTGCAGGCCACCGGCATCTGGTTCCAGCTTGTTGCCATCGCCAATGAACTTCTGGCGATGCGCTCTCGCCGCGAACTCGAACAGATGGGCGGGGCCGACGAGGTCATCGGCTCTTTTGCCAATGTGATGGGCGAAATAGCAGCCGGCGGCTACCCGGCCGAGCAGATCCAGACTACCCTCGAGGAGCTCTGCGTCGGGCCGACGATGACGGCGCATCCGACCGAGGCCAAGCGCGTCACGGTTCTCGAAATCCACCGCCGCATCTACCGCAAGCTGACCGAGCTCGAGCAGCAGCGCTGGGCGCCGCGCGAACGCGAGCAACTGATCGACGACCTCAAGAGCGAGATCGAGCTGCTGTGGATGTCGGGCGAGCTGCGGCTCGAACGCCCGTCGGTCGAGCGCGAGATCGCCTGGGGCCTGCATTTTTTCCGCGAAGTGATCTTCGAAGCAACCCCCAAGCTCTACGACAGCGTCGAGGAAGCGCTGGCCCGTCACTATCCCGAATATGACATCAAGGTGCCGTCCTTCATGAGGTACGCCTCGTGGATCGGTGGTGACCGCGATGGCAATCCGAACGTCACGGCGAAGATCACGGCCTATGCGCTCAACGAATGCCGCCAGGCGGTCGTCGGCTGGTACATCGGCCAGGTGCGCAAGCTGGTCACCGTGCTCAGCATCAGCGCCAATGTGGTCGACATTCCCGATACCTTCATCAAGGCGCTGGGGCATGCGCTGCACCGCTCCGGCAATGCTTCGGAGATCGTCGCGCGCAATCCCGACGAGCCGCTGCGCCAGTTCGCCGGCGCCATGCTCGACCGCCTGGAGGCGATGCGCGGTGGTGCCTCTGCCAAGCCTTACACACGCTCGGAGGGCTTCAAGGCTGACCTGCGCGAACTTGAAAACGTGCTTGGGCAGCTTGGCGGCAAGCTGATTGCCAGACGCTTTGTCCGGCCGCTGCGCCAGCAGGTGGAGACTTTCGGCTTCCGTACCGTTTCGCTCGACATCCGCCAGAATTCGACGGTGGTGAACCGTGTGCTGGCCGAGCTGTTCAAGCTCGCCGACCCGGCCGCAGCACCCGCACCCGACACGCCGCAATGGACGCAGCGCATCAGGGCGGCGCTCAACTCCGGCGAGCAGCTGGAGGTCGACAGGCTGGCGCTGTCGGAGGAAGCGCAGGAGCTGCTCGATCTGTTCGACGTCATCCGCAAGGCTTCGGCCGGCTTGAATGGCGGCGCTGTCGGTGCCTTCATCCTGTCGATGACCCGGTCGAGCGACGATCTGCTCGCCGTCTATCTGCTTGCACAATATTCCGGCCTGGCGACGGCCATGGATGGCAGCGGCACCATCGCGCTGCGTGTCGTTCCGCTGTTCGAAACCATCGCCGATCTGCGCGCCGCGCCAGACATTCTCGATCAGCTCTTCGGCGTCTCGATCGTTCGCCGGTCGGTTCGTGACTTCGGCAACCGCCAGGAAGTGATGCTCGGCTACTCCGACTCAAACAAGGACGGCGGGTTCCTTGCCTCCAACTGGGAGCTCAACAAGGCCCAGCGGCGCATCACGGCACTTGGCATCAAGCGCAAGGTCAAGATCAGCTTCTTCCATGGCCGCGGCGGTTCGGTCAGCCGCGGCGGTGCGCCGACGGGCAGGGCGATCGCCGCGCAGCCAGCGGGGACCATTGGCGGCGCGATGCGCGTCACCGAGCAGGGCGAGGTGGTGTCGTCCAAGTTCGCCAATCGCGGCACTGGTCTCTATCAGCTCGAGATCCTCGCCGCGAGCGTCTTCGCCCACAGCGTCAAGTCGCAGAACGAGGCCGAACTCAAGGACATTCCGGAGTTCAGCGAGGCTCTGGAAGCGCTGACCGGCATGTCCCAGGCGTCCTATTCGGGGCTGATCAACGAGCCGGGCTTCATCGACTACTTCAATCAGGCGAGCCCGGTCGAGGAGCTGGCGCTGCTCAAGATCGGCTCGCGTCCGGCCCGCCGCTTCGGCGCCCGCGACATCTCCGATCTGCGTGCCATCCCCTGGGTGTTTGCCTGGAGCCAGAACCGTCATCTGCTGACCAACTGGTACGGCATCGGCAGTGCGCTGAACTCCTTCGTCAATGTCCGCGGCGATGCCGGCCTGGATCTGCTCAGGCAGATGTTCGAGCGCTCGCGCTTCTTCAGGCTGGTCATCGATGAGGTCGACAAGGGTCTCTACCAATCCGACATGGACATCGGAAAGCTTTATGCCGGGCTGGTTCAGGACCGCGAGGTCGGCGAGCGCATCTACGCCAAGATTTCAGCCGAATATGCGCTGACTAGGCGGATGATCTCCGAGGTCAATGGCGGCTTGAAATTGTCCGAGCGCTTTCCGGCCTTCAAGCGCCATTTCGACCGCATTCGCCCGCAGATGGACTCGATCCACCGGCTGCAGGTGCAACTGCTGCGCGAGGTGCGCGCCCAGGACGACGCGACCGTCAACCCGAAGCGGGCCGTCAATGCGCTTCTGCTTTCGATCAACTGCATTTCCGCCGGTCTCGGCTGGACCGGATGACCCAGATTTCAGGCGTCTCAGGCGCCGCTAGGAGGAGCCCATGAATATCCCGACAAGACCCGGCATCGGCAGTGCCCGCAACTTCTTCCGCACGGGCGTCGCCCAGGCAGACCCCGCTGTCAGCGATGCGATGGGGCGCGAGCTTCAGCGCCAGCGCGACGAGATCGAGCTGATCGCCTCGGAGAACATCGTCTCCAGGGCGGTGCTCGAAGCACAAGGCTCGGTGTTGACCAACAAATATGCCGAGGGCTATCCGGGCCGCCGCTACTATGGCGGCTGCCAGTATGTCGACGAGGTCGAGGATCTGGCGCGCGAACGCGCCAAGGCGATGTTCAACTGCAGCTTCGCCAACGTGCAGCCCAACTCCGGCAGCCAGGCAAACCAGTCGGTGTTCATGGCCCTGATGCAGCCGGGCGATACGTTCCTCGGCCTGAACCTCGCCGCTGGCGGTCACTTGACCCATGGCGCGCCGGTCAATCAATCGGGGAAGTGGTTCAATGTCGTCTCCTATGGCGTCAAGACCGACACCCATCGCATCGATATGGATGAGGTCCGTGATCTCGCCAAGAAGCACCAGCCGAAAGTGATCCTCGCCGGCGGTTCTGCTTATCCGCGCATCATCGACTTCAAGGCATTCCGCGAGATCGCCGACGAGGTCGGCGCCAAGCTGTTCGTCGACATGGCGCATTTCGCCGGCCTGGTCGCCGGTGGCGTTCATCCCAATCCGCTCGAACACGCCCACGTCGTGACGACGACCACACACAAGACCCTGCGCGGCCCACGCGGCGGCATGGTGCTTTCCAACGACGAAGAGATCGGCAAGAAGATCAATTCGGCGGTGTTCCCCGGCCTCCAGGGCGGCCCGCTGATGCATGTCATCGCCGCCAAGGCGGTTGCCTTCGGCGAAGCGCTGACGCCAGATTTCAAGGTCTATGCCGCCAACGTCGTCTCCAATGCCAAGGTGTTGGCCGAGACGTTGCAGGAAGGGGGTGTCGACATCGTCTCCGGTGGTACCGACACGCATCTAATGCTTGTCGATTTGCGCCGCAAGAACCTCACCGGAAAGGCCGTGGAAGCGGCACTCGGCCGTGCTCACATCACCTGCAACAAGAATGGAATTCCGTTCGATCCGCAGGGGCCGATGGTCACCTCAGGCGTTCGCCTGGGCACACCGGCATGCACGACGCGTGGCTTCCTCAATGAAGAGTTCCGCCAGGTCGGCCGCATGACGATGGCCGTCATCGACGGGCTTGCGGCCAATGGCGAGGAAGGCAACGCCAAGATCGAGGCTGCCGTTCGTGAAGAAACGCACGATTTGGTCAGCCGATTCCGAATCTACGACTGAATTCTGTCGCTGCAGAGCGGGCATGTCTTGGCGAATTCGATTGGAATGCGCCAAGACATGATGTCGATGGCGGGCTGATGGCGCAACACAAGAAGCTGAATGTCCTGATCGCCGAGCGCAACCCGCTTGTGATTTCGGCTTTGCGCGACATGATCAGCCGCGACGAACGTTTTGCATTCGTCGAGGGTGTGCAGAGCGGCGATGCCTTCATCAGGGCGGTGGCCTCGGCCGAGCCGGCATTCGATGTCGCGATCGTTGCCTGGAAGCTGTCCGACATGGATGCCAGCGAGGTTCTCACCGAGTTGCAGCGGCGACAGCTTGCCGCGCGCATGGTGATCTTTTCCAACGACCACGACGTCGGCATCCTCAAGCAATGTGTGCGCCTGGGCGTGCAGGGTTTCTGCTACCAGTTCGACGATCCGTGTATTCTGTTCGACACGCTGCTTGCGGTCGCCAATGGCCGCATCTGCATCCCCTACATCGATGTTGCCAAGATCAACGAGACGCCGCTGTCGCGGCTGACGACGCGCGAACTTGAACTGCTCGGGGTGCTGGCAGACGGTTGGACCAATCTGCAGATCGCCACCCGGACCGGGATCTCCGAGAACACGGTCAAGTACCACCTGAAAAATCTCTACGACAAGTTGGGCGTGCGCAACCGCGCCATGGCAGTTGCGCTGTACGCCAGCGAGCGCAAGCGCGGCCCGCAACCGAACTCCCGATAGGGCCGATCAGGGCAGTCCGAGCGCGCTTTTCTCCCCCTTTCCCAGAGCGGCGCCCCGGCCTGCGTTGTGGTCAGGTAGCGTCGGCGGTGTCAGAGGCTCCGCCGGAACATGTCTTGCCCGGCAGGTGGTGCCGACACGGCAAGCCTGGCATCCCACTGCCGCTCGGTGCGGCAAATCAAAGAAACGGGCGACGAGCCGAAGCTCGAATTCACGGCAGAGCGCACCGGCTCCATCGCGAAAAATCAGGCGCCTGATCTTTGCATTGACGGCAACAACCTGTGGCAACGGGATCACATCCCGGTTGCCGCCGCTGGCGTTTGAGGCTGCCTCCACCTCGCGCGACTCCCCCTGTCGCTCAATCCAGAAAAACATAACGTGCAGTGCCGTTCCCGCCCGTTTGGGCAACGCGGACCGCCCGGCAGCGACCTCCGGCGTAAAATTTCCGACACTGCGTCAGGCCAACAAAAGCCAATCGATTCAATGCTCTTCGACTTCCACGAAAGTCGTAGTGCGATACGTGCGCGCGGTCGTCACTTGACAGGAAATTAACTTTGCCGGACATTCCTCAGGGGAAATTAATTTCCCGCAGAAGCAAACCAGAATGAAGCCGAAAACGGCCGTGGTGGAGGAGGAAATATGGAAGCGACTTTAAGTCAGCAGCGCGGGGACGCGACTCTCGAGCAGCGCATCGACAAGATGCATAGAAGGGATCGAGCGGGTCTCGTGATATTCGTTGCGGTGCTCTGGTGCACCATGTTGTTTGCCCTGTTCAGCGTCTGGTCCTACATTTCCATCCCGGCCATCCGGATCATACTGTCAATCGCCTGTGCCCTCGTGCTGGCGCTCAATACCGCGGCCATCGTCGCCATGTTGCGCCACTACGTCGAAGACAAACACTTCATCTATGGCCTCGACATCAAGCATCTCGACGAGATGCGGCGTCGCCGCGGCTGAGGAGCGCAACAATGGCTTACAAACCTCCGAAACAGAGCCTCGCCGGCCAGATATTCGACGTCTTGACCTTGCTCGTGCTGACCATCGGCGCCCTTTACATTCCGCTCTATCTGGGCCTGGCGGGCGCTGTCAAAGTGCCTAACCCGATCGCCAATCCGACGTGGGAGGCGCTCGGCCAGAACGCCGCCGAGCAGCAGCAATGGGCGGCCCTTGGCATCACCGATCCGGCAGCCGCCAATGACATCATCACCGCGCGCTTCGACTACAGCTTCAGTTGGGCAGCACTGATCGTCATGGCCGTGCTGGTCATCGGCTATTTCGTCATGGTCGTCCGCTTGTCCGACCGGGAGTACCGCGAAGTCATCGAAGAGCGCTTCGGCGACAAGAAGCGCTAGGGGAGGCGACAATGGATACCTGGAATTATCTGGAATACGCCGCATGGGCGCTCTCGGCGCTGTTTGGCGTCCTGATGCTCATCGATCTCGTCCGCATCGATACCACCTACGACAACGAACTGCTGATCTCCTCTCGCGAAGGCGAGATCGAGGCGACCGCAGAACGCCACGAGATCTGAGGGGACGACGATGGCAAATGTGACTTCAACCGCCGCAGAGCCCGAACGGCTTCAGCTGCTGCGCGTGCTCGGCCCCGCCCATATCTGGGCGCTCGGCGTCGGCATCGTGCTTGTCGGCGAATATATGGGTTGGAACTTCTCGGTCGGCAAAGGCGGCATGATCGCCGGCCTGATCGCCTGCTGGGTGGCTGGCCTGCTCTACACCTGCGTCGCCATGATCGACTCCGAGGTGACCTCGACGGTTGCCGCTGCAGGTGGCCAGTATGCCCAGGCCAAGCACATCGTCGGCCCGCTGATGGCCTTCAATGTCGGCCTGTTCCTGGTCATGGCCTACACCATGCTGGAAGCGGCCAATGCGATCACCGTCGGCTTCCTGCTCGACACGGTGGCCGGCATGCAGGGCCATTCCGGCCTCAACCAGCAGCCCTTCATCATCCTCGCCATCATGTTCCTGGCGTGGCTGAACTATCGCGGCGTGCTGGCGACACTGACCTTCAACCTGGTCATCACCGCAGTCGCCTTCGTCTCGATCATTACGCTGTTCATCGCGGTGCAGTTCGGTGCCTCCACCGTGCCGCTCGACTTCTCGGCCATCACAAGCGATCCGCTGCCTTATGGCTGGGTCGGCATCGTCGCGTCGCTTCATTTCGGCCTCTGGTACTATCTCGGCATCGAGGGCACCTGTCAGGCCGCCGAGGAAGTGCGCTCGCCGGCGCGTTCGCTGCCCTACGGCACGATGGCCGGCATCATGACGCTGCTGATCGCCGCGACCATGACCTGGTACGTCTGCTCGGGCTTGATCCCATGGGAATATCTCGGCCAGGCCGGCACGCCGCTGTTCGACGCCGCCCGCGTCACCGGCAGCACGTCACTGATGGTGCTGTTGTTCGTCGGCACGACGTTCGCCACGCTCGCTTCGGCAAACGGCTGCATCAACGACGCCTCGCGTGCCTGGTTCTCGATGGGTCGCGACCGCTACCTGCCGAGCTGGTTCGGTGCCGTGCATCCGATCTATCGCACGCCGTACCGTGCCATCGTCTTCCTGGTACCGATCGCGCTGATCTTCGCGCTCGGCGCGCCGCTCGACCAGGTCGTCACCTTCTCGATCCTGTCAGGCCTGCTCGGCTACACCTTCATGACCTTCAACATGGTGATGTTCCGCAACAAGTGGCCGCTCGACACGATCAAGCGCGGTTACGTGCATCCGTTCCACCCTCTGCCGACGATCGTGCTGTTGATCCTGTGCTCGACGGCCTACTTCGCGGTGTTCCTCGGCTACGGCACGCAGCTCAGCGCGATGATGTGCTTCTACATCGTGGCATCGCTCTGGTTCCACTTCCGGCGCTACCAGTTCGTACGCCGCGGTGACCAGTTCACCATGCCTTGGCCGAAGCCGCAGGGTTACTGACAAGCTAGCTATGGCGGCGCGGACACCGCGCCGCCATTTTCGCAAAAACAAGGCGCCGCAGATGCTCACCACGCTTGCCTTTTCCGCCTTCATCGCAGTTTCCTGCGGCTGGATCGGTACGCGCGCGGTCCGCGAGCATCGCGATGCTCTCGCCGAGCGCAGAGGACTGCTCGACGACGCTGCCGGGCTGCTCCAGAATTCGCAGATTACGTTCGGACCAGACCAGTTTCCGGTTCTCGTCGGTCAGATCGGCGATGGCCGCCGGGCCAAGATCGAGCTCATTGCCGACACTATGGTCACGCGAAGGCTGCCCCAGCTTTGGCTCAGGGTGACGCTCAGCGAAACCAGGGAATACATGAGACCGACAATCGGCGCACTCGCCCGTCCGACAGGCGCTGAATATTATTCGCTTGTCCACGACATGTCGGAATGGATGTCACCACCCGAGACCGACGCCTCGCTGTTGATGCGCGGCGATGGTCGTGCGACGGCATGGCAGATCGAGCGGGTTTCGGCGCTGCTCCGAAGCCTGTTTGCCGACCCGAAGGTCAAGGAAGCCGTCATCACGCCCCGTGGCACGCGTATCATCCGCCAGGCCGCGCAGGGCGAGCCGGGTGCACATAAGGTGCTGAGGCAGGTGCGTTTTCCGTTGACGGCGGTTCCCGCCGACCTCGTGGCGCTGGCCATCGCCGAAGCTGAGACGTTGAGCGCCTTGTTGGTCGAAGTCGACATCGTCGCTCCCGTCTATGAAGCGGCTTGAGGGTTCCATGACAAAACCGATCAATCCTTATGTCGTGCTGGCCCTGGCGATCGTGCTGCCCGGTGCCGGCCACGTCGCGGTGCGCGACGCGACGCGCGGGCTCGCCTTCGCCTTCTTTGTCGTTTTGTTTTCCGTACTGTCCTACGTCACCACGACGCCGGAAACATCTTTCCTTGGTCGCCATGCCGGCGGCCTGTTCGTCTGGGCGTTGTCGATACCTGATGCCTATCGCCGGGCGCGGATACGCAGCGTCATGGCTCCGAAGGTCTGACTTTTCAGCTTGCCAAGGTTGGGGTAGAGCGTCCGAATCGCATAACCCGCTCCAAATGTCCCACGAAAATGGCCGCCGTTCACCGCGGCCTTCGTCGTTTCTGGGGGCAGCTTGGTCCCAATTGAGAATAGGATATCGAGGTCCGGGTTACCGGCGGGTTACACGTACTTAGATCGGACCCGCGTGAAATCGGGCTTCTATTGCGGCAAGCTCGATGCCGTCCTCCGTGAGGTATTCCAAGGGCTGTTGACTGAACTTTCAGACCCAGCGGTCAAGTCGCCAACATCGGTGACGACGGCTGTCCGTTGACGCCTGGACACTGCCGCATCGCACGTAGAGCAGCGAAACCTATCGTTGTCAGTTCTTGATTCCTCATCGTTGGGACCTAGCGACTCTTCGCATTGAAGGGGGAATAGTGTGCGTAGTGCCGAGATGTTCAGTGGTTGTGGGGGGCTTGCCCTGGGCCTCGCTCGGGCAGGCGTCGAGCATCTGCTCCTTGTCGAACGCGATAAGCACTCAGTTGCCAATATACGACACAACATCGACAGTCGCATCGAGCATCTCGATCATTGACAGGTCCATTCAGACGACGTCCGCGTAGTCGACTGGTCAAGGTTTAAGGGGAAGGCGGAGTTCGTTGCCGACGGGCCGCCATGTCAGCCTTTCTCCATCGGCGGTTTGCATCGTGGCGACGAAGATGTCAGGGACATGTGGCCTGAAGCCGTGCGCGGTGTGCGCCAGATTGGTCCGATGGGTTTTCGAGAATGTGCGCGGCCTACTGCGCCCCAAATTCGCCGATCACCTGAACTGGGTTAGATTGTCTCTGACTGAACCTGATCTCGTGCAGGACGCGGGTGAGGACACGGCGGACCAACTCGATCGCCTTCGCGCGAAGGAGCCTGACGGCACGTACAGGGTATCGTGGTTAGGATGAACGCGGCCGACTATGGTGCACCGCAGAAGCATCATCGCGTCTTGCTCATGGGTATCCATAAGAGCGTCGCTTCTTCCATCGAGCCGCCGAAGCAAACTCACTCGCCCGGACGGCTCTTATGGATCAGTCGTGTCCGGCGACAGCCGGCGCAGGCACGGCATCCGCCGGCCGCGGGGTAAGAAATTCGACAGGGTCGTCATAGTTCGAATTGGGGCGGAATGGCGTGCTCATAGGTTGCCTCCCAGTCGCGAGGCGTCGATAAAGGTCCCGACTTCGAAAAGCTTGACCAATTTCCGGGAGTTGAACGGTGTGTAGCTGGGGATGTCACCGCGCTTCACAGCTTGCTGAAACTGCTAGTAATGAGTGCCGACAACGTCGGCGGCCTCGCGTATCGTGAGCAATCGTTCCGCCGACGCGTGATGAGGTCCGGGTATCTGAAAGATGGTTTCCATCGGTACTGCTCCTGCCAAGAGGCGACGCGATACGATGGAGCCAAACAAATGCCGGCCCAAGCGCACGCATTCGCTCCCGATTAAGAATCGTGGTCAAAGCATGACGTCAGCCGCAACGAGGAACGTTAGGGTCTTAGCGTGGTCCTAGATAACCACCCGGTGTTGTGAGCCAAGCACCTAGAGGCGACTTTGCCTCCGGTTCAGTGGGTCATTGAGATTTGCCTAGGATATCTCGACGCAATGTCTCCCCGTGATCATCATGGGCGATTTTAGGCATCAGGGGGCTTCATGACTAGCCGCGCAGCCGTTCTTGTCTTGTGGCGGAAAGGTTTTCGGGTGCGGTCGTGCGCCCGTGTGGCTGCGCCGTTGCGGAAAGCGACGTATATGCGCAGCGTAGCGCATCGTGGAGAAGTGGGTACCTAGCAGCCCTTCCGAGAAACTCGAGCGACGCGGGCCCACCCCTCCCGTCGCATCGCCGAGTGTTGGCTGGTTCTGATTCCGTGCGTCGTCGTCCGTATTGAATAATGGCGTGTCCCAGAATAGCTATGGGGCAGTCATGTGAATAAGTGGATCACAAAGATGAGCGAGGGACATCTGCATCGTTGGTTCTTAAACAATGGCGACAAAATTGCCCACAAATGGCTGCACTATTTCGAAATTTACGAGCGCCATTTTCAGCGGTTCCGTGGCCAGAACGCAGTAGTTCTTGAAATTGGCGTAGGCAGCGGTGGCTCTCTTCAAATGTGGAGAGATTATTTCGGACCTCGAACTACCATAATAGGACTGGACATTGATCCGCAGTGTAAGCAACATGAAGCCGAAGGGATCGAAATTATCATTGGCAGCCAAGCTGATACAGCAATCCTCGACGAAATTATGAGGCGCCACCCAAAGATCGATATCGCTCTAGATGATGGAAGCCACGTCATGAGCGATATGATTGCGACGTTTGAGCATCTATATCCGCGTATTGATGTAAATGGATTGTACTTGGTCGAAGATCTGCACACTTGTTACTGGGAAGAGTACGGCGGCGGCCTGCGACGGCAGGGCAGCTTCATCGAATTGATAAAAGAGCGTATCGACGACATCAACGCGATGCATGCGCGCGGGGTTATCCCGGTCAGTGAGTTCACGCGGTCCACTGACTCCATGACTATATATGATAGCGTCGTCGTGTTTGAGAAAAGACGTCAAGGCAGGCGTCAAGCAATCATGACGGGTGGATTTTAGGCCGTAGCTAAGCGAGTCCAAGCCTTATCAATATGTGCGCCGTCGACCTTGGGTTTAGGCGGCAAGCCGCAACTCCCGGCAGCCGCAGCAAACGGCTCAGAGCATTTGGAACTCAGCGCCAAGGTCGTCGCGCAATGCTGTCACCGCCTGTTGCAAGTCTTCCGGTACGGGCGGTTGAAGAGTGTGCTGGAAATCGACGAAACTGGCTAACAGTGCGAGAGAACGAAGGTTGTTCCCCAAGTACTTTAGCGCGAGCGCTTCGTGGTAAACAGCCCGCCAGATTAAGTCTGACTCCACGACTGCTGTCGCCGGTGACAGCTCTATCTTCTTGCGACACAGGCGAAACGCCGAACGAAAGAAGCTTGCGGCGCCAACGTAGTCGCCAGTATGGATCAACAGCAACATTCCTCGATAGTATGTAGAGGCGGCGATGCAGAGCGGCCAGCGAGTGGCAAAGTCATCTAACGTCGCTATGTCGCCTAGGGAGGGGTCCGCAACCGCCAGAATGGGTGCAAACGCTCTTTCAGCGAGCGCGTAGTCTCCGGAATCCATAGCGCCCCGGAAAAGGCGATAGCGTAGCCCAATTTCGAGCGAAGAACCGGGGCGCGCTTTTCCGAGAGCTTCTTGTAAATACCGGTGGACAAGCATTGCGAGATGGTCAGCCGAACGCCCTTGAAATTTCAGCGGCGACCTTGACGCATACATCAACATGCTTGGTGCGCTTGTATCTACCTGGACGTAGTGCAACCCAGCCTTTTTTAGGGCCTCCATCAGCGCTTCGGCGCTAAAGATAATGGTGTGTGCGCCAGGCGAGAGCAGAGCCAGCAGGGAACTGGGATTGGTTCGGCTGTGGATGCGGTCTGCATCTGGTGTCGTCAGGATTAGGACGCCGTCTTCAGTGAGATAGGACTTGAGGATGGCAATGAATTCATGTGGGTCGTGTACATGCTCGACAACTTCTGAGCAGTGCACAATATCAAAAAGTTGTTCCTGGTTGAGATTCGGGGTTGCAAAATCATTGATGATATCGAGGCCTAATTGTTCTCGGCCTTGGTCTCCATAGCGCGACGGTTCGAAGCCTTTTACTTGCCAAGCCAGCATGCTTCGAACAGAGTCTAGACCAAATCCAAAGCCGCATCCGATATCCAAAAGTCTGCCTGGGCGGCCGTCGTCAGGTATGACTTTCAAGATATTCTTGGAAATGAGATCAATCGCAGCGTTGAACTCAACATAGTCGCGGATACTGAGTTCGGAAGATGTATGCTGAGTGTAATCGATACTGGGGTAGGGGTGATAAACTAGAGATCGGCAGGAATCGCAACGATAAAGATAAAGCGTCGAATTTGCGTCCAATGTCGGCTGCGTATTCTTTGCTGTGAGCACGCATGACTTATTGTTGGAGCTTCCGCATACCGGGCAGAAAAATGAAGATTGCCGGCTTTGGTCATCGCAAAAATCGACAATGTTGGTAGTCAAAATTCAGTCCCTTGCGAAACAATGTCATTGAACCAGGCCTGCAAGTCGCTCAATCCTGCTTATGAGGTGGATAGGCTTTGCTTTGACTCAGTGATTCATCCCGTTGAAGTGGCCACGTGACCGTTCCGTGCGGCAAATCAAACGTCTTTCGAGCTAATATCCATGACGATGCCATTCCGTTGTGGAGAGGGAACTCGAGCATTGGGCCAACCCTCTTTGATGGGTGAATGAACATCCTGACCGGATCGGCCATCCCCACTTCGATCACCTCGAAGCCCACCGCCGGCGAGAAGAGCACCTTCAGACCTTCACTGGACATCCGCCAGAAGTCGTTGGGCGTCTCGTGGATCGGGAACGAGTGCGGTACCGCGTGTAACGTCAGCCCACCGAGTTTGAGAACCTTGTTGATTTGTGCCGCAAGCAGCCAGGGACAAGCCAGGTGTTCGATTACCGCCTCTGAGAAGACTCCATCAATGGTTCCGGGAGCAATCGAGTCACTCAGAAAATGAGCGTCCTCAACGATATCAACACCGGGAGCCTCGTGAATGTCCAAACCGATGAATTTGCATTCTGGCTCAAATTTACCTGCGTTCAAAGTTGACGATGGACCTACGACCCGAGCACCGATTTCGAGTACCGTGCCGCCAATCCTCTTCATTTCTGATGCGAACGCGTCGATTGGGTACTCACCATCTGCAGAATATGCGTTGATTGGATGCTCTGGACCCAGCTCAGTAACGTCGAACTCTACGGTGCCGTCGATAGTCTCGACTTCGAGTGTTACCGGTCGAAACGGGCTGCAGGGGAGATAGACGGCGAATCCACAGAGGGTAGAGACAAGCGTGGGGAAAAACGGCTGCAAATCCGGTCGATCGAAGAGTGCGTTCGTTGTAGCGCGATATGCCCCGCTTCTAATATGGATCGCATTGGGGGCCCGGCCATAAGCGTGGGCCCAGCCTTTAACAAAGACACCATGCGCATCGCACCAAAGTGCATCAATCATATGGACCGCCTGCGTGGCAGGGGTAGAGCTGAGAGCGTTCATCAACCACCCACAAGATCGCTATTAATACGAATGCTCGCATGTGGCCGAATGCAGTACCAGTTGTCGAGGCCGTGGACGCAGTTTTGCAGTGCTTGATAGTCGTCTGCCGCCATTATAAAGATTTGCCGGTAAAGGGGGGCTCATGCCAGTCATTACAGTTGCGGCGGTAATCCCACTATTTAACGGTGCGGCATTCATCCGTGAAGCACTGGAAAGCGTTTTCGCTCAGTCTGAGCCGCCAGACGAGATCATTGTCGTGGATGACGGCTCCACAGACAATGGTGCCGCTGTCGTTGAGGAACTAGCCAAAACTCGTCCAGTGGTCCTGCTTCGCAAAGCAAATGGAGGGCAATCGTCCGCTCGTAACCTTGCAATTCAGAACTGCCAGAGCAGCCACATCGCACTTCTGGACCAGGACGATGCGTGGTATCCCGAGCACCTTGCTATCCTCAAGCGGCCGCTTGAGAGGGCATCCCCTACGGATCGGCTTGCGCTGGTGTATGGGAATCTTGACCACGTCGATGTGACTGGGCAAATGGTTGCCCACGGTTGCCTGGATATCTTTTCAACCAAACATCCCAGAACGACACTGGAACAGTGCATTGGGCAGGACATGTTTATCCTACCCGGTGCTTCACTTATCGATCGAAAGGTTATCCTTGAAGCGGGCTGTTTTGACGAGCAATTGTCGGGATATGAGGACGACGACCTCTTTCTTAGGATTTTCCGTGGAGGCTACCGAAGCACTTACATTGATCAACCAGTGACAAGGTGGCGTATTCACAGCTCCTCTACGTCGTACAGCATGAAAATGGCCGTCTCTCGAATGATTTATTATCGCAAGCTAAAAGGGATGTTTCCAAACGAACCTCGCCTGCATACGCACTGGCTCAGGGATCTTATTGCGCCTAGATTCTTTCGCTCAACCATACAAGACTTCATTGGCGGCTCCCGCCTAGGGGATGTGCCGCGCATGGAGCGCACTTGGGCTGACATCCAAGAGATCGCATCGGAGCTTCCTCGTCGCCCTCGAAAGCGAATTCGCCGAGTCGCTCCGCTCATCAACCTGACTTATCGTGGACGCTTCACAAATATCGCTCGGCACTTGCTGAGATATGCAGCATCCTGTCGCAAGTGAGGAGGTAGGACCTTTTCCTCCGGTTACCGCGCGGTTACGCTTTATGCAATTCGCTGCGGTTTTTCAAAGTTAGCCGCAGTTCACTAGGCTGCTGATTGAAGTCTTTGTTGCCGTCCGGACTGCATTCTTTCGCGTATTTGCACGCACCAGGACAGACTCTCGCGAATTGCTTAGACGGTGAAATTTTTTGCTCGCCAACCAGCAATCGCCACGCCGGCCAAGGCGTCGAGATTGTCGGCGTTGGGGCAGAAATCCTGATAGGATGCCTCGAAATCTTGTGCTTCCAGCCGGTCGCTGCAGATGCGTCGTGCCGGGCACATCATGCAGGTCCGGCGCATGTCGCGGTTCCATTCCGGGTAGCGGTTCTCGAAAATCTCTGCGTCGATGCCCTTGGACTTGATGGCCTCGGGCAGCAGGATCTTTGAGGCGAAGGCAAGACGCATGGCCCGCCTGAAATCCGACCGCGATAGCCCGCACTCTGCCAGCATGCGTTCGCCGTCATTGCCGAGTTGGCTGATCTCCAACACCGCGGCACGCCGCTGGCGCCAATCTTTAAAGCGGAGCACGACTGATCGCCAGAGCTCGTAAGACTGCGGTATCGTGTTCATTGCTGCTATCTCTCACATGTCACGAGACACCCTCACGCTTTGCAACTGTTGCAGGCGGGGCGGCAGTGTTCCTTGCGCTGGATCAAGCTGGCGGCAAAAAAAGAAGGCGGGTTGCCCTGCGTGCAACCCGCCCCAACAGAGGCCTGTTTGAAGCTGCCGGTCAGGCGGCAGATTGGGAGATCACGCCGCGGCGGATCTGGTCTTCCTCGATGGATTCGAACAGGGCGCGGAAGTTGCCTTCGCCGAAGCCCTCGTCGCCCTTGCGCTGGATGAACTCGAAGAAGATCGGCCCGATCACGGTCTTGGAGAAGATCTGCAGCAGGATCTTGGTCATGCCGCCGTCGATCACGCCTTCGCCGTCGATCAGGATGCCGTGCTTCTTCATCTTGTCGAGCGGCTCGTCATGGCCATGCACGCGGCTGCGCGACATTTCGTAATAGGTGTCGGGCGGGCCGGGCATGAACTTCAGGCCCTTGTCGGCGATCCTGTCGGTGGAGGCATAGATGTCGTCGCTGCCGACGGCGATGTGCTGGATGCCTTCGCCCTTGTACTTCCTGAGATATTCCTCGATCTGGCTGGTGTCGTCCTTGGACTCGTTCAGCGGGATGCGGATCTTGCCGCAGGGCGAGGTGATGGCGCGGCTGACCAGGCCGGTGATGCGGCCGTCGATGTTGAAGAAGTGGATCTGCTTGAAGCCGAAAAGCTCGCGGTAGAAGTCCCACCACTTGTCCATGTTGCCGCGATAGACATTGTGGGTCAGGTGGTCGAGGAAATAGAAGCCGACACCTGCGGGTTTCGGATCGGCCTCGCCGAGCCAGTCGAATTCCGCCGCGTAGGCTGAGCCCTTGGCGCCGTATTTGTCGACAAAATAGAGCAGCGAGCCGCCGATGCCGACGATGGCAGGCACGTCGAGCGCCTTGTCAGTGCCGGTGTAGGGCGTGGCACCCTTCGACACGGCGTGGTCGAAAGCTTGCTTGGCATCGACAACGCGCCACGCCATCGAAGCCGCGCACGGGCCGTGCTCGTCGACGAAGCGCATGGCGTGGCTGCCGGGCTCGGCGTTGATGATGTAATTGATGTCGCCCTGGCGCCAGACGGTGATCTTCTTCGTCTTGTGGCGCGCGACCGGCTCATAACCCATGCGGGTGAAAAGCTCTTCCAGCTTCTCGGGTTCGGGATGGGCGAATTCGACGAATTCGAAACCGTCGGTACCTGCGGGGTTGTCGGCGCTGATCTTGGCCGGCGGCGCATCGTGCGGGAACGGACCCATCGAAATTCCTCCTCAAAACTCGGTAGTGCATATTGTGCTCCCCATTCGATGCAATGTGCTTGCATTCTGGCCTCGTATGGGTCGTTTTATGCGTAAGGCGTGCATGGATGAGGAGTTTGATGCAATGAATGAGACGCTTGACCAGTTCGACCTCAAGATCCTGCGTGCGCTGCAGATCGACGGCAGGCTGACCAACAACGAGCTGTCGGAAAAGATCGCGCTTTCGGCTTCGCAGTGCTCGCGAAGACGCGCCCGGCTGGAGGCGGAGGGTTTCATCCGGGGTTACCAGGCGATGCTCGACCGCGAGCTGCTGGGTCTCGAGCTCTTAGTGGTGATCTCGGTGACACTGGCCACCCACAACCGCGACAACGCCCAGCGTTTTGCCCGACTGGTCAACGATTTGCCTGAGGTGCTCGAGGCTTATTCGCTGACAGGCGAGATGGACTACCACATCAAGGTTGTTGTGCGCGGCCTGTCGGACCTGTCACGTTTCGTCAACGAGGTGCTGTTGCCGCATGATTCCGTGCAGCATGTGAAGACCGCGATCGTTCTGACGACGCTGAAGCAGTTCGGACCGCTGCCGATCGGGTAGTCAGCCGCGCTTGCGTGGTCGGTTCAGCAGTGCCTGCTCGACATCCGCCAATCCGGCCTCGATGCGCCCGATGGCACCGGGACCGGAGCGCCCTGTCGAGTGTTTGCTGGTAGGTACGGGCGAGGTCGGCAATCTCGCGATAGGCCTTCTGTCCGGCTGCGGTCAGTTCGAGGTGCTCGACGCGGCGGTCGGCCTCGTTTTCGCGGCGTTTCAGCCAGCGTCGTTCCTCGAGGGCTGCCACGGCACGGCTGACCTTGGTCTTGTGCATGTTGGAATGCGTGCCAATTTCGGTCGCGGTCATGCGACCGACGCTGCCCAAGGCGGCGAGCGCGCGCCACTCCGGCCGCGTCATCTGGAAACGCTGCTTGTACTCCCTGGAAAAGCTCAGGCTGATCAGCTCCGCGGCCCGGTTCAGCCGGTAGGGCAGGAAGCTCTCCAGGTCGAATGCTTCGGGCATATCAGGCCTTTGATAGTTACAAAATCAATGGTTACACTTGCAACCATCTCGACGTTCTCACGTCCGCCAGGGAGGTTCAAGACATGCTGGACAAGGCCATCGCACAGACGACGACCGCCACGGCTGCCGGCTACATGCCGGGCTTCGGCAATGACTTCGAGACCGAGGCGTTGCCAGGTGCGCTGCCGCAGGGCCAGAACAGCCCGCAGAAGTGCAATTACGGGCTCTATGCAGAGCAGCTGTCAGGCTCGCCGTTCACCGCCCCCCGCGGGACCAACGAACGGTCCTGGCTCTATCGTATCCGACCCAGTGTCCGGCACACCAAGCGCTTTTCGGCAGCGAGCTATCCGCATTGGAAGACAGCGCCTTGCCTTAACGATCATTCGCTGGCGCTCGGCCAATTGCGCTGGGGGCCGCTGCCGCAGCCCAAGGAGAAGCTCACCTTCATCCAGGGCATCCGCACCATGACGACGGCGGGCGATGCGATGACCCAGGTCGGCATGGCGGCGCATGTCTATGCCTTCAACGACGACATGGTCGACGACTATTTCTTCAACGCCGATGGCGAGCTCCTGATCGTGCCGGAAGTCGGATCGATCCGCATCTTCACCGAAATGGGCATCATCGACGTCGAGCCTTCGGAGATCTGCCTGGTCCCGCGCGGCATGATGTTCAAGGTGTCGCGCATCGGCGACGGCGAGCTGCGGCGCGGCTACATTTGCGAAAACTACGGCGCCAAGTTCACGCTGCCAGATCGTGGCCCGATCGGTGCCAATTGCCTTGCCAATCCGCGCGACTTCAAGACGCCAATGGCAGCCTATGAAGACAAGGAAACGCCATGCCGCGTGCTGATCAAGTGGTGCGGCAAGTTCCACGTCACCGAGATCGGCCATTCGCCGCTCGACGTCGTCGCCTGGCATGGCAACTACGCCCCGTTCAAATACGACCTCAGGACCTTCTCGCCGGTCGGCGCGATCCTGTTCGACCATCCCGACCCGTCGATCTTCACCGTGCTGACCGCGCCGACCGAAGAAGCGGGCACGGCCAATGTCGACTTCGTCATCTTCCCGCCGCGCTGGCTGGTGGCCGAGCACAGCTTCCGTCCGCCCTGGTACCACCGCAACATCATGAGCGAGTTCATGGGCCTGATCTACGGCCAGTATGACGCCAAGGAAGAGGGGTTCGTACCGGGCGGCATGAGCCTGCACAACATGATGCTGCCGCACGGGCCCGACGCCATGGGCTTCGAGAAGGCGTCGAACGGCGAGCTCAAGCCGGTCAAGCTCGACCACACGATGGCCTTCATGTTCGAGACGCGGTACCCCCAGCAGCTGACGAAATTCGCTGCCGAGCTGGAAACGCTGCAGGACAACTACATCGATTGCTGGGACGGGCTCGAGCGCAAGTTTGACGGTACGCCCGGTATCAAGTGAAGCATCAAGTGAGGACGTCATGAAACTTGCCACGCTGAAGGACTCCACCCGCGACGGTCGCCTGGTCGTGGTCTCCAGGGATTTGACCCGCTGCTCGGAGGTCGGTCACATCGCCCGCACGCTGCAGGCCGCGCTTGACGACTGGGCCCATGTCGGCCCGCGCCTCGCCACTGTTGCCGAGGGCATCGAAACGGGTTCACAGCCGACCATGCGCTTTCACGAGCACGATGCGACGTCGCCTTTGCCGCGCGCCTATCAATGGGCCGACGGTTCGGCCTATGTGAACCACGTCGAGCTGGTCAGGAAGGCGCGTGGCGCCGAGATGCCCGACAGCTTCTGGACCGACCCCTTGATGTATCAGGGCGGCTCGGACACCTTCCTAGGGCCGCGCGATCCGATCGTCATGGCCGACGAAGCCTGGGGCATCGACCTCGAGGGCGAGGTGGCGGTCATCGTCGACGACGTGCCGATGGGCGCTTCGGCTGAAGAGGCGCGCGATGCCATCCGGCTTGTCATGCTGGTCAACGACGTGTCGCTGCGCGGCCTGATCCCGGCCGAACTCGCCAAGGGCTTTGGCTTCTTCCAGTCCAAGCCGTCGACGGCGTTCTCGCCGGTCGCTGTTTCGCCCGATGAACTCGGCGACGCCTGGCGCGACGGCAAACTGCACCTGCCGCTGCTCGCCAGCATCAACGGCAAGCCGTTCGGCCGCGCCGATGCCGGGACAGACATGACCTTCGATTTCGGCCAGCTGGTGGCGCATGCCGCCAAGACCCGGCCTCTGGTTGCGGGAACCATCATCGGTTCGGGCACGGTGTCGAACAAGCTCGACGGCGGACCGGGCAAGCCGATCGGCGACGGTGGCGCGGGCTATTCCTGCATCGCGGAAATCCGCACTATCGAGACCATAGAGCAGGGCGTCGCCCAGACCCCGTTCCTGAAGTTCGGCGACCAGGTCCGCATCGAGATGCATGACAAGACAGGCCACTCGATCTTCGGCGCTATCGAGCAGACCGTGACGAAATACGAAAAGGCCTGAGCCCGATGAGCGAGACCGTCCTGTTCGACTACTGGCGCTCGTCTGCGAGCTACCGTGTTCGCATCGCGCTCAGCATGCTCGGCGAAGCCTATCGGCCGGTATCGGTCGACTTGCTGGGCAAAGCGCAGAAGGCGCCGGAGCATCTGGCGCGCAATCCGCAAGGGCTGGTGCCGGTGCTCGACATCGATGGCCACGTCTTCACCCAGTCGCTGGCGATCATCGAGTATCTCGACGAAACCCGCCACGCGGGGTTTCTGCCGTCCGATCCGCTAGGTCGCCAGCGGGTACGCCAGCTGTCCTATGCCATCGCCATGGAGATCCATGCCGTCTGCAACACCGGCGTGATCGCGGAGCTGATGCGGCTGATCCCTGACGGCGAGGCGGCGCGCGACGCCTGGATGCAGAAGTTCATCGGCGACGGCATGGCCGCTTTCGAACGGCTGCTCGACCACCCGGCTACGGGCGCCTTCTGCCATGGCGACAGCCCAACCATGGCCGACATCTGCCTGGTGCCGCAGGTCTACAATGCCCGGCGCTGGAACGTCGATATTTCGGGCCTGAAGCGGCTGCTGGAGATTTCCGCCCGCTGCGAAGGCCTCGGGGCCTTCGCCAAAGCGCATCCGGATCGCGCCAAAGGCTGAACGTCAGCGCATCCGCCAAGCCTGGGTGCGTTTGATCAGCACGCGTGACAGGAGCAGGTGGATCAGACGCGCTATGGCGTTGGTGTAGAAGATCATCATCGCCATCGCAGCCGCTGGCGCCACGTCGCCGGCGTCGTCCATGTTCAGCACCGCCACTGATGCCAGCGTCGTGTCCTTGGAATAGAGGAACACCACCGCCGATACCGTCGTCATGGCGTTGACGAAAATGTAGATCGAGATGTCGAGGATGGCCGGCAGGCAGACCGGCACGGTGACGCGGGCAAACAGCTTGTAGAATGGCTGCTTGAGCGAGGCCGCCACCGGCTCGAACTCCTGGTCGATCTGCTTCAGCGCCGTCAGCGCCGTCAGGTGCCCCACCGTGTAGAAGTGGGTGATGGTGCAGACAACCAGGATGGTCATAGTGCCGTAGATGGCGTGCAGCGGGTTTGCCGGGTCGTTGAAGAAGAAGATGTAGGCAAGGCCCAGAACCATGCCCGGCACTGCCATGGGTAGCATGGCGAGGAACTGGAATGCCGTGCGGCCGGTGCGGAAGCCGTCGGTCTTCTCGACCATATAGGCGCCGACGAAGATGATGACCGTGCCGATGACAGCCGTCAGTGCCGCCAGCCGGATCGAATTGTAGTAGGAACCCCAGCCGCCGCCGTCCATGCGGTCGAAGGCGAAATGCTTGAGGCCAAGGCTGAGATCGTAGGGCCAGAGCTTGACCAGTGCTGCGAACTGGCTGGTCGCCATGATGCCGAGGATGAAGACGGCGATCAGCGAACACCAGGCGAGGCAAAGCGTGTCGAAGCCGCGGTTTGGCTTGGGCTGGTAGGGCACCGAGCGTGCCGACAGCAGCGCCACCTGCTTCTTCGTCACCATGCGGTCGACGATGAATGCGGCGATGGCCGGCACGAGCAGGATCACCGAGACGACCGCGCCCATTTCGAAGTTCTGCTGGCCGATGACCTGCTTGTAGATGTCGACGGCAAGTACGTTGTACTGGCCGCCGATCACCTTGGGCAGGCCGAAATCGGTGATGACGAGCGTGAAGACGACGAAGGCCGCCGAGATCAGGCCGTAGCGCGCGCCGGGAATGGTGACGGTCCAGAAGGTCCGCCAGCGGCTCGCCCGGAGCGACTCGGCCGCTTCGTAGTGGCGCTGGTCGGAGATGGCGAGTGCGGTCGAAATGATGATCATCGCATGGGGGAAGGCGAAGAAGATCGAGCCGACGACGATGCCGAGCGGACCGTAGATCGAGGCCCCCATCAGCAGGTCCTTGAGCAGGCCCTGGTTGCCGAACAGGTAGATCAGGGCGATGCCGGGCAGCAGCGACGGCACCAGGATCGGCACCATGGCAACGAGCTTGAACACATCCTTGAAACGCATGCAGCTGCGGTTCAGCGCATAGGCGAAACCGAAAGCGAGCCCGACGGTAATGATCGTGCTGACGAGCGCGATGAAGACTGAGTTCTCGATCGAGCGGAACAGCGTCGGCGTCGAGAAGTAGGCGGTGTAGTTTTCGAGGCCGAGCGCCCGTGACGGCCGCAACATCACGCGGCGGAAGTCATTGGAGGTGAACTCTTGCCACTCGGTGCCGGACTGTGGGTTGAGGCCGACGAGATAGGTGGCGTCTGATGTTGTGCCGCGGATCTTGTATTTGACTGGGCTGCGAAAGCTGAAGTCGGGGAAGAAGCTCGTCGCCTGCAGTCGCCCGTCCGAGTTGGTAGCGAGTTTTGCTGGCGGCACCGCATCGAGCCTCTCGTTTAGCGCAGCTGCGGTGACGGGTTCGCCCCAGTTGCCGTCCTTGTCGCTGAGCTGGAACTCGAAGTTGGCGAGGTTGAAGCTGTAGGTCGAGAACGACTTGGACAGCATGATCGCCAAGGGTGCGGCCAGCGCAACCAGCAGGTAGAGCGCGATCACCAACATCAGGCCGCGCTTGATCAGCTCGTCGCGGTCGAGCCTGAGGCGGAGGCTGCGGCCGACGGGAAGGGCAGAGTCGATTGCCATTGCCATGTCAGGCGCCCCTGGGATAGATCAGCAGCCGCTCGGCTGGCAGTTCGACGGTCAGCGCCACGCCTTGCACCAGCGACAGGCGGCGCGCGGCATTGGTCGAAAAATCGGCAATCAATGTTTCGTTGCCGAGCGCGTGGCCGTGCAGCCGGGTGCGCCAGAAAGAACCCAGAAATTCCATCTCGCTGATGGTGACGTCGATGGCGTTGGCGGCCCCGTTGGCGAGCGAGCCGCTGGCGTGGGGGATGACGTCTTCCGGCCGGATCGCGGCGATGACCGGCGTACCGTCGTCGAAATCATGGGCAGCGCAGCTGAAGCTCGCCGCGCCGATGCCGACGGCGTTGTTCGACGCCCTGGCCTCGAACTTGTTGGCCTCGCCGATGAAGTCGGCGACGAAGAGAGTCGCCGGGTGGCGGTAAATCTCGGTCGGCGTGCCGATCTGTTCGATGACGCCGTGGTTCATCACCACGATGCGGTCGGCCATCGACAGCGCCTCCTCCTGGTCGTGGGTGACCATGATGGTGGTGACGCCGAGCTTGCGTTGAAGCTCCTTGATCTCGTGGCGCAGATGGGTGCGCACCTTGGCGTCGAGTGCCGACAGCGGCTCGTCAAGCAGCAGCAGGCCGGGCGAAATGGCAATGGCGCGGGCAAGAGCAATGCGTTGCTGCTGGCCGCCGGAAAGCTGGGCCGGGTACTTGTTGCCCTGCTCGGGCAGGCCTACGAGCTTGAGCAGTTCGGTGACGCGGGCTTCGATCTCGGCGCGCGGGCGCTTGGTGTTTTCGAGGCCGAAGGCGATGTTCCTGGCGATCGTCAGGTTGGGGAACAGCGCGTAGGACTGGAAGACGATGCCGTAGTCGCGCTGCGACGGTGGCAGGGTCGAGACGTCGCGCCCGCCCTGCCGGATCGAGCCGCGGGTCTGCAGGTCGAGGCCGGCAATCGCCCGTAGGAGTGTGGTCTTGCCGCAGCCCGAGGGGCCTAGGAAGCAGACGAACTCACCCTCGCTGATGTCGAGCGATATGTCCTTCAACGCATGGAAATCGCCGAAGGCTTTCCAGACGTTTGCGATCTTGAGATAGGCTGGCTTCACGTTCTGGCTGACGGCGGTCATGGCGCTCACTTCAGTCGGAATTCGCGGCTGCCCGGCGAGGGTTTCGTGTCTCATCGTAACCATCCGGCTTGGGGGCAAGGGTGCGGGCGCAGCACGAGGCGACGCCCGCATGTCGAGGCTGGCTGAAGGTCAGCTCTTCGGCTCGGACTTCGAGTCGTAGCGCTTGGTCCATTCCTCGAGGATGGTGTTGCGGTTGTTGGCCGCCCATTCGAAGTCGTTCTTGATCATCCTGGCTTCGATGTCGGCAGGCAGGTGCTGCACCGGCTTGGCGACGCCGGGCATGGCGACGACCGCATAGCCGACATTGTACATCTCGTTGGCCTTCTTCGAGACCGACCAGTCGAGCAGGGTCTTGGCAGCTTCTTCCTTGGACGTGCCGGCAACGATTGCCGAGGCTTCCATGTCCCAGCCGATACCTTCCTCGGGGATGATGATGTCGATGGGCGCACCTTCAGCCTTCGACTTGGCGGCGCGGAACTCGAAGGAGATGCCGATCACGGTTTCACCTGCAGCCGCCATCTTGCACGGCTTTGAGCCGGAATGTGTGTAGGCGGCAACGTTCTGGTGCAGGCCGTCCATATAGGTCCAGCCGTCCTTCTCGCCGAACAGCTGCAGCCAGCTCGATACATCGAGATAGCCGGTGCCTGATGACGCGGGGTTCGGCATCACCACATGGCCCTTGTATTCGGCCTTGGTGAGGTCCTTCCAGCTCTTCGGCGCGGTCAGGCCAAGCTTCTGGCCTTCGACGGTGTTGAAGCAGATCGAAGCCGCCCAAGCATCCATGCCGACCCAGCTTGGTGGGCTGTCGCTGTCGACGAAATTGGGCTTCAGCTGGTCGGCGCCCTTGGGCGCATAGGCTTCCAGCATGCCCTCGGACTTGAGTACCAGAAGCGAAGTGGCGGCGAGGCCCCAGACAACGTCGGCCTGCGGGTTGTCCTTCTCGGCGAGCAGCTTGGCGGTGATGACGCCGGTCGAGTCGCGGATGAAGTTCAGCTTGATGTCGGGATGGTCCTGGTTGAACGTCTCGGCATAACGCTTGAGGTCTTCCGCCTCGATGGCGGTGTAGACCGTAAGCTCGGTCTCCGCCCAGGCCGCCGATGACATCAGCATCGCCGCAAAGGCGGCAAGCGCGAAGGTTTTCTTCTGGTTCATTGAATTGGCTCCCATTTGAATCGCTTAGGCACGTTCTGATTGGGAGAGGTCTTGTCGGGTCGCGTTTTCAGCTGTGCCCGTTTTGCGCCTCGTCCATGGTCGATAGTGGGAACGGGCGTTCAATAAGTAAAATCTATTCTTTTTATGATCTGGTAGGCTGAGCTTATGCGATGCACAGGGTTGCGACAGGCATGTGACAAGGCTGCCGCGTGCGTGTGCATCGCTGCCATTTTTTGTGCCGAGAAGCGAAATTTGCCGAACTGTCAGCCCGAGAAGGCGAGCGCAACAACGCCGCCGGCAACGATGGCGGCCGAAACGATGCGGGCCTGCCAGGGTCGCTCGCCGAAAATGAACAGGCCGATCAGGGCCGCGATGATGACGCTCGATTCACGCACGGCCGAAACCGCGCCCAAGGGCGCGATGGTCTTGGCGTAGATGACGAGGCCATAGGCGGAGACCGCGCCCAGGCCGCCGACGAGACCTAGCATGATGGTCTTGCGGTCGATGGTGTGGGTCGTTCCGCGTCGCCGGAACAGCACGAATAGCGTGACCGGAAATTCCAGCAGGAACAGCCAGCCCATATAGCCGAACGGGCTGTCGGACAGGCGCACGCCGATACCGTCGATGACCGAATAGGACGCGATCAGCACGCCGTTGATGGCGGCGGCACCGACCGCCCGCGGATCGGCATGGGCCGCACCCCGCTGGAAGGCAAGGAAGGCGATGCCGAAGGTGATCGCGCCAAGCCCGACCCAGCCGAGCGGCGGCAGTGTTTCGCCGATCATCACATAAGCGCCGAAGGCGACAAGCGCCGGCGCCAGGCCCCGGGCAATAGGGTAGACCTGGCTCAAGTCGCCCAGGCGATAGGACTGGAACAGGAAGACGTAGTAGCCGTAGTGGATGACCGTCGACAGGAAGATGTAGATCCAGCTCGCTTGCGACGGCGGCGTGGCGAAGCACACCAGCACGAGCCCGAGCGCGGCATGCGTGGCGGACACCGCTGCCAGGACGACGGCGCGGTCCGTCGCCGCCTTGACGACCGCGTTCCAGCTCGCATGCAGCAAGGCTGCCACCAGCACGATGGTAAGGGCGAAACCGGACATCGGTCAGGCTTTCGAGGTGGGCAGGCGAAAAAGGGGAGAGGGCAGCGATCCAGTCAATCTCGCCCCGGCAGTTGGCAATGGCATTTCCCCTCCAAGCAAATGAGGGGGCACCAGGCCCCCTCATCGACACTCATCTGATTTGCCGGCTCAAGACAAGGCTCAGGCCCAGGGCAAAGAGAAGGTCTTGACGTTGGTGAAGCTTTTCATCGCTTCGATGACGCCTTCCTTGTAGCCGTTGCCCGAGTCCTTGATCCCGCCAAATGGCGACATCTCGATGCGGTATCCCGGGACTTCCCAGATATTCACCGTGCCGACCTGCAGGCCGGCGATGTATTTCTGCATGCGCCGGAAGTCGTTGGTGCAGACGCCTGGGCAGAGGCCGAAGGTGGTGCAGCGATCGGCTCGTCCCCCGAGTTCTTGGTCGCGCCGGCGACAGCCGAATCGGCCGCCCTGGCGACATCGTCAGCGGACAGTTCGTTGAGGCAGATCGGTGGGTAGTTGCCGCCGAGTTCCTGCACCTGGCACTTGTAGCCGGCAGTGCGGGTCGGCTGGCGGCATCGATCGGTTCATCAACAGTCCCCCCAAAGCGGCGGGCCAACCGTGCCCTACCGCAATTTGCGATCCTTGGCTTGCGCTGCCAGCAGCACGAACGACACCGCCAATATCGAAGCCAGGAAGATCGAGCCCGACAGGGCATAGATCGTCGGCGAGGCGCCTGAGTTCATCTTGCCAAACATTGCCAATGGCAGCGTGTTCTGCCGCCCCACCAGATAGAAGGCCCGGCCGAATTCATTCAGGGACAGCAGGAACGAGAAGATGAAGGCAGCCACCAGGCCTGGCTTGATCAGTGGCAATGTCACGTCGACCAGTTGGCGCCACCAAGAAGCGCCGAGATCGGATGCGGCAAGCAGGTAAGAACGCCTGACGGCTGCC
Source organism: Aminobacter aminovorans (assembly GCF_900445235.1). Classification (NCBI taxonomy): domain Bacteria; kingdom Pseudomonadati; phylum Pseudomonadota; class Alphaproteobacteria; order Hyphomicrobiales; family Phyllobacteriaceae; genus Aminobacter; species Aminobacter aminovorans. Next base: position 217,036 of record NZ_UFSM01000003.1, on the reverse strand, counting down.
ATGCTGGTGAGGATGACGGTGAAGGCGAATGGCAGCGCCCACAACAGATGGCTCGCAGCCACCGTACCCCAGAACGGCTTCAGTCCGATGCGCCCGAAGATCACCGAAAGCGACAGGCCCTGGATGATCCCTGGAACGAACATCGGCAACAGCACGAACATGAACCAGCGCGAGCGCCATTTGCCGAGGTCCATATAGGCCAGAGCCGACAACAGCGCGAGACCGGTTGCCACCAGCGCGGTGATGGTCGCGACCAGGAGGGATTCCTGCAATGCGCTGATGAGGGTGCGTTCCTTGGCGAGCGCGAAATACCAGGTCAGGCTGATGTCGGACAGCGGCGGCAGAGCGGGCTGCAGCGCCGGATTGAACGACACCGCCACCAGGTAGAGCGGCGGCAGATAGATGATCACCAGCCCTACGGCTGTTATTAGCCAGATGGCGGCCTTAAGCGGGCGGCTTTCGAAACCGGCTACCATGTGAATCCCTCGAACAGGCTGGTCAGCTTGAACAGTCGGTTGCCGATGAAAATCAGTCCGAACAGGATGATCAGCACCAGGGTCGAGATTGCGAAGGCCAGCGGGAAGTTCACAACCCGCATGACGTCGTTGATCATCACCGAGATCATCGATGCGGCTGCGCCGCCGAGCATCTGCACTTCTGTGACCGAGCCTGCCGCCATGACGAAGACGAAGAGGAACCCGGCAAATATGCCGGCTTGGGTGAGCGGCAGCAGGACCGAGCGGAAGGTCCGCCAGAAGCCGGCGCCAAGATCCTGGCTGGCGGCCAACAGCGATGGCTCGACGCGTTGCATCGACAGGATCAGTGGAAAGATGACGAATGGCAGATACGAGGCGACGAGGCCGACATTGACGGCAAAATTGGAGAACAGGAGCCAGTCGAGCGGCTGGTCGACGATCCCGAGATCCATCAGCCAGCCATTGATAAGGCCGTTGCGGCCGAGTACGAGCCGCCAGGAAAAGGCGCGGATCATGTATGAGGTGAAGAACGGGATGGTGAACAGCGCCATGAGCAGCAGTGCCGTTCGCCTGCTTGCCAGAAAATGCACCGCCATCGCTGCGGGATAGCCAATGACGACGCTTATCGCGGCGGTCAGGAACGCCTTGCCCAGCGATCCAACGATGACGCTCCAGCGCCCGGCCTCGAGGATCGCTGCATAGCCGGCCAGGCTGAACTCCGGCCTGATCCAGTAGGTCGCGGGATCCCAGGTCCAGAAACTCCAGACGAGGATGACGATCAGAGGCACGAAGCCCAGCAGCAGCACGATGAGTGCGGTGGGGAGTGCGAGCAGAGGGCCGGGCGATTTCATCTGGTTTCCAGAAAAAATGCGGGGGAGCGCGAACCGCTCCCGCCGCTGTTGGTCGCAATCAGGCGTTACGCAGCTTCTGCCACCATTCTTCGTAGAGCTGGAAATTGTCCGGGCGCGTGTTCTGCCAGGCGACCTTGCCGCTGAACTTGGCCTTGACGTGCTCGGCCAGCGCTTTGACCTTTGCCGGGTCGAACTGGCTTGCATTTGCCTCGGCGTAGGCAACATTGCGATCGCTCGGCACGACGTAGCCGCGCTGTTCGCCAAGCGTGCAGCCATAGAAGCCGTCGAGCAGCCAATTGGCGAACTTGTGGGCGTCGTCGCCAAGGCCGCGGTCGACCGCGCCCTTGAGCAGAACAAGGTTGTTGCCCCAGCCTTCGTAGCCTTCGACTGGCGCGGCGTACTCGACCTGTAGACCGCGCTTGCGGCCCTCGTAGACGATGGGCTCCCACCCGGTCATGGCCAGCACCTCGCCATCGCCGACAAGCTGCACGCCTTGCTCCCATCCACTCCAGAAGGTGCGGAACTGGCCATCCTTCTTGTGCTTGATGAGGAACTCCATCACCAGGCCAAGCTCGTCCACGGTCAGGTTGCCCGGATTGCCGATCTTCTGGTTTTCCGTCTCTTTCAGGTACATGGCTGCAAAGACCGCGCTGTTGATCCAGGCGTCTTCCATTGCCACTTGGCCTTTCAGCTTCGGATCGAAGATGACGCCGTAGCTGTCGACCTTGCCCAGCTTGTCGGGGCGATAGATGATCGAGTCGGCGTTGATGACGGCCGGCAGGCCGTACTGCTTTCCGTCATGGTGCAGGTAGGGGATGTCTTTAGCCCACTGCCAGACGTTTTCGTAGTTGGGGATTTTCGACAGATCCCAGGGAACGATTGCGCCCTGCACAGCAAGTTCCTTCTCAGCGCCGCCCTGCAGGCCACCGATGTCGAAGAGGTCATTTGCGTTGCCGGCGACAAGTCGCGCAACGGCAGGGCCGGGGTCGTTGCCATTGTCGGTGAAGGCAACGTTCAGGCCCGCATCGTCGGCTGCCCGCGACCAGGCGTCGCCGACGTCAAGCGTGCCGGTCGCCCAGAATGCCAGATCGCCCGCGGCCAGTGCCGACATTGGCTGAAACATGGATCCGGCCGCCAATGCCGCACCTCCGGCCCCGAGCGTCTTGAGCAATTGACGTCGGCTGATGTTACTGGCCATCGCGCCGTTCAAGGAATTTATGTTGTTTGTCATCGCGTTACCCCTTCTTTTTATGAAAATCTTCTCAGGATGATCAGGTGTCACGATTCGCCGAGGATGCGGGCACGGGGACCAAGGCGTCTCCGGCGAATTCGAGCCGCACCGGATTGCCCGGTTCGGGCCAGGCCTCGGCGAACTCGACCGGGATCTCGGCGTCGAGCTTCTGGCCATCGCCAAGCTCCAGATAGAAGTCGAAGAACCGGCCGCGAAACTGGCGTCCGGCCACAGTCGCTGCAAGTGAGCTTCCGGGCGCTGCATGCACGTTCGCGAGCGAAATGCGGTCGGGACGAACCGCCAGGAGCCCCATTTCCCCGACGTCGCGAGCGCCTGGCAAAACCAGCCGCTCACCGGCTATGACGGCGACAGTGTCGTCGCCGCTCCGTTCGAGCCTTTCGGGCTTGAGGACGCGTTCCATGCCCACGAAGCGTGCGACGAAGTCATTGGCGGGAGTGGCAAAGAAGTCGGCCGGCCGTCCCACCTGCTCGAGCCTGCCCTTATGCATGATGGCCATGCGGTCGCTGAGGCTCAGCGCTTCGTCCTGATTGTGGGTGACCAGCACGAAGGTCGAACCGGTCCGCCGGTGCAGCCTGCCGAATTCGTCGCGCATCTGCTGGCGCAGTCTTTCGTCGAGTCCGGTCAAGGGCTCGTCGAGAAGCAGGATGCCCGGCTCCATGACGAGCGCGCGTGCCAGAGCGACCCGCTGCCGTTGCCCGCCAGAGAGCAGATTGACGTTGCGCTCGGCAAATCCTGCCAGATCGACCAGGGCAAGCGTGCTGTCCACGCGCTTCTTGCGTTCAGAGGCAGCGACACCTTTCACCTTCAGACCGTAGGCGACGTTGTCGCCAACGGTCATGTGGGGAAACAAAGCGAGGTCTTGGAAGACGGTGTTTGAGGGACGGTGGTTGGCCGGCAGGTTGGTGACGTCCTCCCCATCAAACAGGACACGGCCCGTGGTGGGGCGATCAAAGCCCCCGATCAGCTTGAGCAGCGTGCTTTTTCCCGAACCTGACGAGCCGAGCAATGTGAAGAATTCGCCGGCCTCGATCTTGAGACCGACGCGCTCCAGGGCTTTGACCGTGCCAAAGGTCCTGGTTACGTTGTCAATTCCAATCGAGATGGCCATGGGCTAGCGGACCTCTTCGGTGATTACCATGATGCCCCGGTCGGTGACCTCCAGGACTTGCCCTGCATGCACGAGCGTTGTCGTGGTGGGCTCCTCGACAAGCAGCGGGCCACTCAGGCGCTCACCGCAGGGCAGGCCGTTACGATCATAGACTGCGCAGAATTTCCAGCCGCCATCTTTGCCGAAATAGACTTTGCGTTCGCCCTTTCGTGCCTTGGCGACAGTGCGGCCGTCATTGTCGATCAGGGGGCAATCGATGACGTTGCCGGCGATCTCGGCCTGAAGATGCAGGTTCGTCACCTCGATGCGTGCATCGGGCAGGCGGAACGAATAGGCGGTCTCGTGAGCACTGTGGAAAGCCTCGGCGAAATCGACGAGTTGCATCGACGGTGTGAACCGGGTCGATACGCTGTGCTCCTGTCCGTGATAGCGCATTTCGACCGTGTAGCTGAAGGTGACGCCGTCCGTGTTGTCGCGGTCGAAATAGGACAGCGCCTCGCCTTCCATGTCGGTGAAGAGCTTGGCCAGTTCGCCGAGCGACGAGGCGACGAGCGGCGAAAACCATGTCTTGCGAATGTCCGCGCGTGGATGCGCGGCCAGCATGCCCCAGGCCGAGAAGATGCCCGAATGCGGTGGGATGATGATCGACTTGGCGTTGAGTTCGCGACCAAGGCGAGCGCCCAACATCGGCCCGGCGCCGCCGCTGACGACCAGAGCAAGATCGCGTGGGTCGTGACCGCGCTGGACGGTAACCAGCTTCAGCGCGTTGATCATGTTGGACTCGGCAACGTCAATGATGGCCTGGGCGACGTCGTCCACCGATAGGCCGAGTGGTCCGGCCAGCCCGGCGATTGCCTGCTGTGCGAGTTCGACGTCGAGGGTCATGGCGCCTTCGGCGAATGCGGCAGGGTCGAGTAGCCCGATGGCCACCTTGGCATCAGTGACAGTCGGCTCGGTTCCGCCTAATCCGTAGCAGGCAGGTCCGGGCGCAGAGCCGGCACTTTTCGGGCCAACCCGCAGGCCGCCGGCAGCGTCGATCCAGGCGATCGAGCCTCCGCCCGAGCCTATCTCGACGATGTCGACCACCGGCACCTGGACCGGGTAGCCGGGGAAGGTGCGGGCCCATTCGAGCTTGTATTCAGCATCGAGATTGGGCTTGCCGTCACGGATGAGCGTGCATTTTGCCGTGGTGCCGCCAACGTCGAGATAGAGCACATCCCTTTCGCCGAGGATCGCACCAATCCTTGCTGCGCCGGCTGCGCCGCCCGAAGGGCCTGATTCGACGAGGGACAGCGGACTGGCGACGGCTTGCGAAAACGTTGCGACCCCGCCATTCGACAGCATGGCATAATAGGCCGAATACACGCCCTTGGCGGCAAGTGCCTTTTCGAGGCTGGCGAAGTAGCGCTGGATGATCGGCTGCACATAAGCGTTCAGGGCAACCGTGTTGGTGCGTTCATACTCGCGCCATTGCCGCGAGATCTCGTAGCTGGCGCAGACGGTGACATCAGGCAGCAGGTCGCGCAAAAGCTCGGCGCAGCGCTTCTCATGATCAGGATGGGCGTAGCTGTGCAGGAAGATGACCGCTACGGCCTCAACTCCCTCGTCAAGGAACAGGCGCGCAGCCTCGCGCACGTCGTCTTCATTGAGCGGTTCGATGACCCGTCCGTCCGCGCCAACCCGTTCGCGGACCTCGGTCCGCAGCTTCCTGGGGATGAACGGTTCGGGGCTGTGGAACTGCAGATTGTAGAGGTCCGGGCGGTTGCCTCGGCCGATCTCGAGCACGTCGCGGAACCCGGCTGTGGTGACGAGGGCGGTCCTGACTCCCTTGCGTTCGGTGATCGCGTTGATCACCGTCGTTCCGCCATGGGCGAAGAACCGGACCTTGTCTGTGTCCAGGCCGCTGGCACGCTCTGCGCGGTCGATCACGTCGAGCACGCCGATCGACTGGTCCTGCGGAGTGGTCAGGCTCTTTGAGGTGAAGACCTTGCCCGTCTTCTCGTCATATCCGACGAGATCGGTGAAGGTGCCGCCGACATCGGTTGCAAGTCTGATCATTTCGTCGCCGTGCCCCGGTGATTGTATTCCGATGCCGCACGCTCTGCGCTGATGTAGCCTGAGCGGATGTCCTCGGCGATCGCGTCCCTGCTTCTCATGGCTGGATCGCCCCAGCCGCCGCCACCGCCGGTAGCGATGCGCAGCAGGTCGCCCTTGACGACGCGGCGGTGGGACAGGCGGCCATAGGTGACGGTGTTCGCTGTCTCCTGGTCGACGACATCGAGCCGGTTGAGACTGCCGGACCCGCCGCCGTCCATGCCCCAGGGCGGCGTCCGCGAGCGGCCGAAGCCGCTGTGGATGTCTGCCTCTCCGGACAGAATCTCGTATTCACGCACGACCCCGAAGCCACCGCGCCACTGGCCTGCGCCGGCCCCGCCTTCGACATTGAGCGCGTAGCGCCGGACGTGGAGCGGAAACTTGGCTTCGATCAACTCCACCGAGTAGTTGTAGGTATCGCCGTCGGTCAGGGCGATAACCGCGCTTGCGCCGTCGCGACCGGGCGAGCCGCCCCAACCGCCATGCTGTGGCTCGATGTGGATGAACTCCTCCCCGTCGGCGGTCCGGCCATTGATGTAGGTGACGCAGAGGCTGGAGTAGGAGCCGGCGGAAAAACGTTCAGGCATCAACGGTGCGAGCGCCTTCCAAACGAGTTCGGAGGCATGGACGGACCCTTCGTAGTACCAGCCTGTCGGCGAGGGTTTCTGCGCCGTGAACACCGTTCCATCGGGAGCGATCACCGAGAGTGGCCGGAACCATCCTTCGTTGGACGGCTCCTGCGGTGCCACCAGCGCCTTGAAGATGGTCTTCACGGCCGAGCTGAGTGCCCCACGCGCGCAGTTGATCGGCCCTGCCGCTGCAGGCGGGCAACCGGTGAAGTCCACTTCCATGCGGCCGCCCGCGATCCGGATGGCGACTTTCACTTCGATGGGATCGGTGGAAATGCCATCGCCGTCGATGATGTCAGTCGCCTCGTAGGTGCCATCCGGCAGTGCCGCAATGACGTCTTGGCTGCGCCTCTCGCTGACGTCGAGGAGGTGGTCGAATGCGTCCTGAACGGTAGCCGCACCATATTTCTCGACCATCTCCAGGATCCGGCGCTCGGCAATGCGCACCGTGGCAAGTTGCGCATTGAGGTCGCCCAGCGCGACATCCGGCAGACGGACATTCTCGCTGATGATGCGGACCATGTCGGGCAACAGCTTGTCGTCGCGCGCAATACGCACGCAAGGTAGGCGAAGGCCTTCCTGGAACACCGAACTGGCGTCCGGAGGCAGGCTGCCAGGCACCGCCCCGCCGACGTCCAGCCAGTGAGCGACATTGATGGCAAATGCGATGATGCGGCCTTCGGCAAAGATAGGGCGCATGATGGCCAGATCGCAGGAATGCGTGCCTCCGGCATAGGGATCGTTTGTGACCAGCACGTCGCCCGGCGCCATGTCGTCGGCGAACCTCTCGACCAGGCTGCGGACCTGAGTGGCGAATGTGCCAGTGAACAGTGTGATGCCATTGGTCTGGGCAATCAGGTCGCAGTCGCGGGTGCAGATGCCGCAGGCAAAATCCAGAACCTCGTAGATGACGGGGCTCATGCTGGTCCGCGCCATCACGATGCCCATCTCGTCGACCATCGACAATAGCTTGCCCTGGATGATCTCCTGCGTAACGGGATCGACGGCTCGCACTTGCTGCTCCATTCCGCACCTTTATGACTGCAGCGCCTATCTGCTGCCCATGCGGAAAGGTTGCATCATGGAAGAAGCTTGCCTACCCGACCAATCGGGTGGGCTGCCTGGTTAAGGCCCTACCCAAAATGACGGTTAGGCTAATAGTCCTAGCTCTCGCGCGACAGAGATGGCCGAGGTGCGCGAATGGACGTTAAGCTTCGAGAAGACATTTCGGACGTGAAACTTCACAGTGTTTTCGCTGACGTCCATGTGCCGGGCTATCTCCTTGTTGGAGAAGCCGCCGCATATCAATGACACGATCTTCAGTTCTTGCTGGGTCAGACTATGCGGTGCGCTTGCGGAATCGGGCGCTGTTTCTGAAGTGCCTTGTCCCGGAGCGGACGCATCTGCCGGTGCAAATATCTGGCCGACGCGCCGGGCGATCAGGCTGTCAGGGCCGGCCTCCTGCGCGCGGCGGCGCAGCAAGGCGAGCATTTCGGGACCCTCTTCAAAAAAGGCCGCGCGGTACGTTGCGCTGGGCAGCGTCAGCAGGATTTCGTCAAGCACGGAAGCTGTTCGCTCTGCCTTGCCGGCCTTCATGCCGGCAAGCACCGCCAGCAGGCGCATCCGGAGCATGCGAGGCACGCTGAAAGGACGCTCCTGCGCCACCTCCAGGCGTTGCAGCATGTCGAGCGCGCGTTCTGGCTGTCCTTCCTCTATCCAGACGCGAACCCACAGCGTTGCCGGTACCTCGCCGCGCAGCCGGAATGAAAGCCGGTTGCGCTCGACGTCGAACGCCGATTCAGGGCCGAGATCGAAACGGTCGGCAAAACGCTTGGCGCCCTGAATGTCGCCAAAATGGATGATCGCACGCATTTGCTCGCGAGCGATCAGCCTTTGCAGGCGAGGAAAACCACGGCGTTGTGCGGTACGTCTTGCCTGTTCGAGCACGGCGTCGACGCCGTCGAAATCGTTGCGGACCGTCCGTGCACGAATGCGGGACAGATAGGCTGCCGCCAGGAGGTCGAACCAGCAGTCGTTCTTTTCCAGATGCGGCAGCGACCATTCCAGGATGCGTTCGGCGCCTTCATGCAGGCCACGCTCCGACAGGGTCTCGGCCAGCAGGACCTGGGCGATCGCGTCGAGGTCGCAACCCTTGCCGATGGCGCTTTGCGCGTCACTGGCCAGGCGCTCGTAGGCCGCACTCGCCCCTTCCATGTCGCCGCGAAAGAACTGTGCCTGCCCCACATGGGCGTGGAGGTGCATCGCTCCGAAAAGCGCTCCCGCCTGGGTAAAGGACTGGATCGCCAGGTTGCCGTGGCGCTCGGCGCGCTCGAATTCGCTGCGTTCCAGGTATTGGAAGCACAGCAGGTTGTAGGTCAGCGCGCGTTGTACCGGTTCCGCCAGTTCAAGCAGCGTCAGGTCGCGCTCGAGTAGCGACAGGTCGAGGGCTTCGATGCGGTCGTCCCGGTACAGCGCCATGAGTGCGCCGATCAGGCGAACTTCGTTGACCAGAACATTGTCGGAGCGGTCGATTTTCCGATTGACGAGCTCGAAATAATGAGTTGCCAGCGTCAGGTTGCCACCTTTGGCAGCCGCGACGGCCAATCCGAGAAAGCTTCGTGGGAACTTGGCGGCTTCCGGTTCCGGCAAAACCGCTGCCAGTGCATGAAACTGCTGGAGCAGCCCGCGGGCGCCGGCATAGACCTGCCGCCACCCCCCGGCATTTTCGGAAAGTTCCCCAGCAAGGCGGAAGTCTTCCGCATGCAAGGCGTGGCGAATGGCATTGGCCCAGTCACGGCGAGCCGCATACCAGTGCGCGGCGGTCCGCCTGATCTGATTGATGTCGAGCCCGCGCAAGTGTGCTTCATGCATCAGGTATTCCTGGAATACCTGATGCAGCTTGAACTGCTTGTGTCCATCGTCCAACGCCTCGATTGGCAGGCCGCCGCCGGCAATGTCGGACGTCAGCTCGGCGGCGGCCGTTGGACTGACAATCGCACTCGCCAATTCGGCACTGAAATAGGGCAGGGCCGCAACGCCGATCAGCGCCGATTGCATGGGGACCGAGAGCGACGAAAACACCTGTTCGGACAGATAGCGCGCCATGTCGAGCTGGGTACCGCTGAATTCCAGCAGGTCTCTGTCGGTCACAGCCCCGTCGCGCAGCAGAACGCGAGCCAGCTGCAGTGCCACGGCCCAGCCCTCTGTCTTGCGGACCAGTGCCTCGATCTGCGCTTTGTCGAGCTTAACCCCGGCCATGGCCAGCAAGTTCTGGGCTTCTCCGGCCGAGAAGCGCAGATCGGCGGCCTTCAGATAGGTGAGTTGGCCATTCAGCTGCATAGCCGAAATCGCCAACCTCGGCTCCGATCTCGAGATGATCAGCAGCCTGAGGTTTCGCGCCTGCGGCGAAAACAGGAGCCGCGCCAGCGTGGCGTCGTTTTCCTCGCTCTGGGCGAAATGATAGTCGTCGAGGAACAGGTAGAGCGGACGGCGCAGCCGTTGCAGCTGGGTCAGGATGACCCCCAGAACATGCTGCTGCGACAGGCTGGAGTAATCCTGAGCGGCCGCTGGGAGAATGTGGGCCGAAGTGAGAACTCCGAGCAGTCCGAGCAGGAAATGGGTGCCGTCGCGATCGTCGCCATCGAGCGCTGCCCAGGCCGCCTGATGGCCTCGTTTGCGCAGATCCTTGTAACGCTGGTTCATCAAGGAGGACTTGCCGAAACCGGCCGGCGCAACGACCAGTGTAAGGCGCCGGTCGCCGGCGTCATCGAGAAGCCGCAGCGCGCGGACGCGCCTGACCTGCGCCATGCGCGCATCGGCACCACCTTCAGAGATGTGTTCGGGCGACAACGCCACCATTCCTGCCAGGATCCAGCATCAATCAACGTTGCCGTTATGATGCGTGGCGGCAAAATTGTACACCTTATGGCGTCAAGGCCTTGAATGCTGATTGGCGTTGGCGCGTCAACAGTCAAAGCTCATTGAGGCGCTGACATCGCCGCAAGAAGCCTTCGTCAGCCCGCGCTCGCGACAGATTGGAACTGGCGAAGACGTTCCAACCCAGCGAAAAGACGATCAACAACCTGATGACGATATCGATGCAGCCGCTGAAATCTGCAGTCGCGCCGGACGGTGTCGGCTGCCGGGCGGCAATCAGTCGGGGCATCTTGTCAGATCTTCGTAGACCGAAGAAGCGGCGAACATCCATCCTTGTATGCGGCCGCCGGTGGCTGTATCGGCGGCCGCATTCCAAACTACCACGGCAAAGAGAAGGTCTTGACGTTGGTGAAGCTTTTCATCGCTTCGATGACGCCTTCCTTGTAGCCGTTGCCGGAGTCCTTGATCCCGCCAAAAGGCGACATCTCGATGCGGTATCCCGGGACTTCCCAGATATTCACCGTGCCGACCTGCAGGCCGGCGATGTATTTCTGCATGCGCCGGAAGTCGTTGGTGCAGACGCCTGACGACAGGCCGAAGGCGGTCGAGTTGGACAGCGCGATCAGCTCGTCGTCATTGTCGGGCGCGCGCACGATCGGGATGATTGGACCGAAGGTCTCTTCCATCACCAGCTCAGAGGTATGCGGCACGCGGTCGACGACGATCGGCGGCAACAGCGCGCCCTTTCGGCCCGGATCGTAGAGCACTTCCGCACCCTGTTCGGCGGCCATGTAGACGCGCTTTTCAAAGAGCGCGGCAGCCTTCTCATGCACCACGGTGCCGAGATCGGTCGACCGGTCCATCGGGTCGCCGAACCTGATCTTCTTGGCCCGCTCCAGCACCATCGGCACGAAACGGTCGGCGACACTTTCCTGGCAGAGGATGCGCTTGACCGCGGTGCAGCGCTGGCCCGAGTTCTTGGTAGCACCGGCCACCGCGAGATCGGCTGCCTTGGCAAGATCGTCGTCGGAGAGGTCGTTGAGGATGATCAGCGGATCGTTGCCGCCGAGCTCCAGCACCTGCCGCTTGTAGCCGGCAGTGCGGGCAATCAGCTTGCCCACAGGCACGCCGCCGGTGAAGGTGATCAGCTCGATATTCTCGTTGGTGATCATCTCGGCGCCGATGTCGGTCGGCATGCCCGTCACGACAGACAGCATCTCCGGCGGCAGGCCGGCTTCATAGAGAATGTCGGCGAGGATCAGCGCCGTCATCGGCGTCAATTCCGTCGGCTTGACCACGACGCAGTTGTTGGTGGCGATCGCCGGCGCAACCTTGTGCGACACCATGTTGAGCGGGTGATTGAACGGCGTGATCGCCGAGATCGCCTTCAGCGGCTCACGCGTGGTGAAGATTTTCCGCGCTTTTCCATGAGGAGTGAGATCGCAGGAGAAGATCTGGCCGTCGTCCTGGATGCACATCTGCGCCGACAGCGTGAACACGTCGTAGGCGCGGCCGACCTCGTACAAGGAGTCGGCCTTGGAGATGCCGAGTTCCAGCGTGATGATGTCGGAGATCTCTTCCTTGCGCGCGGCAAGGGCTTCTGCCGTGCGGAACAGGATCTGCTGACGCTCGTAGCGCGTCAGCTTCGGCTTGTAGTTGGCCGCGATCTCGAAGGCCTGGCGGGCGTGCTCGGCACGCCCGGCCGGCACCGTGCCGATCACCGCATCGGTGTAGGGGTAGTGGACGTTGACGACGCCATCGGCATCGACCTTGCGTCCGGCGATGCGCATAGGTTCGTGGCGCACCTTGAACGTCGTTTCAGCCTTGACCATGGCAGGTCCTCCCTTCAGGCCAGCGCTGCCGCCATGGCGGCATAATAGAACGCATCGAAGTTGCGCAGAACCGGCTCATTGGGCAGCGTCGGCAGCTTGCGGTTGACGATGAACGGAACCGCCTGCTCAGTCAGGCCACCATGCGAGCGCAGCGGCTCGTTGAGCGCTGCCAGATCATGGCGATGCTCGCTGGTGCCGATGGTCTTGTTCTCAGTGGACACCAGAACGATGTCGCCGATGCGGTCGGAGGGCAATTCGAAGCGCTCGCAGGCGGTGGCATTGTCGATGACGACGTCGATGCCTTCGATGGACGCAAGGCGCTTCATGATGCCGGCCTGGTCAGCACCCTCGGGCAGGTAGGCGGTGGCAAACGAACCGAGCGCGCCGTGATGGACGACATAAGGATCGGTGATCGGCAGGATGACGCGCGCTGCGTCCTTGCCGAGCCACTCGTCGAGCAGGTCCTGGACATAGACCACGTCAGGGGTGCCGTCGGCCTTGTGCTTGGGCTTCATGCCATGGTCGGCGGTGATGACGATGGCAGCACCGAGCGCGTCGAGTTCGCCGAGATACTTGTCGAACATCTCGTAGAAGGCGTTGGCCTGCGGCACGCCGGGCGCATATTTGTGCTGCACGTAGTCGGTGGTGGTCAGGTACATCACGTCAGGCTTGAATTCCTTCAGCAGCTTGACGCCAGCGGCAAAGACGAACTCCGACAGTTCCGCCGAATAGACTTCCGGCACTGGCTTGCCGAGCCAGGCCGACGCATTGTCGATGCCGTGCTCGGCCTTGGTCGAGACATCGGACTTTTCCGACGAAAAGCAGATGGCGCGGCCTTCGTCGAACTTCAGGCCGCTGCCGAGCAGGGCGCGCAGCTTGTCCTTGGCGGTGACCACGGCAACGCGTGCGCCGGCATCGTAGAACGCCTGGAAGACGGTCGGCGCGCGCAGGAAGCGCGGGTCGTTCATCATCACTTCCTTGCCGGTCTCGCGCTCATAGAGATAGTTGCCGCAGATGCCATGCACGGCCGGCGGACGGCCGGTGGCGATCGACAGATTGTTGGGGTTGGTGAAGCTCGGGATGACGCTGTGGGCGGTGCGCTCGGTGCCCTTGGCGCGGATCTTCACCAGGTTCGGCATAAGGTCCGCCTTGATCGCTTCGTCGAGATAGGCAGGCTCGCAGCCGTCGAGGCAGATGGCAATCGCCGGCACGCGCGGCCATTCATAGTTGCGGCCGTTGGCGCTGACGTTGATCGTGGTCATCTTGTTCATTGGGGGGTCCTTTGTGATCTTCTTGTTGTCAGGCGGCGAGCTTGGCGCGCTCGGCGATGGCAGCTGCGGGGGGAGCAGCGGTATCGACGCCCATTTCGCGCAACGACTGGCCGGCAGCCTCGACCACCTTACGCATGACATGCTCATCCATCCGTCCGATGCACCCGACGCGGAAGCTGTCCACTACGGTCAGCTTGCCCGGATAGATGATGAAGCCCTTTTCCTTCATCAGCTCGTAGAAGCGGTCGAAGGAAAAATCCGGATGCGCCGGGTTGAAGAAGGTGACGATGATCGGCGACAGCCAGCGGTCCTTGAGCAGCGTTTCAAAGCCCAGTTCGCGCATGCCAGAAACCATGACGTCACGGTTTCTGGCGTAGCGGGCGCCGCGGCCGGCAACGCCGCCCTCGACCTCGTGCTGGCGCAGCGCTTCAAGGAAAGCCGCCACCACATGCGTCGGTGGGGTGTAGCGCCACTGGCCGGTCTTGTTCATGTGCGCCCACTGGGCATGCACGTCGAGGCTGAGCGAATGGCTGCGGCCCTTTGCGGCTTCGAGCTCACTCTTGCGGGCGATGATGAAGCCGAAGCCGGGTACGCCCTCGATGCATTTGTTGGCGGAAGACACCATGGCCTCGTAGCGCACGTCGCCGACTTCGAGCGGGATGGCACCAAAGGCGCTCATCGAGTCGACCAGGAACTTGCGGCCCTTGGCGTAGACGGTTTCGGAGATCTCGGCGACCGGGTTGAGGATGCCGGAGCTGGTCTCGCAGTGGACCAGGATGACATGGGTGATGGCAGGGTCGGCGTCGAGGGCTGCAGCCACCTCATCACCGCGCGGCGGCATGTAGTCGCCCTTGTCGATGGCGACGTGGTCGCGACCGAGATAGCCGAGCGTCTGGACGATACGCTGGCCGTAGGCGCCATTGACCAGCACCAGCGCCTTGCCGTCACGCGGCACGAACGAGCCGAGCATCGCCTCGACGGCGAAGCTGCCGCTGCCTTGCATCGGTACGCAATCGAACTCGCCGTTGCCGTCGCCGAGCATGGCGAGCAGACGCTGGCGCATCTCTGATGTCATCGCACGGAAGTCGCCGTCCCAGGAGCCCCAGTCGCGCAGCATCGCCTGCTTGACCGCATAGGAGGTGGTCAGCGGCCCGGGGGTGAGCAAATAGGGCTCGCCCAATGCCGGAGCAGGGAGGGGGGCCGGAGCGGGGAAGGTGGCCTGAGCCGCAAGCTTGTGTTCGGACAGCATTTTCGTCTCCTCGCCGTCATCCTGATATTGCCTATGGCTCACCTTGGAATCCCCTGATCCATATGTACAATCGTTATTTCGTATCCAATGATAAGCCTGAGTGATGATGCGCGCATGACAGCCGATCAGGCCGTCTTCGCCAGCCGGCTTTCGAGCAGGTCGCCGCTTTGAGTCAGGATCGGGTAAGCGACCGAGACCAGAAGCGAGTTGAACTCCTTCAGCGCCCGCACCGCTTCGAGGTGGATATCGCTGGTCTCGATGCTTTGCGGCGTACCCGACTGCAGGCGCTTGAGGTGGCGTTCGTGGCTGTCGCGCTCCAGCCTGCGCATGCGTTCCTTCTCGACCACCAGCTGGCGCGCCGCCTCGAGGTCGCCCGACACCAGAACGTTCATGGCGATCTGCATGTTGGCCAGCACCCGGTCATGCAGGGCCGTCAGTTCCGACCAGCCTTCCCTGGAGAAGCTCAGCCTCTTGTCGCTCTTCTCTTCGGCCAGAACCAGCAGGTTCTTGGCGATGATATCGCCGGCATGTTCGAGATTGATGGCGAGGTCGGTGAGTTCGATGCCGCGGCGCGCCTCGTCCTGGCTCATCGTGCCTCGATTGACCTCGGCGATGTAGAGTTTGATGTCGGTGTGGGCACGGTTGACCTCCTCGTCGAGCCGACGCAGCTGCGCCACGCGCGCCTTGTCGCCGCTCTCGAACAGCTCCATGACAGGCCGCAGCATGATCTCCACCGTCTCGGCCATGCGCAGCACCTCGCGCGTGGCACTGGCAAGCGCCACACTCGGCATCTTGATGACGGTGCGGTCGAGCGCGCTCTTGCGCCGCGACATCAGGTCGAACGCTTCCTCGCCCGCCGGTGCATCGGGTAGGATCAGCCGTGCCAGCTTTTCCATCGCCGCGGTGAAGGGCAGGCAAGCAACCAGCAGGGCAAGATTGAAGGCGAGGTGCATATTGACCACCTGCCGGGCCGCCGTTTCGCCGAACCAGGCCATCGGCAAGGTCTCTGCCTGCAGGCCAAGCAGGATGACGACCGCCGCCGTTGCCCGGAAGATCAGGTTGCCAAGCGGAATCCGCCTGGCTTCGATCGCCTGGCCACGCGTGAGCCCGACAGCGACGAGCCCGGCGCCGAGGTTGACGCCAAGGATCATCGGCAGCGCGACTTCGGCCGGCAACACGCCTTGCGCCGCCATCGACATGAACAGGAGTACGGACGCGACGCTGGAGTGGACCAGCCAGGTGAACAGGGCCGCTGCGCCAAAGGCTGTGACGGGATCGCTGCGTAAATAGTCGACGGCCATCGGCAGCAATGCGCTGTGGCGCATCGGGGCGGTTGCTTCGCCGACCATGCGCAGCGAGATCAGGATGAAGGCGATGCCGAGCAAAGTGCGCCCGGTCTGCTTGACGATGCGCGCCTCGACCTTGAGAAACATCGTGGCGCCCGCAAACAGCAGCAGCGGCACCAGCCAGGAGAGGTCGAAGGACAGCGCCTGCACCACCAATGCCGAGCCGACATCGGCGCCCAGCATCACGGCGAGCCCACCCGAGACTGATATCACGCCGGTGGCGGCGAAGCCGGCGGCCAGCACCGCGACCGCGGTGGCACTCTGCAGCATGACGGCGAGCACCGTGCCGGCCGCCGCCGCGCGAACGCGGCCCTTGGTTGCGCCGCGCAGCGCCTCGCGCAACAATGCGCCATGCGCGCGCTCGACGCCTGTGCGCACCATGTGCACGGCCCAGAGCAGAAGCATGATGGCGCCCGCCAGCTGCAGCAGGATGTACATAAAATGCATGGTGCCGTGCCTCCCGACGCGTGGCGCGCAAGGGTGGCGCCTGCCCTATCCTCGACATGGCTAGCCATAAATCAAATCGTTAGTTTCGATATTTCTATCGGCTCAGTTTATTGCTAGTGTACCCTGACGTCAGGGAGAAGGCATGCGCTACGTCCAGCTTCGAGCATTTCATTATGTCGCGGTCTGCGGCGGCTTTTCGCGCGCTGCCGAAACGTTGTTCCTCACTCAGCCGGCCATTTCCGATCAGGTGCGCAAGCTCGAGGAGGAATACGACGTCCTGCTGTTCAACCGTCACAAGAAGCAGGTGACACCGACGGTGGCCGGCCAGCAACTGCTCGAAATCACCCGCCGAATGTTCGACACCGAGCAACAGGCATTGGAGCTTTTGTCGGAATCCCGCGCGCTACGCTCCGGCACGCTGCGCATCGTGGCGGACGCCGCCCACCACCTGCTGCATATACTCGGTCAGTTCCGCCAGAAATATCCCGGCATCCAGGTCTCGGTCCGTGCCGGCAACACCGAGACGGTCATTTCCAGCCTCTACAGCTACGAGGCCGATATCGGCGTGCTTGGCGAAATCCCGACGAGCCGCGATTTCGAAGTGGTGAACCTCAACTCGACACCGATCGTGGCCTTCGTTTCCACCGATCATCCGCTCGCTCAGGCCAAGTCACTGTCGCTGCACGAACTGTCCCTGCTTCCGCTTGTCATGCGCGAGCGCGGCTCCAAGACCCGCGCCAAGCTGGAGGACCTCGCTTCGAAGGAAGGCTACGAGTTCAAGCCGGCGATAGAGGCGGAAGGCCGCGAGGCGGTGCGCGAAATCGTGGCCTCGGGCGCTGGCGTCGGCTTCGTGTCGGCCGCGGAGTTCGGCCAGGATGCGCGGCTGGTGCGGATACCCATCGCTGCACCAGAGATGCTGATGGACGAAGCGCTGATCTGCCTCAAGGAGCGCAGCGGCGGCAAGCTGGTGCGGGTCTTCCTCGACATCGCCCGGACGATGGCGACGGGGTGAAGCCATCGCTCGCGCTTGGCGCATTGGCATCGAAATTTTTTCTGGTGTGAAACAAGATTTCATGGTAGGAATCTTGTGACTTCGGATCAGATCGGCAATCGGCCGCCATCCGAACATTCGCAGACCTAAAGCAACCGAACCATGTGCTGAAACCTCCGGGCTTCAGACAGGCCGCTATTGGGCGATGGCTATGAAAACGGCATCAACCTTGCTTCAGCTTCTGGCCCTGTGCGCTTGCCTCGTCGCCCGTGTGCTTGGCGCGGGAGACCTGCAAATGCCGGGTGTGCGCCGTGCCCTGCAGACCATGGCGGGAGCCGGACGTCAGACGATCACCGAATGCCTGACAGCGCAGGCATGAGGCGGAGCCGGAGGAGAATGCCTGCTAACCGTCGTCGGCGGCGATCGCAGCGCCGGGAACATAGAGCATGATCGGCCGTATTTCATAGACTGCGGTCGGATTGGCGGAACGCAGCTCGCGTGCCGCGGCCACCGCGCCGTCCATGCTGGGATAGTCGACCACATATAGGCCGAGCAACTGCTCCTTGGTCTCGGCGAACGGACCGTCGGTGACCAGTCCCAGTCCCTTTCCCCTCAGAGTGACCGCGCTGTCGGCCGGCCCGAGGCGCGCCGCCGGCCCCAGATGCTTTTCGCTGACGAGACGATCATTGATCTCGAGCAGGTCCTCCATCAGCGCTGCGTCTTCTTCCTCGGTCCAGGATTCGACCACTCCCTCGGCGTGATACGCCAGGATGGCATAAAGCATGGCTGCTCCTCCCTTCGTTCCGCATCTCGCGTTCTGGCAAGCGAGCCATTGTTTGGTTCTGACTGCAAGTGCCAAAAGCAGCCAGGCCGCTGACCTACTAGCATGGCCATTGATCACAAGTGCCGCCTGCCTTCGAAAAGCTCCCGCTCGCGGACAAGTCCCTCGCCAACGACATCGAAAAACGCGCGAACACGGGCGGTGCCCTTGAGATCGGAATGGGTGACGATCCAGAGTTCGCCGGCGAGTTCCTCGATCGGCTCGGCCAACGCGCGAACGAGTCCCGGCTCGCCGTCACCGAGGTAGCAGGGTAGGAGCGCAAGCCCTATGCCGGCCCGTGCCGCCACCGACTGGTTGACTAGGCTGTTGGTGCGGTAGACGACATTGTCAGCCGGGACGTTCCGGTCCAGCCAGTCGGCAGCCATGATGCCGCCCACCGTCTCTTCCCAGCCGACCATTGCGCGACCGTCCAGTTTGTCGGGACATTCGATCATACCGCCATGGACATCGAGATAGTCCTGCGAAGCAAACAGGGTCCAGGCGACGCTTGAGAGTTTCCGGCCCCAGAGGTCGCCTTCTTTCGGCCTGATGGGCCGTAGCGCCACGTCGGCCTCGCGGCGCGACAGGCTGAGAATGCGGTTTTCGATGGCCAGCTCGACGACGATGCCGGGATGGACGGCGCGGAACGCGGCCAGATGCGTCGTCAACCTGCTATAGGCAAGCGTTTCCGACGAAGTGACGCGCAGCCGTCCGGATAGCCGGCCGTCGGCCCCGGCGATGTCGCGCGCCAGTGCCAGCGCTTCGTCCTCCATGCGCTCGGCCGCCGCCGCCATGCGCTCACCCGCCAGCGTCAGTTGGTAGATGCCGCCGGGCAGACGCTCGAACACCCGTACGGCCAAGCGCTGCTCGAGCGCGTTGAGCCGGCGAAAGACAGTCGAGTGGTCGATGCCGAGCAGCGGCGCTGCCAAGGTGAGGCTGCCGGCGCGGGCCACTGCCAGCACCAGCCTGAGTTCGTTCCAATCTTCCATTGGCGCTTTCTAGCATGGCGCAAGCTTGCAGTCATGCAAGCGCGATTGGCAAAGAACCAATGAGCGTTGCGAATGCGCAATCCCTAGATTTGTCCCTGGAAGCAACGACCACATGGTCAGAACCGAAGAGGACAGATGATGAAACTCTATTACGCCACCGGCACCTGCTCGCTCTCGCCCCACATCGTGGCGCTAGAAGCCGGCATCCCGCTCGACATCGAGCGCGTCGACATCATGCGGAAGCCGCATGTCACCGGCGCGGGACAAGACTTCACCAAGGTCAACCCGAACGCCTATGTGCCGGTGCTCCAACTCGACGACGGTTCGCTGCTGAGCGAGGGGGCAGCGATCGTGCAATATCTCGCCGACCTCAAGCCGGAAGCCAGGCTGGCACCGGCTGCCGGCACACGTGAGCGTTACCATCTGCAATCCTGGCTCAACTTCATCGCCACCGAACTGCACAAGATGTACAGCCCTTGGCTCTTCCATCCTGAATATGGCGCCCAGGCGCAGGAGGTGGCGCGCGGCAAGATCGCCGAACGGCTCGCTTATGTAGAAAGCCGTCTGGAGCGCAGCGGCTCTTACTTGATGGGCGAGACCTTCACCGCCGCCGACGCCTATCTCTTCACCATCGTCGGCTGGTCCGCCTACGCCAAAGTCGATCTCTCCACCTTCCCGAAGCTGCGCGCCTACGTGGACCGTGTCGGCGCGCGGCCCAAGGTGCGCGAGGCGATGTTGGCGGAAGGCATGAAGCTCGCGGCCTGACCATGGGCCAGGGACTTGCCTGGACGCTACTGGTGGTAGCGGGCGTGCTCGACGTCGCCTGGGCGGTGTCGATGAAATATGCCGAAGGCTACACCCGCCTCGGTTGGTCGATCATCTCGGTGCTGTTGCTGGCAGCCTTCGTCTACCTGCTTGGCAAGGTGCTGGAGGTTCTGCCCGTCGGCACCGCCTATGCGGTGTGGACCGGTCTTGGCGCAGCCGGCACCGTCATCATGGGCGTTGTGCTGTTTGGCGAGACGCTTGGGCCGTTGAAGCTTGGTGGCGTCATTGTCGTGCTTGCCGGCATCGCCATGCTGAAGCTGGCGGAAGCCTGACGCCAAAGAAAGGCCCCTCCCGCAAAGGGAGGGGTCCAGTGCTTGATCAGGCGGCTTCGCGCAGTTCCGCACTGTCGGCTTTGACGCGCTCGGATTTGGGATCGTAGGGGGCCTTGAGATGAGCCGTTGCCGTGTAGCGTTCGCCGGCAAGATCGATCTCGAAGCGGCCGGTTTCGATGAAGTCCTTGTCGACTCCGGCCTCGTTGTGCAGCAGGCCGAGCGCCACCGAGCGGCCGAGCGTGTGGCCGTAAGCAGCCGAGCGCACCTCGCCGACCGGCTTGCCGTCGCGCAGGATCAGCTCGCCGCCCCACAGCATCGGCGCTGCGTCGTCGAGCGTGAATTGCACGATGCGGCGGGTAAGCTTGCCCTTGGCCTTTGCCGCGACCAGCGCCTCCTTGCCGATGAAGCCGCCAGGCTTGTCCATCGACACGGCAAAGGCGAGGCCGGCCTCGTGGGGGTTGATGTCGGGGGTCAGCTCCCGGCTCCAGGCGCGGAAGCCCTTCTCGATACGCAGCGCTTCCAGCGCATAGTAGCCGCAATCGGCAAGGCCATGTTCGCGTCCCGCTTCGTGCAGCGCCTCGTAGACGCCGACGGCGAATTCAGTCGGCACGATCAGCTCCCAGCCAAGCTCACCGACATAGGTCATGCGGTTGGCGTAGGCGGTGGCGTAGCCGATGTCGATCTCGCGGATGGTGGCAAACGGGAAGCCGGCGTTGGAGAGATCCGCCGAGGTGAGCTTGGCGAGGATATCGCGCGAGCGTGGCCCCATCAGCGCCAGCACCGCATAGGACGAGGTTACGTCGGTCAACGTGACATGGGCGTCCTCGGGGATGTTCTTGGAAATCCAGTCGGCGTCGTGCACGGCTTGAGCCGAGCCGGTGACGATCAGGAATTTCTCGCGGCCGATGCGCATGACCGTCAGGTCACTCTCATAGCCGCCGCGCTCATTCAGCAGGCCGGTGTAGATGGAGCGGCCGATCTCGACGTCGATGTCGGCAGCACAGATGCGGTTGAGCACTGACGCTGCATCGCGGCCCTGCACCAAAATCTTGGCGAAGGAGGTCTGGTCGAAGATGCCTGATGCCTCGCGGGTGGCCTTCATCTCGCGCTTCACCGCCTCATGCCAGTTCTGCTTGCCGAAGGCGTATTGTGTCTCGGGCTTCTCACCTTGGGCGGCGAACCAGTTGGCGCGCTCCCAGCCCATCTTGGAGCCGAAGCAGGCGCCCTTCGCGGCAAGCCGGTCGTAGAGTGCTGAGCGGCGGAAGGGACGGGCGGTGTCGAGCTCGCGGTTCGGCCAGGGCATGGCGTAATGCAGGCCGAGCGTTTCCTTGACACGGTCGTGCAGCCAGCGCGGATTGTTGTTGAAGCCGGCAAAGCGCCTGATATCGACCGGCCACAGGTCCATGGTCGCTGCACCATTGACGATCCACTCGGCCAGCGCCCGGCCGGCGCCGCCGGCACTGGCGATGCCCATCGAATTGAAACCGGCGCCAACGTAGAAATTCTTCAGTTCCGGTGCCTCGCCGAGGATGAAGTTGTTGTCGGCGGTGAAGCTCTCGGGCCCGTTGTAGAATTTCTTGACCTCGGAGGTTTCCAGTTGCGGCACGCGCACCAATGCGTTCTGCATCAGGATCTCGAACTGGTCCCAGTCGTCGGGCAGAAGCGCGAACTCGAAATCGTCGGGAATGCCGTTCATGCCCCACGGCTTGGCCTCGGGTTCGAAACCGCCCATGACCAGGCCACCGACCTCTTCCTTGAAGTAGATATAACCGTCGGGGTCGCGCAGCACCGGCAGGTCGGGATGCACGCCCTCGATCTTGCCGGTGACGATGTACATGTGCTCGGCCGAGTGCAGCGGCACGGTCACCCCGCACATCGCGCCGACCTTGCGCGCCCACTGTCCGGCGCAGTTGACGACGATCTCGGCCGCGATGTTGCCCTTGTCGGTCTCGACGCCGCAGGCCTTGCCGTCCTTGACGGTGATGCCGATTACGCGGACACGTTCGATGACACGCGCGCCGCGGTTGCGCGCGCCCTTGGCCAGCGACTGGGTCAGGTCGGTCGGGTTGGCCTTGCCGTCGCCCGGCAGCCAGACGGCGCCGGCGAGGTCGTCAATGGCCATGACCGGCCACAGGTCCTGCGCCTCCTTGGCCGAAATCACTTCAATGTCGACACCTTGCGCGCGGGCCGACGCCGCGGTGCGCTTCAATACCGTCATGCGGTCAGCACTGCGCGCCACCGACAGAGAGCCGCAGTTCTTCCAGCCCGTGGCGAGACCCGTCTCGGCCTCGAGCTCGCTGTAAAGCTGGGTCGAGTATTTGATCAGGCTGGTCATGTTGGCATGGCTGCGCAACTGCCCGACGAGGCCCGCCGCATGCCAGGTGGTGCCGCCGCTGAGCTGGCCCTGCTCGAGCAACACGACGTCGGTCCAGCCGAGTTTTGTCAGATGATAAGCGACCGAGCAGCCGATGATGCCGCCGCCGACGATGACGACGCGTGCCTGCGTCGGGAATTCCTGCGCCATGATGATGAGACCTCCCAAAGGTGATAACGTCACCATATCGCTGTTGCAACAAAATGCAACATTAAATGCAACAAACAGCCACATTGCGTTTGGTGGCTCGGGAAAGGCGGACGCTGTGGCCATCAATTTTTCCGCAGTGGTGTCGGAACGTGACACGTTCGAACGTCTTCAAGACGTAGAGCCGGCTGGGGCGATGAAGGAGAGCGACATGAGAAAGATCATTGTGGGTGCGTTCATGAGCCTGGACGGCATCATGCAGGCGCCGGGCGGGCCCGATGAGGATCCGATCGGCGGCTTCAAATTTGGTGGCTGGGCCGCGCCCTATTTCGACGAAACGATGACCGAGGGGGTGGGCGAGATGTTCGCCAAGCCGTTCGATCTGCTGCTCGGGCGCAAGACTTGGGACATCTTTGCCGCGCACTGGCCCTATGTCGATGCCGACGACCCCATCGGCCCGCTGTTCGACCGCATCAACAAGTATGTGGCGACCCGCAATCCGGACCTGAAACTCGGCTGGCAGAACAGCCATTCGCTCGGTCCCGACGCGGTCGCTGCCTTGCGCAAGCTGAAATCAGAGGACGGGCCGGACCTGTTGACCCAGGGTTCGACGGATTTCCTGAAGACCCTGCTCGCCGCCGACCTCGTCGACGAACTCAACATCTCGATTTTCCCGCTGTTGCTGGGCAAGGGCAAGCGCCTGTTCGGCGATGCCGTCATGCCTTCGAAACTGAAGCTGGTGTCTTCGAAGGCTTCCGGCACCGGCGTGACGATCAACAAGTACGTCCGTGACGGCGACATTGTTACCGGCTCGTTCGAGTTCGAGACCCCGACCGACGCGGAACTGGAGCGGCGGCGGAAGCTGACCTGATCGTCAGGCAGGGCCAGCGGAGCGGCAGTCTTGCTGCTCCGCCATGTCAGCTATTCGCCGACTATCACCTTCGGTCCCTTCCGCTCCAGCGCCTCTACCATCGCTGCAGGGGGAGGGGCGTCGACGATGATACCGGCAGCGAGTTCGAAACGCTGGATGCGCAGCGGCGTCAGCCGGCCGAACTTGGAGCTGTCGAGCACGAAGTAGGCGCGGGCGGCGGTGGCCGCCATGCGCGAGCGCTGTTCGGCACCGTTCCGGGTGAAGTCTGTGATCTCGCCGTCTGGCGACAGCGCACCGCCACCCAGGAAGGCGACATCGATGCGGAAGCGGCCGGCAGCGTCGAGCGCGTCGATGCCGACCGCGGCTTCCTCTGACGGGTCGATCTCGCCGCCCAGCATGTGCACGCGCACATGCGGCTGGCGGCACATATGCAGCGCGATCGTAAGGCTGGTGGTGCAGATGGTCAGATTCTGCTTGCCTGCGAGTGCATGGGCCACGGCAAGCGTGGTGGTGCCGGAATCGAGGAACACGACCATGCCGTCCTCGACCAGTGCGGCTGCGGCCCGGCCGATGGCTGCCTTGCCGCCGGCATTCTCCTGGCTGCGCAAGGTGAGCGCTGGTTCGGTCGCTTCGAACAAGGTCGCGCCGCCATGGACGAGGTCAAGCTGGCCGCGCTCGGCGAGGTGTTTCATGTCGCGGCGGATGGTCTCGCGCGAGACGTCGAAAAAGGCGGCAAGCTCAGTGATGCCGACCGAGCCGTCGGCGGCGAGCCGCCTCAGGATCTCGTCGTGGCGCCGCGGCGCGAGCGCCTTGTGGTTCTGCGAGTCGGACATGACGCCAATGTGGCGGCATAGCAGTCACATTGGCAAGCAGATGTTGCAATATGTGGCATACGGAGCCTGTCGCCACATCAGATCCGGACGCGTTCCCCCCCGGGATCGTAAACACAGCGCTCGACGACCGTTGCTCGGCTGCGGCATTCGAAGGCTTCGACCTCGATCTCCTTCAGCGCCATGTCGTCGCCCTTGAGATAGCCGAAGACCAGCGATGCGCCTGTCGTGTGGTCGTTGGATTTTGGACCTGCGTTGACAGTCTGCTGAACGGTGTAAGACCGCGGACGGCGGCCCTATTGGTGGGCTTTCTGCGGTGCTTGAGACCGCTCTCAGAGAGGAAGCGACATCTCTCCCCGTGACGCGGGCGATCGCGCGTCGAGCGGCGGGCGTTCCGGAAGCGGAAGGGTTCGTCGCCCGTCAAGTCAGCGTGCGATGATAAATGACATCGGCCTACTGGCCGCAGCGCCCTTCCTTCCCTGTCCCGACAGCCGGGTCCTTTAGCGGGCTCGATGGGGCATGTCTGACCGGAGAGCGGCTTCGCCTCGATCGTTGTCCCGCAACGGCAGGCGCAACTTCTTCCCCAGCGAACTGCGTTCGTTCCTCGCGCCCCAAGAAAGCCGCCTCCTGCCGCCCTCCATTCCGGCCGAGCTCGGCCCCGCTCACAAGGCGGGGCCACAGCTCTGGTCCTTGAGGCGTCAGCCTCCGGCAGGCCGCATGGCGCCCGGTAGCCCCGCCGCTTCTTCACCGTCTCTAGACGCTGTAGAGCGTAGGTTTCGTCGAAGGTTTCGATCATGGCTTGTCCGTTGGTGCCGATGCGACCTCAGTTGCGAATGACCGATACGCCGCCAAACAAGGTCGGCCGGAGGGTGAGGCCGTAAAACGGGCACAAGTTCAAAGTCCGGTAGACGCGGTGGGGGGAAGAAGCTGAAGTGCGGAGGCGAGAAAGGCGTCGGCCTAGGCAGATGTCTGTATCGGTGGGTCGGTCCTCACCCAAGGCGCTACAGTAACAGTTTCCTCCTCCTTCGTGCCGCCCAAATGACCGATCCAGTCGAGGGCGTTGGGGTCGGTAGCGGGTCAATGGTGGTCGAGCACGGCCGGCTTTGCCGCGATGCGCGATCATCATCGGTGCGAACTTGGAGGACGGATCAAGCACGACTAGGCCGCCGCCCCGTTTGAGCGCGGTCGGGATCTTCACCTACGTGGTCTTGAAGCCACCCGAGACGGCAAAGACGACACCATTGGACGAACCTAAGGAGCGGTCGAAACAGGAGGAATAGTGAGCTGCCAGCAACTCGGTATCTTCGATCTCGATCTCACCGAGCCCGGCCCTGAGTGCTAACCGGCCAATGCGCTCTGCCTCCCGCGTTTCAGCTTGCCTTAGTTGCTCCTGCAGGCGGGCGATCTCTTCTCTGATCTTCGATGATGGCCTTTTCATTCCGGTAGCCTCTTCCCTTGTCTGGATTGAGCGAAGCGCCAGGTCAGGATCAACGGGGAGGGTGCGCAGCGC
This sequence comes from Aminobacter aminovorans, assembly GCF_900445235.1. Taxonomy (NCBI): domain Bacteria; kingdom Pseudomonadati; phylum Pseudomonadota; class Alphaproteobacteria; order Hyphomicrobiales; family Phyllobacteriaceae; genus Aminobacter; species Aminobacter aminovorans. Next base: position 190,976 of record NZ_UFSM01000003.1, on the reverse strand, counting down.
ATCCCCGTTTATTGCGCAGTCGGCGAAACCGACGCGATGCAAGATGATCCCGCCGTTCGAAAGAAGCGGCCAAGGGCGCAATTATACGTCGCTGACGCGACGCCTTGCTCAACGGCCTGTCCAGCCAGTCGCTCCTGACCGAACGCACGAGTGTCCGTTCGCTGTCCAGGAGCAATCTCTGCCGTGGCTGTCCCCCACTTCTCCGTCAGCATCGTCAGCCGCGGTGACGGCCGCAGCGCAGTGCTGTCGGCTGCCTATCGGCATTGCGCCAAGATGGAGTACGAACGCGAAGCGCGCTCGGTCGACTACACACGCAAAAAGGGCCTGCTCCATGAGGCGTTTTCGGTGCCGCCCGATGCACCGCAATGGCTGCGCAGCCTGATTGCCGACTGCTCGGTGGCAGGTGCCTCGGAAGCCTTCTGGAACAAGGTCGAAGCTTTCGAGAAACGCTCGGATGCCCAGCTTGCCAAAGACATCACCATCGCCTTGCCGTTGGAGCTGTCAGCCGAGCAGAACATCGCCCTCGTCCGTGATTTCGTCGAACGGCACATCCTCGCCAAAGGCATAGTCGCGGACTGGGTCTATCATGATGCGCCTGACAACCCGCATGTCCATCTGATGATGACCCTGCGGCCGCTGACCGAGGACGGTTTTGGTCCCAAGAAGGTTGCCGTCATTGGTCAGAACGGCGAGGTCTTGCGTAACGCCGCCGGCAAGATCGTCTATGAGCTATGGGCCGGCGGCATGGACGACTTCACGGCCCTTCGCGATGCCTGGTTCGAGATCCAGAACCAGCATCTGGCGCTTGGCGGGATCGATCTCCGTGTCGATGGCCGCTCTTATGCCGAGCGTGGCATCGACCTCGTGCCAACCACCCATATCGGTGTTGGCGCCAAGGCGATCCAGCGCAAGTCAGCGCGTGAAGGCCATGAGATGTCGCTCGAGCGGATCGAGCTGCTCGAGGCGAGGCGCAAGGAGAATGCGAGCCGGATCCTGAAGCGACCCGAGATCGTGCTCGATATCGTCTCCTCGGAGAAAAGCGTCTTCGATGAGCGCGACATCGCAAAGATCCTGCATCGTTACGTCGACAATGCCGTCACGTTCCAGCAGCTGATGGTGCGCATTCTGCAGAGCCCGGAGGCGCTGCGTATAGAGTGCGAAGGCATCGACCTTGCGACGGGAGCAAGGATCCGTTCCCGCTACACGACGCGTGAACTGATCCGCATCGAAGCCAAGATGGCGAAGCAATCGCTGTGGCTGTCACAGCGCACAACGCATGGCGTCCGGCAGAAGGTGCTGGACAGTGTGCTGGCGCGTCATTCGCAGCTGTCGCAGGAGCAGCGTGTCGCCATCGAACATGTGGTGGACGAGGCACGCATTGCGGCCGTCGTCGGTCGCGCCGGTGCAGGCAAGACCACGATGATGAAGGCAGCACGTGAGGCCTGGGAACTGGCGGGTTATCGTGTTGTCGGTGCTGCCCTTGCCGGCAAAGCGGCGGAAGGCCTCGAGAAGGAAGCAGGCATTGTCAGCCGCACGCTTTCGGCTTGGGAGCTGCGCTGGAAGCAGGGCAGGGACATGCTCGACGAACGGACAGTGTTTGTTGTCGACGAGGCGGGCATGGTCGCCTCAAAGCAGATGGCACTGATCGTTGAAGCAGCAACCCTGGCAGGTGCAAAGCTGGTGCTGGTCGGCGATCCCGAGCAACTCCAGCCGATTGAAGCAGGGGCTGCGTTTCGTGCAATCGTTGACCGCATCGGCTACGCTGAACTCGAGACCATCTACCGCCAGCACGAAGAGTGGATGAGAGCCGCTTCTCTCGATCTGGCGCGCGGCCGGGTCGCACAGGCGATTGGGGCTTATGGTGAGCACGGCAGAGTGCGTGGGTCAGAGCTCAAGGCGCAGGCGATCGCCAGTCTCATCGCCGATTGGAACAGTGACTACGATCCGACCAAGACTACACTCATCCTGGCCCATCTTAGGCGCGACGTGCGCGAGCTCAACAGCCTGGCGCGTGAGAAGCTCGTCGAGCGCGGATTCGTCGGCGTGGGACATGACTTCCGCACCGATGACGGCCTTCGTCGGTTCGACGCTGGCGACCAGATCGTCTTCCTCAAAAACGAGACGTCGCTCGGGGTGAAGAACGGCATGATTGGGCGTGTCGTCGAGGCGGCACCAAACCGGATCGTTGCGGCCATCGGCGAGGGTGAGCATCGCCGGCTGGTCAAAGTCGAGCAGCGCTTCTACCCCAACATCGATCATGGCTATGCGACCACGATCCACAAGTCTCAGGGTGCTACCGTCGACCGGGTCAAGGTGCTGGCTTCGCTGTCACTGGATCGGCACCTGACCTATGTCGCAATGACCCGGCACCGGGAGGACATGGCGCTCTATTACGGGCGTCGTTCTTTCGCAAAGGCGGGCGGGCTCGATGAGGTTCTGTCGCGAACGAACGCCAAGGAAACCACGCTCGATTATGAGCGTGGCACACTCTACCGGCAGGCACTGCGCTTTGCCGAGAACCGTGGGCTGCACATATCGCGTGTTGCCCGTACGCTCGTTCGCGACCGGCTCGACTGGGTGCTGCGCCAGAAGGAGCGGCTTGCCGATCTGGCGCAACGGTTCCGTGTCCACACCGAGCGCCTTGGCCTGTTGCAAAGCCCGACAACGCAAATCCGATACGAGGCCGAACCCATGGTCGCCGGTGTCACGCTGTTTGCCAGGTCGCTGGCTGATGTCGTCGAGGAAAGGCTTCTCGCCGATCCGGCCCTTACCAAGCAGTGGGAGGAGATGTCGATGCGCTTGCGCTATGTCTTCGCCGATGCGGAGGCCGCCTTCCGGGCGATGGACTTCAACACACTTCTAACCGAGCCGACGGCCGCGCGCCAGACGCTCGATCGGCTGGTTAGCGAGCCAGCATCGCTCGGAGCATTGAAAGGGCGGACGGGTCTTCTCGCGTCAAAAACTGACAAGGAGGCGCGCCGTGTTGCCGAGGTCAATGTGCCGGCACTGAAGCGCGACATCGAGCGTTATCTCAAGCTGCGCCAGCTTGCTGCCGAGAGGATCGGGGCGGAGGAGCAGGCGCTGCGACATCGAGCTTCGATCGACATCCCGGCGCTGTCGCTGACTGCGAGGTCCGTACTCGAAAGGATCCGCGTGGCGATCGACCGCAACGATCTGCCAGCTGCTCTCGCCCACATCGTCGACAATCGTGAGGTGAGGCTGGAGATCGACGGCTTCAACCGTGCCATAGCTGAACGCTTCGGCGAGCGGACATTGCTTACCAACGCAGCCCGCGAGCCCTCGGGCACTCTCTTCGACAAGGCCGCGGAGGGTCTTCGACCTCTCGAGCGCGAGAAGCTCCGTCAGGCCTGGCCTGTGATGCGCGCGGCCCAGCAGATCGCTGCCCGTGAGCGCACAGTGCTGACATTGAAGGAGAACGAGCAGCTGCGAATGGCACAGCGCGAGGGCTTGGCATGGAAGCTATGAGACACGGGCGCACCAAGAGTGTGGTTGCTAGCGGGGCAGATGCGGAGGCCTGCGACGATGATCATCGAGTTGAAATCGTCGCCAACCCGCGTGGCGCCTCGGGTCACGCACGCCCTTGCCGGGTAGTCCCTTTGATAACGTTCGAGCCGAGGTCGCGTACGTCTGTGTGACGAAAGCCGGTGATATGGTCCTGCGCGTCGAAGGGGTACGCAATGTTGGTAGTCCATGAGGGATTAGGCTACGTCCACCACAAGCTTGAACAGGCAATCTCCAGGCTCGGTTAGTGCGGGAGCCCGTTGGCAGGCAACGAGACCGGACTGTGCGAACTGTACCGATCTGGCAGGCTCGGACGGCCCAGCAATCGGGTGGATTGTGCCGGCAATATCTCCAGCTTGAACCTCGTCTCCCACGGTCACGGCCGGCTCGAATATCCCCCTGACCGGCGCATAGGTGAAGGCCTGCCTGCCATCGACCCGCATGGATCGTGTCGGCCCTGCCGGCTCGACGATGGCGTCGGGCAGGATGCCCAGATGTTTCAGCACACGCAGCACCCCGTCTCGGGCGAGGGTTTCGCCCGCTTGTGACAGTGACGCCCCGCCACCCAGTTCGGTGGTCAAGGCCGGAATGCCGAGCGACTGGGCTGTCGCCGACAGTGTGGTGGCGCCACCGCCGCCCGAACCGTCGCTGATCGAGCCGATGGGAGCGCCGAAGACATGCATCAGTTCGACGAGCCGTGCCGTCTCGGCTGTGGTCTTGCCCACGCGGATCAGGCAGCAGGGGAGATAGAGCAACGAGGTGCCACCGGAATGCAGGTCGATGACGATATCGGCGAGCGGCAGCAGCACCTCTGAGACATAATGGGCGATCATGTCAGTCGGTGAGCCATTGGCGTCGCCGGGAAACATCCGGTTGAGATTGCCCTGATCGAGCGGCGAAACGCGCCTGCCTGCGTCGACCGCGGGATAGTTCAATGCCGGCAGGATGATGATGCGGCCGCGGAGCTCGTTTGCATCGAACTGCCGGGCGAGCTTGCTGAGCGCCACCTGGCCCTCATACTCATCGCCATGATTGCCGGCGACCAGCAGTGCGGTTGGCCCGGCACCATTCCTGATGCAGACGATCGGGATGGGGATAGTGCCATAGGCCGAACGATCGCTTGAGAACGGCAAACGCAGGCAGGAGATTTGCTTGCCGTCCTTGTCAAAATCGATGTCCGTCCAGATGCGTGTGTCGTTCGCCACCGATCCGTCCTCTCAATGCAGCAGCGTGTTGAGGAAGGACTGGGCGCGGGGATGACTGGGCGTCGAAAAGAACGTCATCGGCGAGGCCTGTTCGACAATGCTGCCCTGATCCATGAATACGACCTGGTCGGCAACCTCGCGGGCAAAGCCCATCTCATGGGTGACGCAGATCATCGTCATGCCTTCCTGGGCCAGCCCGGTCATGACATCGAGCACCTCCTTGACCATTTCGGGATCGAGCGCGGACGTTGGCTCGTCGAACAGCATCAGGCGCGGGTTCATGCACAGCGCGCGCGCAATCGCCACCCGCTGCTGCTGTCCACCTGACAATTGTGCGGGGTATTTGTCGGCCTGTTCGGGAATGCGGACCTTTTCCAGAAAATGCCGTGCCAGGCTCTCAGCCTCCTTGCGCGGCATGGAAAGAACTCGGCGCAGCGCAAGCGTGCAGTTCGACAACACAGTCAGATGCGGAAACAGGTTGAAGCTCTGGAACACCATGCCGGTCTGGCGACGGGCGAGGGCCGTCTCCCTGGCATTGTCGCCCAGCCGGACCGTGCCCAGTGTCACGGTTCCCTGCTGGTAGGCTTCAAGCCCGTTGAGGCAGCGGATCAAGGTCGACTTGCCCGAACCGGAGGGTCCGCAGATCACGACGCGGGAACCGCTTGGGATGGTGAGGTTGACCTCCTTCAACACATGGAAGGCGCCATACCACTTGTTGAGCGAGGTGATCTGGACGGCTGGTTTGTCGTCTGTGAGGGTCATGAAGCATCTCTATAACAGCTCGAAGATAGCGAGCTAAGTGTCTGGATTTGTGAGGGTGGGATCAGCCGTTGAGGTAAGCGGCCGGCCGCCTACCTCGCTGTCGGCCGAAGCAGCCTGTGTTCCAGCCGTTTGATGGCTTGCGAGATGACGAGCGCGAGACCGAGGAAGATGAGGCCGGCGACCGTCAGCGGCTCGGCATAGCGGTAGGTCTCGGAAGCAACGTCGAAGGCACGGCCGAGCATCTCCGGCACCGCAAGCACGGCCAGATAGGGCGTCGCCTTGAGGATGGAGACGAAGTAATTGCCCATGGGTGCTGCAATGTTGCGCAGCATCTGCGGCGCGATGACAAAGATGGTCATATCCATCCTGCCGATCCCAAGCGCCCTTGCGGCTTCCGCCTGGCCGTTGGGGATGGCATCGATGCCGGCCTTGAACACCTCGGCGAGATAACCGCTGTAATAGAGGCTGAGCCCGATCATGCCTGTGGCAAGCGCACCAAGGCGAATGCCGTAAAAGGGCAGAATGAAATACAGGCAGTAGAGCCAGACCAGCACTGGTGTCGCCCTGATGAAGTCGATCAGGAAGCGGACGAACAGCCCTCCCAGCCCGCCCGAGCGGCGGATGAGTTCAAGGCCAAAGCCGATTGCCGAGGCGCCAACGCAGCTGACTGCTGCCACCAGCAGCGTCATGCCGATGGCGCCAAGGATGGTCGGCACAGTCGACAGCGCAAAGGCCACATCAAACGCCACAACGCGCCTCCCTTGCCGGGTTGATGCGTCGTTCCACCCAGCGGCCGAACAGTGCGACCGGATAGCAGACGATGAAATAGGCGAGCAGCAGCGAGCTGTAGATCGGCACCGGGTCATACTCGATCTGCGAGATCTCCTTGGCGCGGAAGGTCATGTCGGTCAGCGTCACCAGCGAGACAAGCGATGTCGCCTTCACCAGCTGGATGAGCTGGTTGATGAAGGTCGGGCTCATCGCCACCAGCGCCTGCGGCAGTTCGATGCGCAACAGGATGGTGGACCGCGATAGCCCCAGTGCCTGGCCAGCTTCTTTCTGGCCACGGTCCAATGCCTGCAGGCCGGCTCTCACCGCCTGGCTGGCATAACCGCCAATGTTGAGCCCCAGCACCATGGCACTGACCGTCATTGCCGACAGCGCCAGTCCGGCCAGGGGCAAGGCGTAATAGAACACGAAGAGCAGGATGATGACGGCGGAGCTGCGCCAGAACTCGATGACCGACGTCACCACGAACCGTGCCGGGCCCGTGGTCATGTATTGGGCAACTCCAAAGATGAGGCCGAAGGGGATGGCAAAGACCAGGCCATAGAGCGTCACCAAAGCGGTGACGCGAAAGCCCTGCAGGATGCCGAGCCAGATCTCGAGCATGGTCATTTGCCGGCACCAGCCGTGCCGCAGAGCTTCTCGACGGTGACGGTATCAGGCACGACCTCGGTCTCGCCAAAGCCATATCTGGCCATGACCTTGCCAACCGTGCCGTCCTTTGTCAGTGCCAGAAGCCTTTCATCCCACAGTGCCCGCAAATCCCCGTCTTCGCTGCGGAAGGCGACAGCGGCATAGGTGGCCTGCTCGTCTGTCGTGACGAAGGGGCTGGCACTCTCCAGGCCCTTCAGCTTGCCGCTGGCCAGCAGCCCGATCACGGTTGGCGATGACAGCACCGTCACATCGATGCGGCCGGCGCGCAGGGCCGAGATGTTGGCCTCGATGTCGGGGAACAGCAGCATGTTGCTTTCCGGCACGCCGGCTACGGTCGCATTCCTGACCGACACGCTGCCGCGGCCGGCACCCATGATGATCTTCTGGCTGACGATATCGTCAAAGCCATGGATCTGTTTTGGATTACCAGTGAGCACGATGGCTGCGTCGTGGACCTTGAGATCGGGTGCGCCGAAGGCAACCTGCCGGCAGCGCTCCGGCGTGATGGACAGACCCGACGCCACCGCATCGAAGCGGCCCGCCAGCAGCCCCGGGATCAGGGCGCCGAACTCGGTGACCCTGATGTCGAGCTCCTTGACGCCAAGTTCAGAGAAGGCTGCCCGCAACAGGTCCGGGTGCCATCCCTTGGCCTCGCCGGTGGCTTCATCGCGAAAGCCCCATGGTGTCCGGTTGTGAATGCCGATGACGATCTTGCCCTCGCGCAGCACACGCTCCTTAGTCGTCTCGGCTAAGGCCGGACCACCCGGCAAGGCAACGATCAGCGCAAGCAAACCGCCCCACATGAATGCAAGCCGCAGGCTCACAGAACTTCTGAAGGTCATTCTCTCTCTCCCATTGTTGTAAAAGGTGCCTGCCCAGCCGCGGCTCCAGGGCACGCCTGATGCGTGGCCGCGCGTGGCATCGCAATCCCGCCTCCCGCAACCCTGCAGTGTTCAGCTTCGCCGTGGCTGGCTTTCGCGGGCTATGGTGCCGTCCGGCATGGATGCGCGAAGGCGGTTAGTCTCGCCGTCCCGGCCGCGATCCCCGGCGGGCTGGCGCCGGCTATCCGCCGGCAGCGCGTCTGCGCCGCTTTCGCCCAATGCCTGGAGATCCGCCAGGACCGACTGAATTTGCGGCCAGGGAAATGCCGATGTGTCGCCCATGTTCTCGCCACCGCCGACGATGATCTTCAGTTTGGCGATCACCCCGGCCAGTGATTGGGCGGCAGTGGCGGCAACAGCGTCGAGGATCTCTTCTTCAGCCTCAACGGCCTGTGCCTCGGCAGCACGGGCTCGTGAGTATCCGACCTCGTGGTCGAGCTCGTTCCAACGTGTCTGGTTATCCGCTGGCTGCGGTGCGTTCTGCTGGTCGTTCTCAGCTCCACCGCTTGGTTCAGAAGCCCTCAGGGCGTTCCTGATCCTTATCTCCAGACGCTGCTGCAGCCGGCACAAAACCACGGCCATGTGATGTGCCTGTTCCCATTCTTGGAGAAGGACCACGCATGGGTCGATGGGCACAAGCAAACGCGCGGCGATCTTCTCGGCCGGTCTTACGCCAACCGCGCTGTCACCTTCCGCCTCGTCATCCACAGCACAGCTCTTCCTTCGTCCCCCTTGGATGACGAAAGGCAAAGCTGTGGTATTGTCGGAATCAGCCATGATCCGAGCTCCAACCAGCTTGGGTTTGGTCAGGCCGAACGAGGTGCAGCAACATCTCGTCGGCCGTCTAGCTAGTTCTACCAGCTGCGATCATTAACCCGAGTTTTTGACCAATGTCAATTAAAAATAACGACTTTGAGCGATGAACTCGATTTCAGTAGCGCAGTGCAGAGGGGCGAGGGCTATGCTTGGCTGGAGCCAGGCCGAACTGGCTGCGGCGGCAGCAGTATCCAAGACAACTGTTGTTGATTTCGAACGGGGCACGCGCACCCCTCATCGTAACAATCTTGCTGCAATTCATCGCGCGCTTGAGCTCGCGGGTATTGAGTTCATTCCGGAAAACGGCGGGGGAGCGGGCGTGCGGTTTGCACGACCGACTACCAACACTTGAGGTTGGCTGCTTCAAGTGGGGGAGGAGCGCGCCAACTACGGCTGGGCGGGGTGGGGGTGACCCGCAGCTGGCGCTAAGCTCTTGGGTATGCCTTGGAGGGGCGGCAGGAGTCTGCCCGCAAATTAGACGCGGCTAACGCAACGTCAAGCAACGCCAGCGTGTCTGGTGGAGAGCTGCCGCAACTAGCGAATGCCTGAGATGTCAGCCCCGCTAGGACCCAGACTCGCCGGCATCGTAGCTGTTGGAGTGAAGACCTCATTGCGCCGCGTGCTCGACGTCGGCGGCGACGCGGTCGCCCTCATCGTCGCCGAGACCATCTTCATCGGCCTCTTCATCCTCGCTGGCATCTATTAGCTGGGGCACGCCTGATGAAACCGCTGGAACGCATCATCGAGACCGCGAAACAGGCACCCAGGCGCATCGTGCTTTCAGATAGTGAAGATCAGCGCGTCCATTGAATCTCCAGGCTTGCGCCATTTCGCGATATTCAAGGCGCTTTATAAAAAGCCCCCTCCGCCAAACGGCTGGAGTCGACCTATAGCTGATTTCAATGCGCCGACGTTGAGCGAGTGCCCAGTTTTGGGTGGTAAGCGTTCGCTGTCCGCTGCGGCCAGATCAGAACCCAAAAACCTCCATAATTGAGTTGTCAGAACCCCGACGTTGATTTCTCGATCTGCTTGAGCTTGCCATTGTCGATGCGAAAAAAGGGCATGGCGCGTTCTCCGGCACCATCATCGCGGAAACGGAAGATGCCAGTCGAGCCGCGGAAGCCGGTCGGGTTTTCGATCACCTTCTTCGTGAAGCCCTTTGGACCCATGGCACTGGCAATGCCGGCGGCCAGTGCCACCGTGTCATAACCATATGCGACATTGATGTCGGGTTCGTAATTGTAGGTCTTGCGGAAGCGGTCGGCGATCGGCCCGATCTCGGCCGCGTCGAGCGTGGCGATGTAGGCGCCCTGTAAGGCCGGGTCGCCGATGCCGTGCTCGAGCCAGCGGGTGGAGCCGATCAGCGAGACGCCCTTGCCGAGCATGCCCTTGGCCTTCAGTGCCGAGACCAGAGGCGCAGGATTGGCGCTGCCACTGGCGATGACGATGGCCTGCGGATCGTCGACGAGCGCCATCATGTCTGCGACGGCCTTTTCCGAACCGCCGCTCGACGGGCCGAAAGGCAGCGCCACGGCCAGCGAGGCACCGTAGATGCTGAGGCTGTTGGCAACGCGTTTTTCGATCGCCTTGCCTGTCTCGCCTTCGGCCATGAACAGCACGAACTTGCGCGCCCCCTTGGCGGCGATGGCTGCAGCACCGGCTGCGGCGCTGTCCGCCTCGTTAAGCCGGACCGAATAGACACCGGGCGCGCCGGCGTAGTTTTCGGCGAGTGCCAGGACGAGCGGCCTGTTGGCGCCCGATATTGCAGCCAGTTGGCGCACCGCCCCTTGCTCGGAAGGGCCGATGACCAGCTTGGCACCTGAGGCAAGCGCGCCCGTCGTCAAGCTGCGCGCCCGATTTTCGTCGCCACCGGTGTCTTCGATGTTCAAGGTCAGCAGGTCATTGCCGAGGTCGGCCATGGCGAGTGCGGCTGCGTCGCGCATCTTGCGGCCACGGTCGCCGGCGGTGCCGCCCGCCGACAGCGGCAGGAGCATCGACACCTTGACCGGCCCCTTACCTAGGCTTTCGCCCGATTTCGTCGGCCCGGTCTTCGCAGCAGATGTGTTCTGGGATGCAATCTGGCCGTCGGCCACCGAGCCCAGGACGTCTTCGCTGCCGGTGTCGGACTGGCACGCAGCAACGGCGAGCGGCAACGCCACGGCGAAAGCCAGCAGTGCGGCATGCCGCAGCCGTGTAGTTCCCCTCATCATCCCTCCCAGGAGCGCAAGCCCGCGCCCCGATTACCACCTGCCCATCGTAAGGGGCAAAAGTCCACGTCATTCCCAGGGGCCTCTGACCAGCCCGTCCATTGTCTCGTTAACTGTTGCAAAAATATTGAACAGGCGTGGTGCCGGATTGGCGGCTGCCGTTGCCCGAGGTTTCGAACCGCGCGGGGACAGGTCGTTGTCTTGCCTTGGCTCTCGAGCGATGTTAGCCACCGAACAGCTTGGCCCGCAGGCTGCGGATATGGCGCGCCTGTGCAGCCGGCCGGTAGTCGACGCAGCGCATGTAGCGTGGGCCTGGCACAAAGGATCTCCTGACGCAGACGCCCTTGGGTGCTGCCGACCCCTTGGCACTGACCTCACCCAGCCCGGCCACGGCGGCGAAGCCGAACGTCGCCTCCGGCACCGTGCCGGTGACCTTGAAACCGTCCCGTTCGAGAATCGCCCGGACACGAAGGCAATAGTGCACCGAGAGGGCTGAAAACCGCGTTTCGGCGTGGCCGGCACGGTACTTCATTACTGTCGTGCAGAGATCGCCTTGCGCCAGCCGAAACGCACCGGCGAGATAGCGCACCCCAAGGGATATGTTGGTCCGGGGCTCGGCGAGCTCGTCGAGCGTGCCGCGAAAACCCATCAGCCGGGCGGTCGCCGGCATCACCTGCATGAGGCCGACCTCGCCATCGCCGCCGCGTGCCTCGGGATCGTAGAAGCTCTCGATCTCCATCACGGCAAGAGCGAACTCTGTCGGCAATTCCTTTGCGTGGGCTTCGCAGGCGGCAAGCGCACGGAATGCATTCCTGTCGGCCTCTTCGCCGAGGCCGGCACAGGCCTCCGCACGGGCGCCAATCGGCCTTTCAGCCTGTGGCCGCATTTGCTCGGGAACCGCAGCCGAGGCTGCCGCCGAAAGCGTCAGGCTGGCCAGGAGTGCAGGAGCGAAATGCCTCATCATCATCATGCTGAGCCGAGGCCCATTGGAGGACCGCCGCAAGGTGAGGGCGGTCGCCGCTCGGCTAGTTCATGTACTCCACCATGCGGCTATGGAAGCATTCGCATTTGTTGAGATAGTCCTCATCGCGATAGTTGGTCTTGAGGTAGCCATAGGCCTTGCCGCAGGCGACCTTGGCTTCCGATGCCCAGACGAAGACCGGCCGCGAAGAATCGAGCCACTGAGAGCTGTTTGCCGCAGCCACGGCCTCGTCCATCATGCGCACGACCTCGGTCTTGACCTCGCCGATGTTCTCGTTAAGCGCGAGCTCCGACGTCGTCGCCAGGCGGCAATAGCTTGCCGTCGGCACGTCGATTAGATCCGCCGCAGCCACCTGCCCGGCAAAGGCAAGTATACACAGGCCGCCGATGGCCGACCGCTTCAATCCCTTAAACAGCATCGATCGTTCCTCTCCTCGCCGGAAGCAGTTGTTGCCGGCCTGCTGATATCATGGCGATCCGGTTGCCCGCACCGCGTCCCCTGTTCACAAAGCAATATGCCCCTTGTCGCTGTCGTCCAGCAATGACGCCAAGGTTACGGTTGGCATGAAAAACGCATCTGGAAGATCGATCAGGTCGCCTGGGATACCGGATGGCGTTGCCGTATCTTCCAGCATGGGCACCAGCACGACATCGGACGCCGGCTCCAGAACGTCTGGCAGCAGGTCCGAAATGTCGACCGGTTCGACAATCAGCGAATCCGCAAGAATTTCGCCGAGGCTCTTGGGATCGACGACATGAACAGGGCTGGGCGCAAGCATTGGCATGTCGAACTCCGCCTCGGCATGCCACGTTCCGAGATCGACCGCCGAAGCCAGCGAGATGCTGACGCCGACGTCGCCTGTTGCGCCCGGCCCCTTGTCCGTCATTTCGTCACGCCAACCCCAAGCCCTTGTCCACGCATCATATGTTATCCTGATGCTTGGTGCCCGCATTATCTTCGAACAGCACCTTCACGGCCTCGTTGACGGCGGTGTAGTTCTCAAGCACGGCCACTGTCTGGTAATTGTTGCCGCCGCCATCCACGTCGACCTGAAGCTCGGCATTCGCGCCATTCTGGACGATGCTGACATAGCCTGAGGTCTCAAGGTTGGTACCGGCCGAGATTCCGGACAGCAGTTCGCTCAGGTCGATCTGATCACCTTGGCCTGGATTGAAATCGGTGATGACGTCGTTGATGGCGCCGATTGCGTCGGCACTGATGACAAATGTATCGCCACCGCTACCGCCCGTCATGCGATCGGCACCCAAACCGCCGTCGAGGATATCGGCCCCGCCTGCGCCGCTAAGGATGTCGTCGCCGTCAAGGCCATAGAGAATGTTGGCGCTACCGTCGCCTGTCAGCGTATCGGCGAAGTTGGAACCCATCAAATTCTCTATGCCTGACAAGGTGTCGCCTTGGGCGTCCCCCCCGGTGCCCGAGCCATTCACGGTCACAGTCACGCCTGCGGCCGAATCCCTGTAAACAGCAGTGTCGGTGCCACCTTCGCCATTGAGGGTATCGGCACCCGAGCCACCTATCAGCCAATCGTCGCCGGAACCCGCATTGATCGTGTCGGTACCACTACCAGCGACGATTGTTTCTCCGCTGCTCGTGCCTGCAACAGTGCCCGACAATGGAGCCGTGGTGAGACCAATCGTGCCGGCTGCCGTATCCCCATCTGCATCGGTCGCTGTAATATTGAAGTTCATGGCGAGCGGATTGCCAACATTGAACTCCGTAAATCCGACGTTCGCTACCGTGAAATTTGCGCCGCTGCTATAGCCGAGTTCAATCCGGTCGTAGCCATTGGCGCCGACGATGGCAAAGATGTCTCCGTTCACACCCGAGACAAGGATGCCTCCGCCGGAGACGGTGTATGAGGTCAAGACGCCATTCTTGTAAACTTCAAATACCGGTACTGTTGTCGTGTCGTCGGTAAAGGTAACGTCGTTGTCCGCGTCGATAGCAGTTATCAGAAGTGTTGAAGTGCCGGAATTTTGAAGCGTAAAGGTAAATCCATTTACCAGGTAATGATTCAGCGATGCGGGGCTGATGCTGTTGTTGCCTCCACCGCTTACGCCAGCACCGGTTGCAAAATCGAAACGTAGTTTCTCACCGGATGTAATTGTCGTCCCGCTTCCGACGCCGAAGTCCGTGTACAGACCACCATTGTTGCTGCCATTTACGCGCGCAGCACTGCCTCCGCTATCGGCCGAAATGATCACGTCGCGATCGTTCGCACCGTTGAAGACCTTGTAGTTTTGTGACGAGTTGTCCGTGTAGTTGCTTGGATTGATGGTCTGGCCTGAGCCATCGTCGAGTGGCTTGAAGAATTTGACCGTATACGCGTCCTGGGCCTCGACACTCGCATTGGGCGAAAGCTTGACCGTAAAGACCGTCGTGCCGCCATTGCCAGCCGCATCGGCTCCCGTCTTGGCAACGAGCATGTCGGTGCCAAAGCCATAGAGCTTAACCTGCACACCGCCTGACGTGATGTTTGTGCTGCCAGTCGTCTGCAGGTTGGAGTTGTTAGTGCCAGTGAAGACGACCGATCCGCCGTCCGCTCCGATGCTCTCGAAGAAGTTGAGGGCGCCACTGCCTGTGGCATTGGTAATGTTTTCAATTCGCATCGACTGGGCAGAAAACCCCTCCGGGGTGTCGTCATTGAACGTTATGGCAAGCTGGCCCGTTCCCGTATCCGTCGCCGAGACATCGGCATCGGAATCCGCAACTTTGTAGTCCAGATTGACAACGATGCTCTGTTCGTTGCCACCGGTCGCATGCATAACCGGCTTGATGAGAACCAGGTCGTAGGCGCCGGTTGCTGGGTTCAATGCGACCGTGAATAGAGTTTGGCCCGCTCGCGTGCCTCCGGCAATGGTTGCCGTCAGCATGTTGGTCGTAGCGTTCCAGCCATATTGCACCGTCTCGGTTCCGACCGTCTGCGTGGTCGTGTTCAGGTTGGAGAAGCTGTAGGTCAATGCGCCATCGCCGCCCGTTCCTGTCAGGGTGCCGCTGAACGTGGCCTCGTTGTTGTCGCTTTGAGCCGGGACAACGATGTCGCCCGTGCCACCGGCGTTGCCTCCGGACAGTCCTTCGTCATCGAGCTGAGCAGCGACGCTGCCGCCAGTCGGAACCTTGTTCACGTTCAGAACAGTGATGTCCAACGTGGCTGAATTGCCGTCGCCGTCGCCATCCACAAGCGTGTAGGTAAACACCTCATGCTGATTGCTGCTGACGCCGCTTGGCGCGGTGTAGCCCCAGGAACCAGCCTGATTTGAGCCATTGTTGGCGAAATTGAAGACGAACACTCCGCCCAGGTCGGTTTGGATCTTGATCTGTGTGCCGGTGTTCGAAATCAGGCCAGGGTCGGAAGCGGAGGCGGTAATCGTGCCGTTGGCTGGATTGTAGGTGTAGGTCACGCCGTCGACGACAATTGTCTTGATGTAGCCGCCATCGGCGCCAAACGCGCTTGCCGGAACGCCATCATTCGCGAGCACGTTCCCTGTCACCGCACTTGGCAGCGTATTCGTCAACGTCTGGCTGAGCTGGGTCGCTTCCGTAATGATGATCGGCGGGAAGTTCGCATTGCCGTTTGACCACGAGATGGGCTCGAGCGGGCCTGTCGTTATGCCATTGCCGATGCCGACCGCGTAGACGTTGTCGATGGCGTCATTTGTCGCCGCATTGTTGTCCGGATTGACCAGGAAGCTCTCCCAGACTCCCTGCTCCGTGGCGTCAAGTCCGGCGGAGTTCGGATCGGGATTGCCGTCCGACAGGAAATAGACATTGGTGAAATCGGCCTCCGAAGGCCCTGTTCCCCAATTTGCGCGGACAGCCGCCGTGGCGGCATCGTAACTTGTGCCGCCGCCAGCAACGCGGCTGTTGATGAACGACTCGATGTCGGCTTTGTCGGCTGCGTTGCTCCAAGTGCCCCATATTGGGGTGTTGACGGTCGTTCCGTTGTAGAACTCAACAACCATCACCTGGTTGATGTTGACGCCCGCTGAGTTCAGAAGATTGAGGGCTGCCGCCTTGGCGAGGTCCAAACGGGTCAAAACGCCCGGGCCTGGATCGAGATCGTCATCATCCATGCTGCCGGACGTGTCGATGACCAGCACGACATTGACACTTGGAATCGTGCCCTCGTCGACAACGGCCGTGTCGTTGACAGCGTCAGGCGTGTCGTCATCGACGGTGATGGTCAAGGTCGAGCTGCTCGTATCACCGTCTCGGTCAGTTGCCGTGTAGTTGAACGTGAGATTGAGGTTGTCCTCATAGGCCGTCTGCACGGCACCGCCGGGCTCGTCGGTGAGGGGGTGCGACAGAGGTGCGTTGAGCGTAAAGGTGTAGTCGCCGTCTGCCTCGACCTTGAGGGTGAACGCCGGCGATCCGGCCGGATAGTGCGCGCTGGTGCCCGTAAGGGTCCCGCCACCCGCGCCATCGGCAGTCCAACTGGTGCTGATCGTCTCGAGGGTAGGCAGCTTGGTAACCGGATCCACATAAATCGCCTGCAGCGGCGAAACCGCGCCGGCTTCGCCAGCAGCAGATACGCTCGCCGAAAAGGCAACCGACGCCAATCCGTCCGCGCCGGGCGTTATGTTGAGAGTGCCGGTGGCAATCTTCACTGCTTCCGGCGCATCGACATCTCCGGGCGCCTCGTTGGCCGTGATGCCGCCAGGCTGTGCCTCGTCATCAAGGACGGTCGCTGCGGTAGTCGCATTGGCCTGGGGCACGTCGTCGACGACGGTGACGCTGAAGGTGCCCTGGACAGGGTCGCCATCCTTGTCGGTCGCCTGGAAGGTGACACCAGACAGCACCGCGCTGTTCTCGATGGCGCCGGCAGTGTGCTTGATTGGCTGGCTCAGCGTCGTCGAGTATGTGTAGGTCACATCGCCCGCACCAGGCCCCGACACTGCGCCGGTGACCGCGATGCGGATCACCTCGACATTGGTGACACTGTCACGTCCGACCAGGGCGCCGCTCTCGAGGCCGAAATTCACGGCATTGCCGGCCAGCGTCTGCAACTGTCCGTCCAGGCCGACCGTGTCGACCAGGGTGATCGAGGCGGCGAGGTTGGCAGGAACGTCGTTGCCGAAGTTGACCACCGCAGTGCCCGACTGCGTCAGGCTCTCGGTCGAGTCCGTCTCGTCGGCGCGTGTCGTCGAGGTGTCGACCGCAGCATTGGCAAAGCCGTCTTCGTCAACGACAAGGTTCGTCTTCGACGACACCGTCGGGGTCGAATCTGCTGCCAGGGTCAGCGACACGGTTGCGGTCGAGACGTCGCCGTCGCCGTCCTTGATGGTGTAGGTGAAGCTGTCGGCGGTCGAGCTGCTGCCGGCGCCGGCATTCGGCGTGTAGGTGAACAGGCCGGTGGCCGCATTATAGGTGACGACGCCCTGCGTCGGCTGGGTGAAGGTCACCGCCACCGCCGGGTTGTTGTCGATGTCGACGCCGTCGGCGCCGAACACGTCGTTGGCAAACGCATTGATCGTGAACGCCTGGTTCTCAGCACCCTGCGTGGCAACGTCGTTGTTGGCCGTCGGGCCATCGTCATTGACGGTGATGGTCAGCGTGTCGGGTGCGGAGACGTCGCCGTCGCTGTCTTCGACGCGAACCTGGAAGTTGTCGCCGGGCTTCTGGTCGGCTGCACCGCGGTCGCTGTCGCCATCGACGCCGGTGAGGGCGTTGTCGTCATGGCTGAGCAGGTTGTTGGCAAGGGTGTAGCTCCAGCTGTAGGTGCCTGCATTGTTGGTCACCGTCAGCACGCCATTGGCGCCCTGGACGGTGCCGCCGCCGGTCACGTTCTGCCAGACGCCGTCCTTGTCCTGGATCTCGAGCTTGGCCAGGCCATCGCTGCCGGTGGCAACGGTGAAGGTGCCGGTCGTGGTCTCGGAGTTGTCGGTATTGGGAGCCGGGTTGGCAACCTCGCCGGAACCGTTGGCAAGGCCCTTCTCGTCGACGATGCCGTCGGTCACGGTGACCGTCGGGGTCGAATCTGCTGCCAGGGTCAGCGACACGGTTGCGGTCGAGACGTCACCGTCGCCATCCTTGATGGTGTAGGTGAAGCTGTCAGCGGTCGAGCTGCTGCCGGCGCCGGCATTCGGCGTGTAGGTGAACAGGCCGGTGGCCGCATTATAGGTGACGACGCCCTGCGTCGGCTGGGTGAAGGTCACCGCCACCGCCGGGTTGTTGTCGATGTCGACGCCGTCGGCGCCGAACACGTCGTTGGCAAACGCATTGATCGTGAACGCCTGGTTCTCAGCACCCTGCGTGGCAACGTCGTTGTTGGCCGTCGGGCCATCGTCGTTGACGGTGATGGTCAGCGTGTCGGGAGCAGAGACGTCGCCGTCGCTGTCTTCGACGCGAACCTGGAAGTTGTCGCCGGGCTTCTGGTCGGCGGCACCGCGGTCGCTGTCGCCATCGACGCCGCTGAGGGCGTTGTCGTCATGGCTGAGCAGGTTGTTGCTGAGGGTGTAGCTCCAGCTGTAGGCGCCGGCAGTGTTGGTCACCGTCAGCACGCCATTGGCGCCCTGGACGGTGCCGCCGCCGGTGACGTTCTGCCAGATGCCGTCCTTGTCCTGGATCTCGAGCTTGGCCAGGCCGTCGCTGCCGGTGCCGACAGTGAAGGTGCCGGTCGTGGTCTCGGAGTTGTCGGTGTTGGCAGCCGGGTCGGCAACCTCGCCGGAACCGTTGGCAAGACCCTTCTCGTCGACGGTGCCGTCGGTCACGCTGACCGTCGGGGTCGAATCCGCGGCAAGGGTCAGCGACACGGTTGCGGTCGAGACGTCGCCGTCGCCGTCCTTGATGGTGTAGGTGAAGCTGTCGGCGGTCGAGCTGCTGCCGGCGCCGGCATTCGGCGTGTAGGTGAACAGGCCGGTGGCCGCATTATAGGTGACGACGCCCTGCGTCGGCTGGGTGAAGGTCACCGCCACCGCCGGGTTGTTGTCGATGTCGACGCCGTCGGCGCCGAACACGTCGTTGGCAAACGCATTGATCGTGAACGCCTGGTTCTCAGCACCCTGCGTGGCAACGTCGTTGTTGGCCGTCGGGCCATCGTCATTGACGGTGATGGTCAGCGTGTCGGGTGCGGAGACGTCGCCGTCGCTGTCTTCGACGCGAACCTGGAAGTTGTCGCCGGGCTTCTGGTCGGCGGCACCGCGGTCGCTGTCGCCATCGACGCCGCTGAGGGCGTTGTCGTCATGGCTGAGCAGGTTGTTGCTGAGGGTGTAGCTCCAGCTGTAGGCGCCGGCAGTGTTGGTCACCGTCAGCACGCCATTGGCGCCCTGGACGGTGCCGCCGCCGGTGACGTTCTGCCAGATGCCGTCCTTGTCCTGGATCTCGAGCTTGGCCAGGCCGTCGCTGCCGGTGCCGACAGTGAAGGTGCCGGTCGTGGTCTCGGAGTTGTCGGTGTTGGCAGCCGGGTCGGCAACCTCGCCGGAACCGTTGGCAAGACCCTTCTCGTCGACGGTGCCGTCGGTCACGCTGACCGTCGGGGTCGAATCCGCGGCAAGGGTCAGCGACACGGTTGCGGTCGAGACGTCGCCGTCGCCGTCCTTGATGGTGTAGGTGAAGCTGTCGGCGGTCGAGCTGCTGCCGGCGCCGGCATTCGGCGTGTAGGTGAACAGGCCGGTGGCCGCATTATAGGTGACGACGCCCTGCGTCGGCTGGGTGAAGGTCACCGCCACCGCCGGGTTGTTGTCGATGTCGACGCCGTCGGCGCCGAACACGTCGTTGGCAAACGCATTGATCGTGAACGCCTGGTTCTCAGCACCCTGCGTGGCAACGTCGTTGTTGGCCGTCGGGCCATCGTCATTGACGGTGATGGTCAGCGTGTCGGGTGCGGAGACGTCGCCGTCGCTGTCTTCGACGCGAACCTGGAAGTTGTCGCCGGGCTTCTGGTCGGCTGCACCGCGGTCGCTGTCGCCATCGACGCCGGTGAGGGCGTTGTCGTCATGGCTCAGCAGGTTGTTGGCAAGGGTGTAGCTCCAGCTGTAGGTGCCTGCATTGTTGGTCACCGTCAGCACGCCATTGGCGCCCTGGACGGTGCCGCCGCCGGTCACGTTCTGCCAGACGCCGTCCTTGTCCTGGATCTCGAGCTTGGCCAGGCCGTCGCTGCCGGTGCCGACAGTGAAGGTGCCGGTCGTGGTCTCGGAGTTGTCGGTGTTGGCAGCCGGGTCGGCAACCTCGCCGGAACCGTTGGCAAGACCCTTCTCGTCGACGGTGCCGTCGGTCACGCTGACCGTCGGGGTCGAATCCGCGGCAAGGGTCAGCGACACGGTTGCGGTCGAGACGTCGCCGTCGCCGTCCTTGATGGTGTAGGTGAAGCTGTCGGCGGTCGAGCTGCTGCCGGCGCCGGCATTCGGCGTGTAGGTGAACAGGCCGGTGGCCGCATTATAGGTGACGACGCCCTGCGTCGGCTGGGTGAAGGTCACCGCCACCGCCGGGTTGTTGTCGATGTCGACGCCGTCGGCGCCGAACACGTCGTTGGCAAACGCATTGATCGTGAACGCCTGGTTCTCAGCACCCTGCGTGGCAACGTCGTTGTTGGCCGTCGGGCCATCGTCATTGACGGTGATGGTCAGCGTGTCGGGTGCGGAGACGTCGCCGTCGCTGTCTTCGACGCGAACCTGGAAGTTGTCGCCGGGCTTCTGGTCGGCTGCACCGCGGTCGCTGTCGCCATCGACGCCGCTGAGGGCGTTGTCGTCATGGCTGAGCAGGTTGTTGCTGAGGGTGTAGCTCCAGCTGTAGGCGCCGGCAGTGTTGGTCACCGTCAGCACGCCATTGGCGCCCTGGACGGTGCCGCCGCCGGTGACGTTCTGCCAGATGCCGTCCTTGTCCTGGATCTCGAGCTTGGCCAGGCCGTCGCTGCCGGTGCCGACAGTGAAGGTGCCGGTCGTGGTCTCGGAGTTGTCGGTGTTGGCAGCCGGGTCGGCAACCTCGCCGGAACCGTTGGCAAGACCCTTCTCGTCGACGGTGCCGTCGGTCACGCTGACCGTCGGGGTCGAATCCGCGGCAAGGGTCAGCGACACGGTTGCGGTCGAGACGTCGCCGTCGCCGTCCTTGATGGTGTAGGTGAAGCTGTCGGCGGTCGAGCTGCTGCCGGCGCCGGCATTCGGCGTGTAGGTGAACAGGCCGGTGGCCGCATTATAGGTGACGACGCCCTGCGTCGGCTGGGTGAAGGTCACCGCCACCGCCGGGTTGTTGTCGATGTCGACGCCGTCGGCGCCGAACACGTCGTTGGCAAACGCATTGATCGTGAACGCCTGGTTCTCAGCACCCTGCGTGGCAACGTCGTTGTTGGCCGTCGGGCCATCGTCATTGACGGTGATGGTCAGCGTGTCGGGTGCGGAGACGTCGCCGTCGCTGTCTTCGACGCGAACCTGGAAGTTGTCGCCGGGCTTCTGGTCGGCTGCACCGCGGTCGCTGTCGCCATCGACGCCGGTGAGGGCGTTGTCGTCATGGCTCAGCAGGTTGTTGGCAAGGGTGTAGCTCCAGCTGTAGGTGCCTGCATTGTTGGTCACCGTCAGCACGCCATTGGCGCCCTGGACGGTGCCGCCGCCGGTCACGTTCTGCCAGACGCCGTCCTTGTCCTGGATCTCGAGCTTGGCCAGGCCATCGCTGCCGGTGGCAACGGTGAAGGTGCCGGTCGTGGTCTCGGAGTTGTCGGTATTGGGAGCCGGGTTGGCAACCTCGCCGGAACCGTTGGCAAGGCCCTTCTCGTCGACGATGCCGTCGGTCACGGTGACCGTCGGGGTCGAATCTGCTGCCAGGGTCAGCGACACGGTTGCGGTCGAGACGTCGCCGTCGCCATCCTTGATGGTGTAGGTGAAGCTGTCAGCGGTCGAGCTGCTGCCGGCGCCGGCATTCGGCGTGTAGGTGAACAGGCCGGTGGCCGCATTGTAGGTGACGACACCCTGCGCCGGCTGGGTGAAGGTCACCGCCACCGCCGGGTTGTTGTCGATGTCGACGCCGTCGGCGCCGAACACGTCGTTGGCAAACGCATTGATCGTGAACGCCTGGTTCTCAGCACCCTGCGTGGCAACGTCGTTGTTGGCCGTCGGGCCATCGTCATTGACGGTGATGGTCAGCGTGTCGGGTGCGGAGACGTCGCCGTCGCTGTCTTCGACGCGAACCTGGAAGTTGTCGCCGGGCTTCTGGTCGGCTGCACCGCGGTCGCTGTCGCCATCGACGCCGCTGAGGGCGTTGTCGTCATGGCTGAGCAGGTTGTTGCTGAGGGTGTAGCTCCAGCTGTAGGCGCCGGCAGTGTTGGTCACCGTCAGCACGCCATTGGCGCCCTGGACGGTGCCGCCGCCGGTGACGTTCTGCCAGATGCCGTCCTTGTCCTGGATCTCGAGCTTGGCCAGGCCATCGCTGCCGGTGGCAACGGTGAAGGTGCCGGTCGTGGTCTCGGAGTTGTCGGTATTGGGAGCCGGGTTGGCAACCTCGCCGGAACCGTTGGCAAGGCCCTTCTCGTCGACGATGCCGTCGGTCACGGTGACCGTCGGGGTCGAATCTGCTGCCAGGGTCAGCGACACGGTTGCGGTCGAGACGTCGCCGTCGCCATCCTTGATGGTGTAGGTGAAGCTGTCAGCGGTCGAGCTGCTGCCGGCGCCGGCATTCGGCGTGTAGGTGAACAGGCCGGTGGCCGCATTGTAGGTGACGACACCCTGCGCCGGCTGGGTGAAGGTCACCGCCACCGCCGGGTTGTTGTCGATGTCGACGCCGTCGGCGCCGAACACGTCGTTGGCAAACGCATTGATCGTGAACGCCTGGTTCTCAGCACCCTGCGTGGCAACGTCGTTGTTGGCCGTCGGGCCATCGTCATTGACGGTGATGGTCAGCGTGTCGGGTGCGGAGACGTCGCCGTCGCTGTCTTCGACGCGAACCTGGAAGTTGTCGCCGGGCTTCTGGTCGGCGGCACCGCGGTCGCTGTCGCCATCGACGCCGCTGAGGGCGTTGTCGTCATGGCTGAGCAGGTTGTTGCTGAGGGTGTAGCTCCAGCTGTAGGCGCCGGCAGTGTTGGTCACCGTCAGCACGCCATTGGCGCCCTGGACGGTGCCGCCGCCGGTGACGTTCTGCCAGATGCCGTCCTTGTCCTGGATCTCGAGCTTGGCCAGGCCGTCGCTGCCGGTGCCGACAGTGAAGGTGCCGGTCGTGGTCTCGGAGTTGTCGGTGTTGGCAGCCGGGTTGGCAACCTCGCCGGAACCGTTGGCAAGGCCCTTCTCGTCGACGATGCCGTCGGTCACGGTGACCGTCGGGGTCGAATCCGCGGCAAGGGTCAGCGACACGGTTGCGGTCGAGACGTCGCCGTCGCCGTCCTTGATGGTGTAGGTGAAGCTGTCGGCGGTCGAGCTGCTGCCGGCGCCGGCATTCGGCGTGTAGGTGAACAGGCCGGTGGCCGCATTATAGGTGACGACGCCCTGCGTCGGCTGGGTGAAGGTCACCGCCACCGCCGGGTTGTTGTCGATGTCGACGCCGTCGGCGCCGAACACGTCGTTGGCAAACGCATTGATCGTGAACGCCTGGTTCTCAGCACCCTGCGTGGCAACGTCGTTGTTGGCCGTCGGGCCATCGTCGTTGATTGCGATTGACAGGGTTCCAGGCGCAGAGCTGCCGTCGGTGTCGGTAACCGAGATCGCATAATCGGCGAATAGTTGATCGGCGGAGCCACGGTCGCTGTCGCCATCGACGCCGCTGAGGGCGTTGTCGGGATGTGTGGCTAGGTTGTCGGTCAGGGTGAAGCGGTACTGGACCGTACCGCCGGCCTGGGTTCCGGTGAAGCCGTTGATGATCAGCGTGCCGTAGGCGGGGCCGCCGGCGATGGTGATGGGCGTGCTGCCCGAGGCGGCAAGCTGGGCGTAGCTGATCACTGTTCCGGCGATCGTCAGCGACTGCAGCCCGTCAGGCGAAGTGAAGTTGAAATTGCCGGTGGTCGTTTCCGACGTGTCCGAATTGTCGTTCGGGTTGGGCAACGCCTCGCCGGAGCCGGCAGGTTCCCCGGAGCGAGGCGGCAGGCCCTTTTCGTCGACGACGGCGTCGCCGCCTTCAGCGCTCGGGGTCAGCCCACCAATTGTCACGCCGTCGTCAGCACCATTGATGGTGATGATCAGCGTTGCCGGCGAGCTATCGCCGTCGCCATCGGTCAAGGTGTAGTCGAACGACTCCGCAAGCGTCTCGTTGGCGGAAAGCCCCTGCACGGCGGCATAGCCCGCAGGGTTCTGTGCCTGCGTGTAGAGCGTGTAGGTATAGCTGCCGTCGACGCCGACGGTGAGCTGGCCATAGGTGCCGGCGACAACAGTTCCCGCAGCGCCATCCCATGCGATCGAACCAAAGCCGTCCGTGCCGGTGGCGTCTGCTCCCGGTCCATCCGTGACCACGTTGCCGCTGGCCGAAACGGGACCGTCCTCGGTGACCGAGTTCTGGTCGTTCTGGGCAACGGGACCGTCGTCCTGGAAGTCGATGGCAAGTGCCACATCGGAAACCGCCGAAGTCGAATCGCCGTCGAAGTCAGTGATCGTCGCCTTGACGTGAAGCTCCGCTGCGATTGTCGCGATGTCATCGAAGGCGGCCGCGCTCGAGCCGTCAATTGCATGTGCAATCGGCTTGTATTGAGCAATCCAGACGGTGCCATCAACGTCGACATAGACTTTGAAAACGGTTTCGCCGCCGGCAGTGCCGACCAGGACACCATTTCCGTCGGTGGAGAGCATGATCGCCGTGCCGTCGAGGCTCTTCAGCCCGGAATCGACATTGCTGAGCGCGTTGCCGTTGGCGTCGGTAATCGCATAGGCAAAGGTGGCGTCATCGTCCGCACCGACTGAAACATTCTGGAACAGCGTCAGTACGGATGCCGACGACTTGGCATAACCGAAGGCGCCATCGATCAGCGCCGGGTGAGGCACCAGAGCGACGTCGTTGGCCGGATTAGGATCGCTGCCGGTATTGACGCCGGCAGACTCGTCATGACTGACACGGAAGACCTCGGTCACCGTGGTCGTGATAGTGACCTTCGCCTCGATCCCGTAGATTTTGAACGGATTGCCGCCCGTGAGCGTCGTGTCCGTCCCGCCAGCGGTCGAGTCGAAGGTGAAGCCGTTGTAGTTGCCAACCCTAAGCTGGTCGAAGGGCGTGTTGCCGGTGACCTCGATGGTGGCACCGTCGGGCACACTGCCGAAGGCGTAGCCGACCTGGACTCCCCCCTCGAAGACGGGGGTGCCCACGATCGAGACACCGTTGATCTTGACGGTGACAGCCTCGAATGCACCGCCATCCTTGGCGCCGATGAACAGGACGGCGGACTCGATTCCCTTCGCTTCGGCAACATCGATACTGAAGGTGACCGAACTGACGTCGTACGAGCCGCCATCGGTGACAATCGGCGGGTTGGGATTGTTGGGCGTGATGGACAGGTTGTTGACGAAATCCATCGTCAGGATTTCGGGACCAGTTGTCTTCGGATGGGTTTCATAGCCGTCGATGATCTGGCCGTCGCCGACGCCGATCTTGGTGCCCGTGGTGTTGACGGAATTGTCGCCTTCGTTGACGTCGATACCCGTCAGCTTGATGTCATGGTTGCCGGTGCCATCCATGCCGCGAACGTCGGTATTTCCCGCCTGCAGCGTGTAGACAATCGTTTCCGTCGTCGTGGTCGTCGTCGAATCGGCGTCGCGGGCGATGATCGTCGGGATATCGTCGAGCACCTGGACCTGGAACGAGCCTGCGCCCAGACCAATGGTGTCTCCGTCGCCATCCATGGCCACGACAAACGACGACAGGTCGATGCCGCTGTCGGTGAGCAGGTTTTCGGCGTCGTCACCCGGTTGTCCGGTCAGGGCAGGGTGATCGATCTGGTCGATCAAGGTAAAGACATAGGAGCCATCGCCGCCCACCACGAGCGTGAAGACAGCCCGGTCGGTACCCGCGTCAAATCCCGCGCCGCCTCCGACATTGACATAGCCCGTCAAGGTCGTTCCGTCGGAAACGATGACGACATCGCCGCCTTTTGAATTGAAGCCGGAGTCCACCGGAATAGCCTGGGTGAGGAGGCTGAATGCTTTTGTCGGGTGAGGCCCATCCTGGCCGAAATCGACAAGCGACAGCAGCGCACCCGCATTGCCCGTTGCGACGGCCAGGTTGGTCCCGGTCACTTCGCCTGTTTTGCCGGCGTCTGCATTGCCTGTGGATTGGCTATTGCCAAGCCCGTCTTCGTCGACAGTTGCGACGAGCTGGGCCTTGCCGGCGAGCTTCGGACCGTCGTCGTCGAAGACGAAGCCGGAGCCCTGGCTGTCGGCCAGCGGCACGGTCGCCGTCTGGGTGATGCTGTCACCGTCGCCGTCGGTGCGTGTGACCTCATATTGCAGCTCGATCTTGTTGCCCTGGGTCAGCGCCAGGATCTGGCCGGAATCGAACTGGTTGGAATCCTGGCCATGGTCGAGCGCTTCATAAAGCGTCGTCTGCAGCTGCTCGGAGCCGGGCGCGCCAACGATGGCGATCTTGAGCACCATGTTGTTGTCGGTGTCGCGGCCGATGATCTCGCCGCCTTCGAGGAACAGCGTGATCGCGCCGCCGTCGGTTGCCGACAGGTTGGTGGCAAGGCCTGCGTCCGGAATGCCGGTGAAGCTCAGCGTGCTGGTGACCTTACCCGGGCCGTCCGAGCCGAAGTCGCCGCCGATGGTGAAGAGCTGCGTCAGGCCGCCGGTCACATTGCTCGAAACCTGCGCCAGAACGCCCGCGGCATCATCGGTGTTGGTGTTGGTGCCGCTCTCGACCTCGCCAGTGTTGTAGCGGTCGGCGCCGACGGTTTCGTCGAGTTCAACGGCAAGCTGGGCAGCCGCACCCTCATTGGCGGCAACCGTCAGGCTGGGACCGTCGTCGTCGAAGACGAAGCCGGAGCCCTGGCTGTCGGCCAGCGGCACGGTCGCCGTCTGGGTGATGCTGTCACCGTCGCCGTCGGTGCGTGTGACCTCATATTGCAGCTCGATCTTGTTGCCCTGGGTCAGCGCCAGGATCTGGCTGGAATCGAACTGGTTGGAATCCTGGCCATGGTCGAGCGCTTCATAAAGCGTCGTCTGCAGCTGCTCGGAGCCGGGCGCGCCAACGATGGCGATCTTGAGCACCATGTTGTTGTCGGTGTCGCGGCCGATGATCTCGTCGCCTTCGAGGAACAGCGTGATCGCGCCGCCGTCGGTTGCCGACAGGTTGGTGGCAAGGCCTGCGTCCGGAATGCCGGTGAAGCTCAGCGTGCTGGTGACCTTACCCGGGCCGTCCGAGCCGAAGTCGCCGCCGATGGTGAAGAGCTGCGTCAGGCCGCCGGTCACATTGCTCGAAACCTGCGCCAGAACGCCCGCGGCATCATCGGTGTTGGTGTTGGTGCCGCTCTCGACCTCGCCAGTGTTGTAGCGGTCGGCGCCGACGGTTTCGTCGAGTTCAACGGCAAGCTGGGCAGCCGCACCCTCATTGGCGGCAACCGTCAGGCTGGGACCGTCGTCGTCGAAGACGAAGCCGGAGCCCTGGCTGTCGGCCAGCGGCACGGTCGCCGTCTGGGTGATGCTGTCACCGTCGCCGTCGGTGCGTGTGACCTCATATTGCAGCTCGATCTTGTTGCCCTGGGTCAGCGCCAGGATCTGGCCGGAATCGAACTGGTTGGAATCCTGGCCATGGTCGAGCGCTTCATAAAGCGTCGTCTGCAGCTGCTCGGAGCCGGGCGCGCCAACGATGGCGATCTTGAGCACCATGTTGTTGTCGGTGTCGCGGCCGATGATCTCGCCGCCTTCCAGAAACAGCGTGATCGCGCCGCCGTCGGTTGCCGACAGGTTGGTGGCGAGGCCTGCATCCGGAATGCCGGTGAACGAGAACGAACCGATAGTTTGGCCTGCGCCGTCAGCGCCGTAGACACCGCCGACGGAAAACAGCGAAGCAAGGCCGCCGACCAGTGCTGTAGCGTTCTGCGCCAGTGCGGGCGCTGCATCATCTGTGTTGGTGTTGGTGCCGCTCTCGACTTCGCCGGTGTTGTAGCGGTCCGGGCCGACGGATTCGTCCAGCTCGATGACGAGGCCGCCGGACGTTTCCGTGTTTGCCTGAACGCTGAGCGTCGGGCCGTCATCCAGGACATCAATGTTGAGCGTGGCCGAAGCTGGATCGCCGTCAGTATCGGTAACCACCACGTTGAAGCTGTCGAAGATGCCTTCGGCGGTACCGGTCGACGTTTTGTCGAGGTGGTCCAGGGTGTTGTCGTTGAGGACGTAAGTCCAGCTATATCCGCTTTGCGGGTCACCGGTAACGGTCAGTGTGCCGTAGGTGCCTGTGACCTGGCCGCCATTTGTGACGTCGATGCCATTGATAACCAGGCTGCCGATGTCATTGCCGGATGAAATGTTGAACGAGCCGGACGCCTGCTCGACATCGCTGCCGGGATTGGATCCGTCAGAGAGCGCCTCTTCATCGACAAAGAACCCGGTGCCGACATCGATCGTCGGTTCGGTATCCCGTTCTTCAAGGCCGGCATAGAGTTCGCGGTACTCGTATTGCGGGAATTGCAGCGCCGTCGGCGGCAGCAGGGCCGAAAGGTCGAAGCCATTGCCGATACCACCAATAGGGGCCTCAAAATTGCCGCCGGAGCTGTTGGCCGAACCAGGTCCGACCGAAATCGATCCGTCGGGGCCAAATGCGACATCGACGCCGCCAGCTTCAAGCGCTGCGATCAAGGCGACACGCGGGAGCTCGACGTCGCCGAGCATGAAGGTCGGCACGTTGGAGGCGGCATCCTTGACGACGATCTCGGTGCCGTCGGCCTGCTCGAGGATCAGGTTCTTGCCGTCGACCTTGATGTTGTCGACGGAGATATTGGCAGGCAGATGGACGACATTCGAGGCGTCGGCCGCGTATTCAGCTGGATTGGCCTGGGCCGGTGGCGCTGCATTCGGCTGGGCAGCCTGGATGGGCTGGCCGGAGCCGGCATCGACGGGAACAGGATCGGCCTTCGTTGCAGGCTCGGTCGCCTGCGCGAGAAGCTGTGCTTCCGACAATGGCACCGCCCGTTCGAGCAGCGCGTCGCTACCAGTTGCAGATGCCGACAGATTTCCCTGGTCAACGGAGGTTGCCATAGCCCATCCCCAAATTTCTTGCTGGCCGTAGCAGAGCAGCGAGATTTGAGTGATTGCAACGGGGGCGTGCGCAAAGCTGCATATCCCCATATGCAGGCCAACATGAAAACTTGACGGGTGGTTAATTTAGCGAAGTCAGATACGCCGGAAGGACATTGCCGAACAGATTTTCGCGAAGTGTCGAGAGTATCGAACAAGGTCTCCCGTCAATGTCAGGAATCGTGTTCACAACTATCCGTTGACGACGAAGGAGAGCAGCAGATCCGGCGACTTGACCGGCGCGCGGACGATGTTGAGCTGGCCGCGATAGCGCCGCTCGGCTGTAGCGATGACGAAGCCGCTGGCAATCGGCACGCCGTAGTTGGCGTCGAGCCTTGTGAAGATGTCGGCGACATTCAGGTCGAGGGACAACCTGAGGTCGCGGCGTGCTTCTTCACCAAATCCGACCGGCAAATGCCGTTTGACCAGGTTCTGGAAGGCGGGGTTGAAGGTCAGGATCTTTTTTGTCGACGACAATGCGAATGCCGGTGCCGGGCAGGCACCCAGGATCGCATTGATGGTGCGCAACGAGGCCAGCTTGGCCAGCGCTGCGCTTTGATCGGTCATCCAGCGCAGGCAAGCGACACGAATGGCCGAGGTAAGGTTGCCGGTTTCGTTGTTGGAACGTTCGATCTCGTCGACTATTTCGCCAAGCGTCAGGCGCTTGTCTTCAGCGAGTTGTTTCAGCGTTGCCCAAAAAACGCGCTCGAGCTTGATGCCGCGTCGCGTGCCCTGGCGTACGACAACGCGAAAGTCCGATTTCAGATCGTCGGCGGAATAGATGTGGAGTGCGGGTCCACCAGGCGCCGCTCCACTATCGTTCATGGAGCGCCTCGTCGCGCGCCTTGTTGATGGGTTTCAGCAGGTAGCTCAGGATCGTCTTGCGCCCGGTGATGATCTCCACCGTGCTGATCATGCCGGGAATGATGGAGTAGGACTTGCCGTCCCGTTCCAGCACAGAGCGGTCGGTCGAGACCCGGACCTGATAGTAGGGTTCCCCGGTATTCTGGTCGACGAGGCTGTCGGCGGTGATGTTCTGCACCTTGCCGTCGAGACCGCCGAAGATCGAAAAATCATAGGCCGAGACCTTGATCAGTGCCTTTTGGTCCGGGCGGATGAAGGCGACGTCGCGCGGCGAGACGCGTGCCTCGACGAGCAACGTCTCGGACGTCGGCACGATGCCGGCCACGACAGCGCCGGGCTGGACGAAGGCGCCCAGCGTGTTGACGTCTAGCGTGTTGACAATGCCGTCCACAGGCGAGCGGATGTCGGTGCGGGCAACCCTGTCTGTGGCGCCACGAATCGTCTCTTCCACGACCGAGAGTTCGGCCAGCGCCTGGGTCAGTTCATCAAGTGCCTCCTGCTGCAATTGCAGGCCGAACTCGTCGACCTGAAGCTTCGCTTCGACGATTGCAGCACCTGTCCGTTTGATCGTCTCATCGGCGAGATTGAGCTGGCCTCGCATCTCCGTCTGTTCGCGGTCGACACGGATCTGTTCTGTCTTTGCCATCAGGTTGCGCTTGACCATGGAGGTGACGAGCTCGGCCTCCCTGTCACTGACACCAAGACTGTCCGTCAAGCGCTGGACATTGACCTTGGCCTCATTGAGTTCCTTTTCGCGCTGGTCCAGCCGCGACTTCAGCACGTTGAGCTTGGTCTCGAAGTTCTGCCGGCGCGCCACGAGCAATTTCTGTTCGTTTTCGCAGATCTCGGGAGCGACCTCCACGAGGCTCTCAGGGCAAGCAAGAGGCTCGCCGATCCGGCCTTCCTGCTCCTGCTTGAGCCGGGCAATGCGGGCGCTGAGCGTTCGCGCCTTGGCTTGCTGCTCGCCGAGGCTGGAGGTGCTGACAGTGTTGTCGAGCCGGACGATCAGGTCGTTCTTCTTGACCACCTGGCCAATCTTGACAGCGATTTCCTGGACCACGCCGGCCTCGCTTGCCTGCACGATCTGGGTCTTGGATGCAGGAATGACCTTGCCTTCGCCACGCGCGATCTCGTCGATCTCGGCGAATGACGCCCACACCACAAACGCCACAAACAGGGCTGCGATGATCAGCACTGAAGCTGATGCAAACAGTGGCGGCCTGTCTTCCCTGGATATCATTAGAACTCCATTATATTGAACAAGGTCAATATAATCACTCCTCACGCCGACGAAATCTCAACCGCTGGGCTTCTGCAGCGCCTGGATGACTTTTTCTTTGGGCCCGTCCGCAACCACACGCCCTTGTTCGACCACGATCAGGCGGTCGACGATTTCAAGCATACTGTAGCGGTGGGTCGATATGATCAGTGTGGTCTTGTCGTCGAAGGCGACCTTGAGCTGCTTGATGAGCTGGCGCTCGGACGCCAGGTCCATCGAGCCCGACGGCTCGTCAAGGAAGACGATCTTCGGCTTGGTCAGCAGGAGCCGCGCGATCGCCACAGCTTGTCTCTGCCCGCCGGAAAGATTGGTGCCGCGCTCGCCGACATTCATGTCGTAGCCGCGCGGATGGCGCGAAACGAATTCGTCGACACCGGCAGCCTTGGCAGCGAGGATGATTTCCTCGTCTGTCGCCTCCGGGCGCGCCATCAGGAGGTTTTCCTTGATCGTGCCTGAAAACAGGTCGCCGGCCTGGGCGACGATGCCGACGGCGGCGCGAACTTCCGAGGGGTGGTATTGGCGCACATCGATGCCGTCGAGCAGCAACTCGCCGGTCGTTGGCAAATAGAGTCGCCCGACCAGCCGGCCGAATGTCGTCTTGCCGGACCCGATACGGCCGATGATGCCGATGCGCTCGCCCGGATTGATCGACAGGTTGACCCCTGTCAGTACCTCCGCCTCGGTGCCGGGATAGACGAAGCCGACATTGCGAAGCGTCAGCGCGCCGACCCGGATCGGGCGGTTGACGAAGCCTACTGTGTCGGGCCGGTCCTCGGGCTGCTGCATGATGGAATTCAACACCCGCAGCGACAGCATTGCCTGACGGAAGCGGGAGATCGTCATCGCCAATTGGCCGAGCGGCGCAACCGCGCGGCCCGAGAGCATGACCGCAGCGATGATGGCGCCGGTGGAAATCGATCCGCTGTCAAATGCGTAGGCACCTGCCACCACCAGCGCAACAGTCACCAATTGCTGCACGAATTGGGTCATGTTGGCTGCGGCGGCGGAAAGCTGCTTGATCTTTTCTGACGTATTGGCCGCATTCTTGGAATGTTCGCGCCACTTCCGTAGCAGGTAGGCTTCGGCGCGCAGCGACTTGATCGTCTCGACCGTCGATATCGACTCGACCAGCAGCGCCTGACGTTGCGAGGACTCGTTCATGGAAGCGGCAACCCGCTTGCCAATGCGCTGCTGGGCAACAAGCCCGATGACGACCGCAGCTACGAAGGCGATGATCGGAACAATTACCAGCCAGCCCGATATGGCGTAGATCACCAGCAGGAAGATGAAGACGAAGGCGGTATCGATGAAGGTGCTGACGGTGTTGGAGGTGAAGAACTCCCGGACGAACTCGTATTGGGTGACACGATTGGCATATTCACCGGTGGATGCGGGGCGTGCGCTGAGAGAGGTGTTCAGCACCTTCTCGAACAGCATGTAGGAGATGCGCAGGTCGGCCTTGCGCCCGGCATGGTCAATAAGGGCCGCGCGCGCCGTCTTGAGCAACAGATCAAACAGGATTGCGGTCGACACACCGATTGCCAGCACCCAAAGCGATGAGATCGCCTTGTTGGGCAGGATGCGGTCATAGACGTTCATGGTGAAGATGGGGGAAGCGATGGCCAGAAGGTTGATGAAAATCGCCGCCAGCGCCACCCTCGAATAGGACCGCCAGAACATGCCCAGAGTCCCGAACAGCCAATGTGGGCGTTCGATCTTGGCCGCATTGCCGACATTCATGCCTTCGGCGGTATTGGCGTAGGTGATGGAGAAGCCGACGCCGCCTGATATCGGAATGGATGTCAGTTCGGCACGCGATATCGACGTGCGGCCGTCTTCCTGCGGTCCGGTCAGGAATTCTGCGCCGTCGCCTTGTTCGACCAGTATCGCGATCGGCAGGCGATTGGGGCGAAAGATGATGGCCGGCAGGTCGAAGCGGCCGCGCATGAAGTCGCGATGCGCGAACTCGGTCGTCTCGAGGCCGATTCGCTCGGCAAGGTGCCTGATTTCCTGGACCTCGATCCGCGTTTCTGAAATGGGAACGCCGGAGAACAGAACGGTTTCGGCACTCGGCCGCCCTAAATAAGCGGCGACTGCCGAAAAGCATGATTTGAATGCTTCTGCCGGGGTCTGGATGTGCGCCTGCTGGTTCATGACGGACGGGTGCTGCCGTCGGCAGACGCCCTACTTCTTTCTGACCGGGGCCAGGAGATCGAAAGGCATGTCGTTCGCCTGCTGTGATGGTGTCCGCGCATAGGTCTCGGTGTCGGCGGTCGCCGGTACGTTGAACTCGGTTCGGGCATAGGCCTCGGCCTGCTTTGCCGGTGCAAGGTTCATCGTCTTCAACAACTGTCCGGTTGCCGCCAGCAGACGATATTCTGCGAAAAGCGACGCGAATGCAGCAGTGTTGGAGAGCGTGGCGGTGTTGAAGCGCGTGTTCTGAGCGTCGAGCACGTCGAGCAGCGAGCGCTGGCCGACCTTGAACTGCTCACGATAAGAGGTGACCAGCCTGTCGTTGGCGATGGACTGCTGGCGCAGCGTCTTGGCCAGATCTGCCTGGCGGAAGCGGCGGTCCCATGAAATCCGCACAGCCTCCTCGATCTCGCGCTGCACCTGGTGCAGGGCGAGCCGCTGTTCGCTGACGCGCCGGATCTGCTCCTGCTCGTTGGCCTTGTCTATGCCGCCCCGATAGAGGTTCCAGCGCAGCACCAGCCGAGCCTGCAGGTCGTTGGTCTCGTCCTCGGCGCCGTCAATGTCATTGCCGATCCGGGCACGACCTTCGGCAACAACTTCGGGGCCGTATTTGGCGCGGGCCGCATCGACGAGCGAAGCCGCCGCGTCGATATCGCTGCTGGCCATATGGACGCGTGGATTGTTGCGGCGCGCAAGGCCGAGCGCATCGTCGAGCGATCGGGGCAGGGCCTTGGCGACGGAGCCTGGCTTGGACGGGTCGGTCAGCGGTTTGCCGACGGTCTTGAAGAACCGGATCTTTGCCGCTTCAAGCTCTTCCGAGGCTTCCTGCACGCGAGCCTTGGCGGCGTAGAGGCGCTCCTCGGCCTGCTGGCGGTCGGCGTCGGTGAGTGCGCCACCCTGGATGCCTTCGCGAATGTCGCCGAGGATCGACTGGTGGAAACCGAGGTTGCGCTTGGCGTCGCCGACGATCTGAGCCTGCAGCAGGTACTCGAGGTAATCCTGGACGACCGACAGGCCGATGAACTCGGAGCGTTCGAGAACGCGGAAGGAGGCGCCGTCGACGCGGGATGCCTGGCGGGTAAGTTCGGCGCGCCGCGCGCCATTGTCGAAGAGCTTCTGAGTGACGACCACGCCTGCTTCCGACGGGTACAACTCGTCATCTTCAATGCCGCTCAGGCGCCGCGACGGGTTGTCGAGGCGGCGCACGCCAGTCGATGCTTCGAGGTCGACGCTTGGGAGATAGAGGCCTTTTGCCTGCCTGAGCTCGAATTCGATTGCTTCGCGGTTTTCGATGGCCTGGCCGATTTCCGGATTGGATTCGACGGCGACGGCCATTGCTTCCTTGAGCGTCAACGCGTTTGCACCCGTGCCCGACAGCATGGTCGCGGCAAGCATTATGGTGAGCCGCGCCGCAAGTTGCCCAAAACGCTTCGGCATAAAGTATCTCCCACTCCCATCCCGACGCAGAGCGTTCGAGACCCCAATCGTACCCAACTGAATGCAATTATCCAGAAGAGAACTGAAATCGACAGTGTTTTGGTTACTTTGGCATCGATTCAATCGTATTTGAGCCTTTTGCGGCAGCTGTGATGCAAAAATGCTACATTTCCTGCGCCTAAAATACATTTGTCGGGTTAACGCTGCGGTTGTGTTCTCCTCGCGCGGCCAAGCAATATATGCTCGCATTCAGCTGGGATTGCGGTGGCGGCCTGATGCCGAATCGCAGTCAGGCCGTGGAGTCTGTCTTTTTCTGCTTGGACCAGATTATTGCTGTAAAGGGCCCTCACCGGGCGCTATCGCAGCAAAATTGTTGCCGGCGGAGGCGATTTGCCCCGATCCCGGACGCGCACCGTGAATCCATGCACGGTCGGTGCTGAACGAGTAGAGAGGGACATAGCTTTTAAGTGCCTCGTCGCGCAGGACCTGGTTGCTCAGATTGTCGAGGATGAAGGTTCCACTCTGGGTGGCAACCGACAGCACCGCATGGAAGACACCCCGACTCGCGTCCTGGAGAACCACCAGCGACATGCTTTGTGCCGGAACACCGGCCTTGATCAGCGCCGACATCTTGAGAATGGCAAAATCTTCACAGTCGCCGGCACCGCGCGACAGTATTTCGGCCGGCTTCGCCCAGTAATCGAGATTGCCATAGACGCCTTGGTCCTTGCGATAGGCGATCATCGTGTTGACGGCACGGTTCACGACGGCGAGCTTGTCGAGGAATTTTCTGTCGCGGCTGTTCGCTGCCAGTCCGAAAAGTGCTTCGCCATTCTTGCCGCATGAGGTTTCGGTGCAGCCGCCGATGTCACGATAGACCTTGGCCCATCGGCCTGCCACCGGGAAGTTGCGCATCGGAATTGCGACGGAACCGAAAACACCCGGGATGATGGCCGCTGTCTTCATCGGGTCGATGCCTGCCGGCGTGTCCACTTGACCAACTGCGGTCCGCGCAACGAGCCCGTAGCCGTCGAAGTCCGGTCCAAACTGGAAGGGCTTGGCGGCAACGACTGCCGGAGGCTCCGCCATCATCAACCCACCAAGAAGCTGCGGCATGCGCGGCTCAATCGAGGCGGTTGCTTCAGTGGCGCGACCCTGACTTGCCGTGGCGCCTTGCACAGCCACGGCAAGGAATGCCGCGGCTGCAAAGCTCTTGGTCAGGTATATTGCAATATTGGCTGTCGTTGCTTTCATCTCGCCCACCTATTTTGATGAACGATAGCAACTGCGTATCAAATTATCGGAAAGGAACTAGGGTAATTCTCTAATAATATTAAAGCAATATTTTAGATCAAATTTTATGGAAGTTTTTCACTTGCGGCATAGGTGACTGGCGCTCTGCCGCGATCCATGGCCTTCTTGTTCGAACAAGGAGCCAGGCAATTTGGTCGAAACGGCGCTCATCTGGCGCGGGGTAGGATGCGACGCATGAAGGCGGTGCGTCCCGCGATAATAAAGATCGCAGCCGCGGCAGCCATCGGCGCCGTCGCGTCCGTGGTCGCGTCGGTGCCAAGTCTGCCACGGCAGCCTGTTTTCCGCGACGCGGCGCCGGCTGAAGCGGAACTCCATCCGGCTCGGGTCCTCGAAAGTGGATCGGGACAGACGGTTGGCCAGACGGAGCCTGCCACCTCGCGCATGATCGCGCCTGACATTGTTACGCCGCCCGAGGTCCCGGGGCTTGGGCTGGAACGGATCGAGGCGCGGCCGCCGATCGGGGAACTCGGGCTTGCCGCGCCTCCGAAGCAGGTCAAGCCCGACGATTGGGAGGGCACCGTGTTGTACCGTCCGGTCGTGACCTCATCTGCTTCGTTCGAGGCGATGGGTTATACCATCTTCGTCGCCGGCACCGAGCCGGTCCGACCAGATCAGTCCTGCGACTTCGCAGGGGTGGCATGGCGCTGCGGTGAGCGTGCCAGGCTCGCCTTCCGTTACTGGTTGCGAGGCCGCGCGCCGCTGTGCCAGGTATTTCCGCCGGCAGAGAGGCAGCCGATAGCGGCGGCATGCAGGCTTGGCAAACAGGATGTCGGAGCCTGGCTGGTTGCCAATGGTTGGGCCTATGCGCGCCCAGGCGGCGGCTACGAGAAGGCCGAGGCCGTGGCGCGCAAGGCAAAAATGGGCGTGTTCGGGCCACCAGATTGAGCCTGCCAGGCCATTCAAACCAGCGGTCGGGGCTGTTATTATGCCGATACGACACGACTTTCGACCGGTTGCGTCAAACTGTTCGAAATCGCACAAGGAATGTTTCATTCTCCACAGGTAGATCGATTCGACCATGGGAGCGGAGGGATCTGGCGTGGACACTTCTGGTACGGGGAATTCAACTGGCAGTTCTGCGGAGCTGGTACGCTATGCCGGTCTTGGCACGGCCGCTTGCGTCGTCGTTGCAGCGGGAGCGGCGGCAGTCCTGTTCCAGGGCCAGGCCGACGGTTCATTCTGGCGCGGTGTCATCGGTGCCGGTGTCGTTGCGGGTGTGATCGCCGCACCACTACTTACGATCATCGCCAATGAACGGCGCAAGTTCGGTGCGCTGAAATCCGAGGTCAGCCGCCTGTCATCCGTCGATGCTTTGACCTCATGCCTGAACGGCAGCGTGTTCGCCAGCCTGATCGACGCCTTTCGCAACTCGCCCTCCAGTCGGCAAGGCGCCTTGCTGGTTGTCGACATCGACGACTTCAGGGCGATCAATGCCAGGTTCGGCCATGCCTGGGGCGACGAAGTGCTCAAGATCGTTGCCGGCGCAATCAAGTCTTCCGTGCGTGGCGGTGATCTCGTCGGCCGTATCGGGGGCGAGGAATTCGGCGTCTTCCTGCCCGGTGCCAGCAAGGAAAATGCCGAACGCGTTGCCGAGCGCATTCGTGGCTCGATCTCCGATACCGTGCTCGAGCCGGGTGGCCGCAACTGCCCGCTGACGGTCAGCGTTGGAGCAGTCCTGTTCGACGATCAGTTCGAGTTCGATGAGATGTTCCGCAAGGCCGATGGCCGTCTCACCGAAGCAAAGGCGCGTGGCCGCAACCGTGTCGAATTTACCGATATGTCAGAGGACAGCGACGACAAGCCCACTCTCAATGCGTGAAGTAGGTACTACAAGCTAGCGCATCTATTCTCTTATGCAAATCGTCGGCATTTTACCGATTCCGGCAATAAATCCTGAAATGTCAGTATGCCCTAATATACCCGCAACCTTTCTGGCGGGGGTCAGGCATGCGGAATTTCTTCCGGTCGGAACATGGCAATTTCGCGGTCATCACTGCCCTTGCCATGGTGCCGATCATGACCGGCGTAGCCGGCGTGGTCGACTTCGTCAGTATCAACAACAAGGCCGGCAAGCTGCAAAATTCCCTAGACATATCGGCACTGGCAATCGGGACGAAATACTATTCCGGCATGTCTGGTGACGAACTGACAAGCCTTGGACGTGACTTCTTCGATTCAAATCTCGCCCGGGCCCGCGACGAGGCCAGCGAACTTATCTACAACCATCAGCTTACGGAGTTCGATGCGTCTGCGACAACCTCGGGTGATATCAGCCATATCGAGGTTATCTCGACGATCGAGCAGAAGGGCATGATCGGAAATATCGACTGGCGAACCACCAGACGCGCCGTGGTCGAAGTAGCGCCGGGACAGCCAGCGTGTGTACTGGCTCTTGATCCGACTGCATCAGCCGCGGTGAAGCTTCAGGGCTCGACCCAGGTTGTGCTTGATGGCTGCGTCATAGCCTCGAACTTTAGCGCTAACGATTCAGTGTCCAGAGGCGGATCAGCGCAGGTGGCAGCCGAGTGCGTGACCACTGTCGGTGGTACCGAAGGGCTTACCGGCTACAACACCGACCTTGAATGCGGCATTCCGCGAGTGAACCAATACGCTTCGCTTGATCCGCTGATGAGCGTTGTTCCGCCATCGTATACCGCTTGCAAGTCAGTACCTGGGGGCAAAACCAAGACACTTTCCCCCGGCACGTTCTTCAACAAGACAATCTCAGGCGACGTAACCCTCGATCCTGGAGTCTACATCCTGCGCGGCGGCCAGATAAAGCTCGGTGGTAATGGCTCGCTCACTGGCAGCGGGGTAACAATTTTTCTCATGGAGGGCGCGGAGTTCACCTCAAACGCCAACGAGGTTATCAATCTCTCGCCGCCATCCGAAGGGCCCTACGCTGGCATCACGATCTACCAGGAGCGGACCAACACCGATGCCGTGGTGATCAACGGTGGATCTGGTTCGAATGTGACCGGCTTCATCTATGCGCCGAGCGCGCATGTCTTTTATGCCGCCAATTCCGACATGTCAGGTTCAGGTCAGTGTATTCGTGTTGTCGGCAATACCGTCGAGATGA
This sequence comes from Aminobacter aminovorans, assembly GCF_900445235.1. Taxonomy (NCBI): domain Bacteria; kingdom Pseudomonadati; phylum Pseudomonadota; class Alphaproteobacteria; order Hyphomicrobiales; family Phyllobacteriaceae; genus Aminobacter; species Aminobacter aminovorans. Next base: position 151,848 of record NZ_UFSM01000003.1, on the reverse strand, counting down.
CCGGCAATTCGTCGGTCGCGTCGAACTGCGAGGCCGAGCTTGGTGGCAAGAAGATGTATGCCGGCCGCAGTATAACGCTAGTGCGTTGATGGTGTGGGGCCTCGGTCTCAAGACATTTCACGCTGCAACACGAGTTGGCTGGCGCGTATATCACGGGACTCTAATGTGGCGGCGGGCTTGGTTCGAATTCTGTACCGAGAGAGGGAGAAAAACCGATGGTTCATAACAACAAGCTTCTTGTCAGCGCGGTCTCCGCGCTTGCCATTAGCGCAATGCCGATCAAGCTCGACCCAGTCGGCGGTTTTGCCAAGATATCCGCCTTTGCCAAGAGCGAAAATGGCGGTGGCAACGGTGGCGGGGGCAATGGTGGCGGCGGCGATAGGGGCAATGGTGGCGGCGGCGATAGGGGCAATGGTGGTGGTAAGAGCAGCAACTCGTCCAACGGTAAGTCTGCATCGGCCGCCGGCAAGACCAAATCAGGCGGAGGAGTACAGACAGCATCGGTTGGCGGGTTGATGAAGTCGATCTTCGGTGGCGGCCAGACAAAGAAGTCGGCGGTTGCGGGCACCAAGCGCACCGCGCCGAAGAGTGCCAAGGCCAAGCAGAATCCAAGCGCTCTCAAGCTAGAGGTTCTGCCTGCTTCCGTGGAGGTTCCCGGCGCAAAGCCAGCCAAGGAAAAGAACCTTAACGCACGTCTGGCGGGTCTGAACTCGCTCAAGCGCAATTACCACGCCTATCTGAATTCGCAGTCGCCGAAAATGGCCCTGATTAGGGATTATGTTCTGAATTCAGCCAAGGCCGAACTGGCAGTCGAAGCGGCAGCAGCCGCAGCTGAAAAGGCAGCCCAACTGCAAATTGCTTTGGACGCGGCTGCGGCCGCCATTGTGCCTTTCGATGGCAGCACGCCGATCGCAGATCCGACGGCAGATGCACTTCAGGCACGCTTGAATGAACTTAATGCGCTGGAGCCCCCAGTTGACCCGACCGAACTGGCCGCATTCGAGGCAGAAAAGGAAACGCTCTCTGATGCGCTTGCGGCCGCGGATGAATTGGCCAAGGCAGAAGAAGAACTCGCAGATGCACAGATGACGGCCGATATCGCGGCCGAAGGCACTGGCGAGGACGACCTTAAAGCGGCACTGCTCGCGGCTGCCAACCCCAATCGCATCGCTGAGTATGGCGACGACTATCTGAACGACGAGGTCATGGATTGGGCTAAGGATGTTCTTGGCGTTGGCGACGCCTATGGTAAGATTGACGAGGTCAAGACGGCTCTACCGACAGAGACAGCGGAGTAACTTCCGTGCCTGAACAGGAGGTTATGACGGAGCTAGCTCCGACACCTCTTCTGGTGCCGGTAGACTGACCGCAGGCAACGGTTGATTGCTGGCCGGGGTGATTTTCCAACCGCCGCCCCGTCATTGCGGCGGCGGTCTGGTTCTGCCTGCTGTGGATCCTGCGACTTCGGCCCTGAGGTGGCCGGCGAGACGGATCTGATCGTTGCCTTCAATTTGCCCGGCTCAGAAAATCTGGGGAACTGGAGGTACCAAACGCACGGCCTTGCCGAGATCGCTCACGAATGCCCCGACTGTTGCGGAGGCTGATCCCATCGCAACTCCTCGCGCGATGGTCTGCACGATTTCACTGCCGACGACGACACCGTCGGCGATGGCTCCAAACCTTTGCACGTCATCTGGGGACTTGATGCCGAAGCCGACACAGACGGGCAATGCGGAAAAGGCACGGATGCGCCTGACGAGTTGACGTACCTTTTCCGGATCGGGTGTGGCGAGGCCGGTAGTACCATGGGTCGAGACGCAATAGACGAAGCCGCTCGCCTGACCCAGCTGGTGCTTAAGCCGGTCATCGCTCGCATTCGACGATACGAGGCGGATGAAGTTGATGCCGGCCTTGAGTGCGGGGATGCAGAGCTCGGCGTCCATCTCCGGCGGCAGGTCGACGACGATCAGGCCATCGATGCCGGAGGCGACTGCCTCTTCCAGGAAGCGGTCGACGCCATAGATGTAGATCGGGTTGTAATAGCCCATCATGACGATCGGCGTGTCGTTGTCGTCCTTGCGGAATTCGCGCGCCATCTCAAGTGTCCTGGCCAGCGTCTGACCGGCCTTCAGCGCGCGCAGGCCGGCCGCCTGGATCGCCGGGCCGTCGGCCATCGGATCGGAAAACGGCATGCCGAGCTCGATGATGTCGCTGCCGGCCTTGGGCAACGCCTTCATGATCGACAGCGAGGTCTCGTAGTCGGGGTCGCCGCCCATGAAGTAGGTCACCAGTGCCGGGCGTCCCTCGGCCTTCAGCTTCGCCATGCGGCGATCGATGCGGGTGGTCGTCATGATCAGATCTCCATGCCCAGCATCTTGGCCACCGTATGCACGTCCTTGTCGCCGCGGCCCGACAGGTTGACGATCATCACCTTGTCCTTGCCCATCGTTGGCGCAACCTTGACCGCATGCGCAATGGCATGGGCGGATTCGAGTGCCGAGATGATGCCTTCGACCTTGGTGGTCAGCTGGAACGCATCGAGCGCCTCGTCGTCGAGGATCGGCACATAGTCGACCCGGCCGCTGTCGCGCAGCCACGAATGCTCGGGGCCGACGCCGGGATAGTCGAGACCGGCCGAGATCGAGTGACCGTCGAGGATCTGGCCATCGTCGTTCTGCAAGAGGTAGGTGCGGTTGCCATGCAGCACGCCGGGCCTGCCGGCGCTCATCGAGGCGCAATGCTCGATGCCGTCGAGGCCGCGTCCGCCGGCTTCGATGCCGACGATCTTGACGCTGCGGTCGTCGAGGAACGGATGGAACAGGCCGATCGCGTTCGAGCCGCCGCCGACGGCGGCGACGATCATGTCGGGCAGGCGGCCTTCCTGTTCCAGGATCTGGGCGCGGGCCTCGGTGCCGATCACCGACTGGAAGTCACGGACCAACTCCGGATAGGGGTGCGGGCCAGCGGCGGTGCCGATCAGGTAATAGGTGTCGTGCACGTTGGTGACCCAGTCGCGCAGCGCCTCGTTCATCGCATCCTTCAACGTGCCGTGACCGGCACTGACCGGACGCACTTCGGCACCCAAAAGCTTCATGCGGAAGACGTTGGGCTTCTGCCGCTCGACATCGGTGGCGCCCATATAGACGAAGCAGGGGAAGCCGAAGCGGGCGGCAACGGTTGCCGACGCCACGCCATGCTGGCCGGCACCGGTCTCGGCGATGATGCGGGTCTTGCCCATGCGCTTGGCAAGCAGGATCTGGCCGAGGCAGTTGTTGATCTTGTGCGAGCCGGTGTGGTTGAGGTCCTCGCGCTTGAAATAGATCTTGGCGCCGCCGCCGAGGCCCTTCGCTGCGGAAACGTCACGAAGATGGCGGGTCAGGCCTTCGGCGTAATAGAGCTTGGACGGCCGGCCGGCATAATGGGTCGACAGGTCACTCAACTCGGCCTTGAAGGACGGATCGTTCTTGGCCTCGTCCCAGTGGCGCTGCAGTTCGAGGATCAGCGGCATCAGCGTCTCGGCGACGAAGCGGCCGCCGAAAATGCCGAACATCCCCTGCTCGTCGGGACCGGTACGGAAGGAATTGGGCTCTGCCGGCTGGTTCATGGATATTCCCTGGTTTCGTGGCACATTGTCACCTTGCAACAAGGGAACAGGTCAAACCGTATCGGTGTCCTTGCCCGGCGCTGAGAGGTCAATGATTACAGTTGGTTATGGTGAAATGAGCGGATAATGTGCTGCTGTGCCTGTCCCCTCAGTGCAGATGGACAACCAGTGTCGCCATGCCTATCCTCTTCTCCAGGATGGTGCCCGACCTGACTTACGCTTCAAATCGGCTCGCCAGCGTGCCGGGCCTTTGGTTCGGCAGCGCGCCCGAAGCTGTGGCCGCCCTGTCAACGCGCTACCGTCCGCATCGGCTCTTGCTTGCCGACACCAAGGCAGGCCTTGATTTCCGCCATCACGCAATCGTCTGCGAGGGCGCTTCCCTCAACCTTCTCCGCTATGGTCCCGAACTCGTCATCGATGCCGGTACGTTCGACACCTTTTACATGCTGGAGTTTCCGCTCAGCGGCGGCGTCGACATCCAGTATGGCGACCGACGCGTATCCTCACGTCTGGGCAGCGGTCTCGTGCTGTCGCCGGGCAGTCATATCAGGTCGACCTGGCGCGCCGACACCACGCAAGTCATGCTGCGGCTGGAGCGGAACTTCGTCGAGCAGGCCTGGCAGCGTCACACAAATGAGGCCAGGCGGCGCACGCCGATCTTCCAGGCCGAGCTCGACCTTGAGGCTTCGGCCGGCCGGCGTATCGCCAGGCTGATCGGAATGATGGTCGAAGAAAAGATCGAGGCTGGTTGTGCTGCAGCGCTCTCGCCGATGCCGCTGGTGAATGCGGTACTCGAGACCTTGTTCGAACATGTTCCAGTAAAAGCGGTCGCCACCGTCGAATCCGTGGCAGCCGGGCCGGTACCGGCCCATGTCAGGGACTTTCGCAGGTTGCTGGACGCGCCTTCGTACCTGCCGTTGACGGTTGCGGAGCTGGCAGCGGAACTGGACGTCTCGACGCGAACGCTGACCACCGGCATGCGACGCTTCACGGGCTACTCTCCACATGACTATCTGACGATGCGTCGCATGGAACATGCCCGCAAGTTGTTGGATCAGGGCGGCATTTCCATCATGCAGGTCGCAGAGCGGGTTGGTTATGCAAATGCCGGACGGTTTGCCGCATCCTTCCGCGCCTATTGCGGCGTCAATCCATCACGGTTGTCCGAACACGACAGCCGTTGATCCGTACATTTGCGGAAGCACCTGTCCGTTCTGGGAAGCAAAACGGCTCCTGACCTCAGGACCTCGTTGACAAGCCGCCTGTCTGAGCCTGCACCTGACGCAAGGGATGGAGGTGCAGATTGGGCGACAATACGCTTTTGGTGGTGGACGTGGGTTCGTCGGCGTTGAAAGCCGTGCTGTTTGGCGCGCGCGGGCAGATGATCGCATCGACTGCCCGGCCGATCGCGACGCGCTCCACCGCCGAGGGATTGCATGAGCAGGACCCCGACGATTGGTGGTCTGCGCTGCGTGCCGCGGTAGGGGACCTTGCCTGCAGCCATTCGATTTCTGCCATCGCATTTTCCGGCTCGATGCAGAATCTCATCGCCTTGCGCAGCGACGGCAGTCCAACTGGCTCGGCAGTGCTTTATTCCGACCGCCGCCTCGAAGGAAGCGAGATCGATCGGCTCGGCGCGCGTCTGCCTGCGGACTATGCGCAACGAACCGGAAACCGGCTCGACCCGGCCCATACGATCCTCAAGCTGATGGCGCGCCAGCGCTTTGCGCCGCATGCGGCCAACCAGCCGGTGTTGTGGACCTTCGGCGCCAAGGATGCACTGACGTTCCGGTTGACAGGCAATGCCGCCATCGATGCGACGACGGCATCGACCACCGGGCTGATGAACTTCGCTCAGCGCTCCTGGGATGCCGATCTTCTTGCCGTGGCGGGTGTCGACGAAATCGCGCTGCCGCGCATCCAGCCGGCCACTGCCGTCGTCGGCCATGTGACGCCGGCAGCGGCTGGGCAGACAGGGCTGCCGGTCGGCATCCCGGTGTTCAACGGATCGGGCGATGCCGGTGCAGCGACATGGGGCGCCTCGGCCGATACCCGAGGCATGGCATATTGCTACCTCGGCACGACCGGATGGGTCGCAACCACACTCGACCATGCGCAAGCGGCACCGCCGCGCGACACCTATTCGCTGGCGGATGCGATGCGGCCGGACCGCGTGATCATCATATCGCCGTTCCTGACCGCGGGATCCGCCCTCGACTGGCTGGCGAGGACGACAGGCCGGCCGATCGAACAATTGCTCGACGATACTGCGCTCGCCAGCCCCGGCGCTGCCCTGTTTCTGCCCTATCTCGGCGGCGAGCGCGCGCCGTTTGAAGACAGTCAGGTGCGCGGAGCCTTGCTCGGGCTCAGCCACACGAGCAGTGCAGGTGAGCTTGCTCTCGCAGTGATGGAGGGCGTTGCGTTTGCCGTGCGGCACAATCTTGAGGCTGCCGGTTTGCCGCGCACGACCCTGACGGTGATCGGCGGCGCGGCCCGTCACGCCCAACAGCGGCAAATTCTCGCTGATGCCCTTGGTCGCGACATCGCCATACCCGGTGACAGCGAAACCATGACGGCAACGGGTGTCCTGAGGATGGTCGCCGCTTCCGCCGGCATCACGCTTTGCACCGCCGCGCCGGCAACCGTCATAAAACCGAGGTCCGAACGCGCAGCCTGCCACGAGCAACGATACGCCGCCTATCTCGCCGCGTCTTCATTCGCGCGGCAACTGTCGCACTCTCTGGGCTGAACCCGACACATCTTTTAGAGCGCTCAATCGACAAGGAGGAAGTCATGAGAACGCTTACGACACTACTGGCCGCCGGCATCTTTCAGTTCGCAGCATCCGCGCATGCGGAAGACATAGCGGTGCTGACGCCATATCTCAGTTCGGTCGCCACCAACGAAATGATCGAGACCTTCAAGACCGAGTCGGCCGCGAAGGGTTGGACGGTCAATGTCGTCGACACCCGCGGCGACTTCCAGCAATTGGCAAGCCGTGTCGAGGATGTCGCCAATGCCGGGGTAAAGGCCATCGTCCTGGTCAGCGTCGATCCCAACCAGATCGGCGACCAGGTTGCCGCTGCCGCCGACAAAGGCATCCCGGTTATCGTCCTGGACGGCGCGCTGGCAAAGGGCGTCGCAATCAACATCACGACCGACAATTTCGCGCTCGGCAGCCTGCTCTCGGATTATCTGTTCAAGGCTATGGGCGACAAGGGCAACATCGTGAAGTTCTTCCACTCGGCGCATCCCGGTGTGCGCCAGCGTGAGCTGGCGCTCGACAAGGCACTCGGCGAACATCCCGGCATCAAGGTGATCGCCGAACATTATGTGCAGGTTCCCGGCCCGATCGACAACGCTCGTCAGGCCATGGAGACTTTTGTCCGCCAGTATGGCGACGAGATCAACGGCGTGTGGGCGGCCTGGGACGAGCCGGCGATCGGTGCCTTGCTGGTCATCCAGAGCGACAAGCCCGATTCCAAGGCCCTGATCGCCGGCATCGACGGCAACCCGCAGGCAATCGACCTGATCAAGCAATGCAGCAATCTGGTGGCCACGGTGCGGCAGGACTTCCCCGGCATTGCCAAGACGGCAGTGAAGGAGATTGCAGCCGTGATCGAAGGCAAGAAGCCGGAGAAATCCGAAATCTTCGTCAGCGCCAATGTGATCGACCGAGCCAGCCTCGGTGTGAGCTGCAACTAGCAGGCGGCGTCATGCTGGAAGTCGAGGGGGTGATAAAACGGTTCGGCGGGGTGGTGGCGCTCGACGGTGTCTCGCTGCGCGCTGTCGCAGGTCGGGTCCATGCCCTGCTCGGCGAAAATGGCGCTGGAAAGTCGACGCTGCTCAAATGTCTTTCGGGCGTCCATCGGCCGGATGGCGGCCGCATGGCGCTCTCAGGCCAGGGCTTTGCCCCTAAGAACCCGACTGAGTCCGAACAGGCGGGGCTCCGCTTCGTGCACCAGGAGCTGAACCTGGTGCCGGGCTTCACCGCCTATGAGAACGCTTTTGTCGGCCGTCCCTATCCGCGCCGCGGTGGCGTGATTGACTGGGCGACGATGCGGTCCCGCTTCAAGGCGGTGCGGGATCGGCATGGCCTCGACCTCGATATCGACGTTCCGGTGGCGCGTCTGTCCGTCGCCAAGTGCCAGATTGTCGAAATCCTGCGTGCCCTGATGGACGAGGCCCGGGTGCTCGTCCTCGACGAGCCGACCGCATCGCTGAGTGAAAGGGAAGCCGCTACCCTGCACGGCATCATCCGGCAGCTGGCGAGCCACGGCTGTGCGGTGATCCTCGTATCGCACCGCCTCGACGAGGTGTTTGCCATTGCCGACGACTACACCGTCCTGCGCAATGGCTGCACGGTCGGCTCCGGCCAGGTCTGCGACACCGACCGCACTGGTGTCGTTGCATTGATGGCCGGCGGTGAATTCGACCAGGAGCGTGTCACCGCGCCCTTGCTGCATGCGCCCTTGCTGCACCCGCCCTTGATGCAATTGTCCGGCTTCAGCCCGTCGCCTGTGCGCGACGGGCTCGACCTGACCGTCCACGCCGGCGAGATCGTCGGTCTTTACGGCGTGGTCGGCAGCGGCCGTTCCAGCCTGCTGAAATCGATCTGGGGCGCAAATCCGCTTGCCCGAGGCGAGCTGACGCTCGACGGCAAGCTGCTGCCCCCCACCGGCATCTCCAAGCGCATCCGCGAAGGTGTCGCTTATGTGCCGGAAGACCGCCGCGGTCGCGGGCTGATCATGCAGCATTCCATCCTCGACAATGTGCTTCTGCCCCGCCTGCCGCTTTACCGCGCGATGCGTCGCGTGCCCGTCGTTTCCTGGCAATTGGCGCGGCGTGGCGTGCGAAAGCTCCTGGGCGACCGCAGCGTCAAATATGGCCGGCTTGGCGATCGCATCTCGACCCTGTCCGGCGGAAATCAGCAGAAGATCATGATCGGACGTTGGGTCGGTCCCTCCTGCCGCCTCTTTCTGCTCGACGAGCCCACCCGTGGTGTCGACGTGCGATCGAAGGCCGAGATCCATGCGCTATGCCGTCGGCTCGCCGGCGACGGAACGGCAGTGCTGTTCGTCACCAGCGACATCGAGGAACTCGTCATGCTGGCACAGCGGATCCTGGTGATGGCGTATGGACGAATCACGCTCGATGCGGCCAATCGCGATCTGTCCCGCCAGGATATCGTCCATGCCGCTTTCGAAACGACAAAGGAGCTGACATGACCCTGGTTTCGCGCTTCGGCACGCTTCTGGGGCTTGGCGTAATCGTCGCCGTGTTCTCGGTGCTGTCCCCACACGGCTTTGCGCAAGGCTCGAACCTGATCAACATCACCCAGCAGATGTCCTTGCTGGCAATTGTCGCCCTGGGCGCTGCGTTCGTGATGTCGCTGTCGGAATTCGACCTTTCGATCGGAGCGGTCGTATCCATGGCCGGTATTGTTTCCGTCACCCTGTTCGGATCGGGCTGGGGCATCCTTGCCACCGTCATCATAACGCTCGCCGCAGGCTTTGCGGTGGGCTGCATAAGCGGCTTCTTCGTTGCGATCTGGCGCGTTCCGAGCTTCATCATGACGCTCGCCATGGGGACGATCGTCGGGGGCATGACGTTCTGGGTGAGCGGCGGCGCCACGCTGTTCAGCAACATCCCCGTTGGCTTCCGCGACATCGGCCGCGGCTATGTCGGCGGCATTCCGGTGCTGACGCTCTGGGCGGTGGCAGGCACGCTGTTTGTCGCCTTCATCCTCGATTGGACAGAGCTTGGAAGGCGCGTCCTTGCCATTGGCGGCAACCGCGAGGCCGCACGCCTCGCAGGCGTCGGCGTGGTCCCGGCGACGGTCTGGGCTTTTGGTCTTTGCACGCTCATGGCCGCGTTGGCGGGCCTGCTGCTGACGGCCAGGCTTGGCAGCGCCCACCCGACTGGCGGAAACGGCTTTCTGCTTCAGGCCTATGCCGCCGCCTATCTCGGCATGACCGCCTTTCGTGACGGGCAGCCAAACGCCGCGGGCACGCTGTTAGGCGCGGCGATCATCGCGGTTGTCGCCAACGGTCTGACCATTCTCGGCGTCCCCAATTACCTGCAGGACATTTTCACCGGCCTGATCATCATTGCGTCGGTGATGGTCCGCAATTTTGGGAGAGCAGCGGATTGAGCGCCACGCATTTCGCATATGATCGCGTCGCGCAGTCACTCGCAGCCGAGCTGACGAACAGCCTGTGGCGCGCCGGCGACGAGCTGCCTTCGGAGATGGACCTTGCGGCCCATTTCAATGTCACCCGCCGCACTGTCCGCAAGGCTCTGGCCATCGTCGAGAAAGATGGTCTGATCACGAAAGGCAAGGGGCGGCGAACTCGTTTTCGGGGCAAGACCATCGACTGGTCACACGACATGGTGACTGGCCTTCCGGCAGCTGCGCGACGAGCCGGTCTCAGATTGTCGACACGGGTATTGGAGATCGGCGAGGTGCCGGCCGGGCTCAGCGAGGCGCGCGCCCTCGGTCTGCCGCTTGGTACCCCAGTCACCGAACTCTGGCGGCTTAGGCTTCTCGACGGCAAGGCCATGGTCCAGCAGCGGTCGGTGCTCCCAATCGACATCCTGGCGTCGATCGCGCCGGCTGACCTCATCAGGCATTCGCTCTACGATCTGGTTCGTCGCGTCAGCGATGTCGGTCAGCTGTTCGTCACCGAGGAGCATTTTTCGCCGTCGCAGGCGAGTGCAAGAGAAGCCAGCTTCGCGATCGTCGAGGAGAGCCGCCCTGTGATGCGTGTGACGCGCATCGTGGCATGCGCGAAAAGACCGGCCGAATACTCCAATTCAATCCTGCTTGGACCGCTCTTTCGCTTCTGACGCCTGCCAGGCCAAAGGGCATGGCGAGCTTCGAGATGCAGTTCGAAGTTCCTAGTTTCGATCATGCTGCAACCTTCGTTCCAGAGACCGACTGTAGCGCGAAATGAAGAAACAGAACGCGACATAGATCAGGGCGACGAAGATGTAGCCCTCAAGCGCGAAGCTGCGCCATTGTGGGTCGCCCAGCGCCTGCTTGGTGGCAAGCAGCAGGTCGGTGAGACCGACGATGCCGACAAGCGAAGTGTCCTTGAACAGGCCGATGAACAGGTTGGCGATTGCCGGGATGGCATGGCGCAGCGCCTGCGGCACGACGACGAGGAGCGACGTTTGCCAGTAGGTCAGGCCGAGCGCTTCGGCTGCCTGTTCCTGGCCTTCGGGAATGGCCTGAAGGCCGCCGCGAATGGCTTCCGCGAGATAGGCGGCGCTGAACAGCGTGATGGCGGCCAGAGCGCGCAACAGGGCGTCGACCTGGACCTTGCCGGGCAGGAACAGCGGAATCATGAACGAGGCCATGAACAGCACGGTGACGAGCGGGACGCCGCGCACCATCTCGATGAAGGCGACGCAGATCGACTTGACGACACGCAAGCGCGACCGCCGGCCAAGCGCCAGCACGACAGCGAGCGGGAATGCGCCGACCATGCCGCCGAGCGCGAGGAAGACGGTCAGCGGCAGGCCACCCCACAGGTCGGTGGGCACATATTCGAGGCCAAGCGCGCCGCCGCGCATGAGCACGATGATGGCGGTGACGCCGATGGCCCAACCGGCGACGACGGTGTGCCAGCCAAAGCGCAGCGAGCAACTGGCAAGCACCAGCATGATGGCGAGCGCCAAGGCAGCGAGCGGGCGCCACTGCTCGGCATAGGGGTAGCGGCCAAACAGGATCAGCCGGTACTTTTCGTGGACGAACGACCAGCAGGCGCCGCCATTGGCGCGGCAGATTTCCGGGGTGGCGGCGACCCATGTCGCATCGATGAAGGCCCAGCGCAGCAGCGGCGGGACATACATGACGAACGCGGCGACCATCGCCAGCGTCAGCAGCGAGTTGCCGACGGAGCCGAACAGGCGCTGCCGCAGTTTCGGGACGGCTGCGCTCATTTCATTCCCACCAGCGCGACACGCGCATTGTACCAGTTCATGAACGCCGAGATCGACAGGCTCATGGCCAGGTAGACCGCCATCAGGATGGCGATGACCTCGATGGCCTGGCCGGTCTGGTTGATGATCGTATTGCCGATCGACATCAGGTCGGGATAGCCGATGGCGATGGCCAGCGAGGTGTTCTTGGCCAGGTTGAGATACTGGCTGGCGAGCGGCGGCACGGCGACCTTCATCGCCTGCGGCATGATCACCAGGCGCAGCGTGTGGGCGCGGCTGAGGCCAAGCGAGGCGGCTGCCTCCGACTGGCTGCGGCTGACCGACATGATGCCGGCGCGCAGGATCTCGGCGATGAAGGCGGCGTTGTAGAGCGACAGGCCAATCAGCAGCGCGGTCAATTCAGGCGTCACCAGCCCGCCGCCGGAAAAGCCGAAGCGTGTCGGCTCCGGCACGTCGAAAGGCGTTGAGGCGGCGAGGAACAGCAGTGCGGCTATCGCCGGGCCGAGCAGCAGCACGGCGCGCGGCCACAACAAGGCGGGCGCACCGGTCAGGTCCGCGCGGCGGCGCGACCAGGAGACGTAGGCAAGGGCGGCAGCGGCGCCGGCGATCAACGCGCCAAAGAGAAGGCCCGCGCCGGAATGCAGGATCGGAAAATGCAGGCCGCTTTTGGCGAGATACAGTCCCGGCAGAAGCTGCGGCGCAGCGGATGCGGCCGGCAGCATCTGGGTCAGCACCGCATACCAGACATAAAGCTGGAGCAGCAGCGGCACATTGCGGACGAGCTCGACATAGGTGGTGGCCAGCGGCTTGACGAGCGGATTGCGCGACAGCGAGGCTACACCGACGATGGTGCCGACGATGGTCGACAAGACGATGCCGAGGATAGCCACGACCAGCGTGTTGAGCAGGCCGACGAGCAGAGCCTTGGCGAAGGTGGAGCTGGCGCTGTAGGGGATGAAGCTCTGGCCGATTTCAAAACCGGAGGCCTGCCAGAGGAAGCCGAAGCCGGTGCGGATCGAACGCTCTTCGAGGTTGCCGATCAGGTTGACGGCAAGGAATGCGATGATGCCCGCGACGAGCGCGAGCACCATGGCCTGGGTGGCGACAGCGCGAAAGGCCGGATCGCTCCAGCCTCCCGCCAAACGCATTGAATGAGATGCGCCCGTCATCGGCTCATCGCACGGGCAGGGCGTACATCTGGCCGCCCTGCGTCCACAGGGCGTTGGCGTTGCGCTCCATGCGCAGCGGCGTCTTCGGGCCGACATTGCGTTCGAAGATCTCGCCGTAATTGCCGCCACGCTTGATGGCGCGATAGGCCCAGCCGGCGTCGAGACCGAGCTTTTCGCCCATGTCGCCAGAGGTGCCGAGCAGGCGCTGGATGGTCGGGTCCTGGCTGTCCTTCATCTGGTCGACATTGCCCTGGGTGATGCCCTTTTCCTCGGCCTCGATCAGCGCCATCAGCGTCCACTTGGCAACCGTGTACCATTCGAGGTCGTTGCGGCCGACGACGGGACCAAGCGGTTCCTTGGAGATCATTTCGGGCAGGATTACCCATTCGTCGGGGTTGGGCGCGTCGGACGCGCGAACCGACGACAGGTAGGACATGTCGGCGGAGAACGCCTGGCAGCGGCCGGAGAAGAAGGCGGCGCGCGCCTCGTTCTGGGATTCGAAGACGACTGGGGTGAACTTCTTGCCGTTGGCACGGAAGTAGTCGGCGAGGTTGAGCTCGCTGGTGGTGCCAGTGGCGGTGCAGATGGAGGCGCCGTCGAGGTCGCGCGCGCCCTTGAGGTCAAGCGACTTGGGCACCAGGAAGCCCTGGCCGTCATAGAAATAGACCCCGGCATAGAGCAGGCCGAGCGAAGCGTCGCGGGTCAGCGTCCAGGTGGCGACGGTTGTCAGCATGTCGACTTCACCCGACTGCAGGGCGGTGAAGCGCTGCTGGGGGCTGAGCGGCACGAACTTTTCCTTGGCGGCGTCGCCAAGCACCGCCGCCGAGACGGCGCGACAGAAATCGGTGGTCAGGCCGGTCCACTGGCCCGAGCTGTCGGCGATCGAGAAGCCGCCGATGCCGGTGGAAACACCGCACACGACTTCACCGCGCTGGCGGATGGCGTCGATGGTGGCGCCTGCCTGTGCCGGCGCGCTCGCGCCGGCAGCAGCCGCCAGAAGCATGGCAGCAGCCAGCCTGTTGTTGAGCAGGTTGTTCATTGGATATCCCTCCCTTGGTGCTCCGGCTTGCCCTTGGCCACTGTGGCCAAGGGTTGCGGAGAGTTGCCGCCGCCCCCCTTGGACGGCGTGCTCCGGTTCGACCGGTATGAGACGGCGCGCTTCGACCGGGCGCGCCGGACTTTCAGGTGACGGCACGGCGCCTGTTGAAGCGCTCTTCACGCCAGCTGCCAGATGTCATCACGTCGTTGAAGGCATCGGCGGCGCGGTAGACGTCGGCGAAGCTGAGATAGGCCGGCGCAAAGCCGAAACGCATCATGTCGGGCGCGCGGAAATCGCCGACGATGCCGCGCGCCATCAGTGCCTGTACGACCGCGTAGCCATTTTTGAAGGTGATCGAGACCTGGCTGCCGCGGATGGCGTGGTCGCGCGGGGTGACGATGGTGGCGCCGTGGTCGCGACAGGTTTGCTCGACCAGGTCGATGAACAGGTCCGACATCGCTAGGCTCTTGGCGCGAATGTCGACCATGGCGACGTCTTCGATGGCGGCAAGACCGGTATTGAGCGCGCGCAGTGACAGGATCGGCTGGGTGCCGCACAACAGACGCCGCGCGCCACTGTCCGGGCGATAGCCGACCTCGAAGGCAAACGGCGCGGCATGGCCCCACCAGCCCGAAAGCGGCTGGCGCAGCGTCGCCTGGTGGCGTTTGGCGGCATAGATGAAGGCAGGCGCACCAGGACCGCAGTTCAGGTACTTGTAGGTGCAGCCGATGGCCAGATCGACATCGCAGGCGTCAAGCTCAACGGCGATGACGCCGGCGCTGTGGCAAAGATCCCAGACCGCAATGGCGCCGGCGGCGTGGATGCGGCTGGTGAGGGCGGCCATGTCGCGCAGCTCGCCGGACTTGTAGTCGACATGGTTGACCAGGACGACGGCGGTGCGCTCGTCGATCAGCTCCTCGATGTCGTCGGCATCGACGCCCTCAAGCAGGAGCTTGATATCAGGGCGGCCGGCGACGACGCCTTCGGCGACATAGAGATCGGTCGGGAAGCTGCCGGCCTCGGCCACGATGGTGGTGCGGCCCGGGCGCAGCGACAGGCCGGCGTGGAGCGCCTTGTACACGTTGATCGAAACCGAGTCGCAGGCAACGGTCTGTCCGGGGGCGGCACCGACCAGCGCGCCGATGCGGTCGCCCAGCGTGTCGACAAGCGAGAACCAGTCGGCATCGTTCCAGCTCTGGACGAGACCTTGGGCCCATTCCTTGCGCACGGCGGCCTCGATGTCGTCGAATGCGGCCACGGGCGCTGGGCCGAGCGAATTGCCGGCGAGATAGACCTTGCCCTGCGGAAGATGGAAGCGCGCCTGCAAATGGCGCAGCGGATCGGCCGCGTCGCGCTGCTCGATCTCAAGCGGCACACTTGCCACCTTCACGGATACTGCCTGGTTCATCGTGCCTCTGCTGTCGTCGCCATGAGTTTCGTATATGCGAAACCTATCGGCTTCGATCATTCTTCCGATTATCGAAGCTGTCAACAGATATATATAATTCGACTTCCACTGCGGTGTTATATATAACTATCCAGATTATATGAGGGGGACGCATGGACGAGACAGAGGTCGGCACCAAGACGGAATTCGCGTATCGCACCTTGCGCCAGGAGATTCTGGAAACCCGACTGATGCCGGGCACGCCGCTGAAGCTTGGTGCGATGCGAGACGCCTACGGCATTGGCTGGACGCCGCTGCGCGAGGCGCTGTCGCGGCTGGAGGCCGAATATCTCGTCATCTCGAGCGCCAACAAGGGCTACACCGTCGCGCCGGTCTCGCTCGAAGAGCTGACCGATCTGACCAATGCACGCCGGCTGATCGAACTGCCCATGCTGGCGGACTCCATCGCCAATGGCGATGAGGCGTGGGAGACAGCGCTGGTGGCGGCGCATTTCCGCCTGTCGCGGTGCAAGCCCCCGGTCGAGAATCCGCAAGAGCAGGTCATCAGCGACTGGAAGGAGCGTCACGAGGCGTTTCACCTGGCACTGCTTTCGGCAAGCAAGTCGCAATGGCTGATGCGGTTCTACATGCAGATCAAGGATCAACTGCGCCGGCATCATCGCATTCTGGCAATTACGCCCGGCCTTGCTGCGTCGAAAGGGCCGGAATGGCGCGAAAGCACCACCTACCAGGCGCTGCGCGATGCGCTGGCGCTCGAGCCGCATACCGAGCTGATGAACGCGGCGCTTGATCACGATATCGACCGCGCAGTCTCCTTGCTCGGCGCCCATATCGAACTGACCAAGCAGGTCTACGTGGCGGTCGATTTCACCGGCTGATCCCGATGCCGGCAGTTGGCCGAAACCTTGGCGTGCGCGTCTTTTGTCGCGCCCGAAGCCGACACTGTGACGACAACAGGCATACACATTCTTCGAGGACGCCCATGGCCACCGCTTCTTCCAATTGCAGCCCGACGCTTGTGCTGCTCAACGGCAGGGTCGTCGCTGACGACGGCATTCACGCGGCTGTGGCGATTGCCGGTCAGCGCATTGCCGCACTTGGCACATCGGCGGAAATTGCAGCGCTGGCAAAGACTGATACCGAGATCATCGATCTGGCCGGACGAACCGTCGTTGCCGGTTTTGTCGACGGCCACGCCCATATGGATCGCGAAGGCCTCAAGAGCACGCTGCCGTCGCTTTCGGGGTGCCGGTCGATCGAGGACATCGTCGACAAGATCGCTGCACTAGCCGGTAGCAAAAAGCCGGGTGAGTGGATCGTGACCATGCCGATCGGCGAGCCGCCAAGCTATGAGGATGTGCTGTCGGGCATTGCCGAAGGCCGCTTTCCCGATCGCTGGGATCTCGATCGCGCGGCCCCCGACAATCCGGTCTACATCCGCTCGATCTGGGGCTATTGGCGCTCGACCTTGCCACTGGTCTCGATCGCCAACAGCGCCGCGCTCAAGCTGGCCGGCATCGACGCGGCGACAGTTGCGCCGAGCGGTTCGATCGAGATCTGCCGCGACGATGCGACTGGCGAGCCTAACGGCATTTTCATCGAGACCAACAAGATGCCTGTCGTCGAGCTGTCGCTGATGCGGCAGGCGCCGCATTTCAGCCCGTCCGAGCGCGTGACGGCACTCGCTGCCTCGATGCAGGCCTATAACCGCGCCGGCACGACGAGCGTGTTCGAGGGGCACGGTGTCGCCTCGGAGGTGCTCGACGCTTATCGCGATGTTCGGGCGACGGGCCGGCAGACCGTGCGCGCCGCGATGATCTTCAGCCCGGCATGGGGTTCGACCTCGCCGGAAGACTGCCGTGCGCTGCTGAAATCATGGGGCCATTGGCTGGCCGGCCGTGGCCTTGGCGACCAGTGGCTCGCCATGTCCGGCCTGTATGGCGAGATCGACAATTCGGTCGAGCGCGAGCTGCGCAGCGCGGCCTTCCCGCAGACCGGTTGGGCGGGCTTTCACTACAATTCGTCGTTGCCGCGCGAAGCGCTGAAGACGGTCCTCGTCGAGGCGGCCCGCAATGGCATCCGCGCCGTCGGCATCCTGCCGAACATGCTCGACCTGTTCGCCGAGGTCGATGATATCGCACCGATCTCCGATCAGCGTTGGGTGCTCGGCCACATCGTCAGCCTGACACCGGGCCAGGTCAAGCAGGTCGCCGGCCTGGGCCTCGCCGTCACCACCCATCTCAGCGCCTATCTCTACAAGCGCGGCAGCGAACTGGTCGAAAAACTGGGGCACGAGCGCGCCGGGGAGATCGTGCCGCTGCGCGCGCTGCGCGACGCCGGCGTGCCGATCTCGTTTGGCAGCGACAACGTCCCGCTCAGCCTGTTCCATTCCATCGCGCATGCCGTCAACCGACGCGACCGGCTAGGCGCGCTGATCGCGCCCGAGCAGGCTCTGACGCGCGAAGAAGCGCTTGAATGCGCAGCACTTGGCGGTGCGGCACTGACCTTCGAGGAGGCGGAAAAGGGCAGCATCACGGTTGGCAAGCTGGCCGATCTTGCCGTGCTGTCGGCCGATCCGCTGAGCTGTGCTGCCGAGATGCTTTCGCAGATCGGCTCGGAATTGACGGTGGTCGACGGCCGCATCGTCCACCGCCAACTGTGAGCCGGCCAGCCGCCTGATAGAGCCAGCAGTCCCGAAAGCCCGCCATGAACAAGCAGAACGCCGAACATGTCTTCCTCGACTACGATCAGCAACGGCTCGACCTGAACTACAACCAGAGCGCCTGGGCGGCCAACGCCAGCGAGATCATTGCCTGGTATCGCGCGGCGAGCCTGGCCGCGCATCAGCGACTGGGGTGCCGGAGCCTCACTTACGGCTGCGGCGGGTCCGACCGGATCGACCTGTTTCGTGCCAATGAGCCGGGCGCGCCGCTGGTGGTCTATGTCCATGGCGGCGCATGGCGAACGCTCGACCGCCTAGACAGCGCCTTCGCCGCCGAGGCTTTCGTGGCCGCCGGGGTGAATTTCGCGGTGCTCGACTTCACCAGCATTCCCGACGCGCGCCTGCCCGATATGGTGCGGCAGGTTCAGTGCGGTATCGGCTGGCTGTCGGATCACGCGGCCGAGCTTGGCTGTGATGCCAGGAAACTGCTGGCTATCGGTCATTCGTCTGGTGCGCATCTCGTCGCATCTGCCCTGACTGCCGAGACGGAAAGCCAGATTGCGCCCGGCGTGGTGAAAGCCGCGATGTGTGCCAGCGGGACCTATGATCTGGAAGGGGCGATGCTGAGCGCGCGCGGGGCCTATTTGAAGCTGAGCAATGAGGAAGTGCACATGTTCAGCCCGATGCGCCATATCAAGCGCATCAGCTGCCCGATTGCCGTCGCCTATGGCGAGGCCGAAACTGACGAATACCGCCGGCAAGCGAGAGCGCTGCACGCCGGCCTGGTCGAAGCCGGCAAGCCAGGTGATTTGTTTCTCGTCCCGGGCCAGAACCATTTCGAGGTCAGTCAAACATTGGCTGATCCGGACGGCATACTCTTTCGCGGGGCGATGAAGCTGCTGTCCAATCTCTGACGCCCGGGAGCAGCCGCATAATGGCGAACGCCGTTCCAGCTTCGTCACGTCATGCAACCTTGCATGACAGCCCAAACGAGTGGTGATGCCCGAGCGCGACGTGCCCGTGCCATTGACAATGCGTCCTTAAGATTCAAACATACGTTTGAAACAAGCATTTCAAATGGGCGTTCACCTTGGCTTGGCTGGGTGACCCGACTGGAGGCTGTCGTGCATAAAAAACCAGATGGGTCGTTCGTGGCGCTGATCACGCCGATGAACGCCGACGGCTCGGTAGATCTGGCAGGTTTTGGCAGCCTGCTCGATTTTCACCGGCAAAACCACACAAAGGCGATCCTGATCATGGGTTCGACGGGGGAGGTCTCGATGCTGACCCCGGAAGAGCGGCGCATGATTATCACCGAAACGGCAAAGATGCCGCGCGGCGACATGCTCCTCTACTTCGGCTGCACCGGCTCCAACACCCAGGGCACGATCGATTTGGTGCGCTATGCCAAGAACGAAGGCGGTGACGGCGCCATCATTGCAGCACCTTCCTACATCTGCGCCGACAATGAATCGATCGTCGAGTATGTTCTGCAAGTCTGCGATGCGGTCGACTTCCCGATCGGCTTCTACAACAATCCACCGCGCGTCAAGACCGACCTGCACTGGACCGACATCCAGCGCATTTCTGCCCATCCGAACCTAGTCGTGCTCAAGGAATCGACCACGCGCGTCGGCCAGGTAGCCCAGGTCTGCCGTGCCGATCTCGACATCTCGGTCATGTGCTGCTGCTCGCCGAATCTCGGCCTGGTGATCCCGACCATGGCGCTGGGCGGCCATGGCACCGCGAACATGACTGGCAACATCATCCCGCGCGAGATGGCGGTCATCTCCAAGCCATGGGAAGCAGGCGAAGACGCATTCGCCTGCCGCTCGGCCTGGCTGCGGAACTTGCCGATGCTGCATTTCGCCTATGCGGCCGTTAATCCCGTTTCGATGAAGTCGCTGATGGCAGCGGTCGGCCTGCCGGCGGGACCGCTGCGCAAACCGCTCCGGGCCGCTGACCCCAGCTTGCTTGAAGACGGCATCCGTATCGTCCGCGAACTCGAACTCGACAGGGCCTACGGCTACCGGGTGGCGCGCTGATTGGTGGCCACGGCTCCGTATTTTCAGACCGAAACGCGGCACCGGATGGCCGAGGCTCCGCTGGTACATATCCTCAGATTTGACGCCGATGAGAGCAGCACGCGAACCCGCTTTCGGCTATGAGGTGGTATGGACGCTGAAGAAAGAACCGGCCGGCACGACGATCGCGACACGCGTCGTGCATTGCTGCATGCGGCGACCTTCGTGTTCGCCGATCGCGGGTTCGATGCGGCCACGCTGCGGGAAGTCACCCGGGCGGCGGGCGCGAACATTGCGGCGGTCAATTATCACTTCCGCTCCAAAGACGAATTGCTGCGCCTGACACTCGAGCAATGCCTCGGCCCGCTAAACGCGGCGCGCCTGGGGGCAATGAAGGCATGTGAAGACGACCCGCAGCCAACCCTGCGCACCGTGCTCCGCGCGATCGTCGCTCCGCTTGTCGAGCTCAGCCTCGACGAGCGCGGGGGGCGCGCGGCGATCCGACTGATGCTGCAAACCAAGGCTTTGCCTCGAACCCTGACCAATGAAATCTTCGCCGAGCAGTTCGACGAACTCCATCGCTTATCCCGACGAATGCTGCAGCGGGTGGCGCCCGGGCTCGGTGAGGCGCAGATCGCGCTGCGCTATGAATACATTCGCGGCGCCATCTTGCACATCGTTGCTGACCTCGATCCGAATGCCCGTCGCATGCCCGGGCTCGAGGCTATCCAGGATCACGTCAGCAACAGCGCCCTGATAGACGACATCATCAGCTTCTGTGAGACCGGCTTTTCCAGGAGCGACTGATCTGATCAGCCGCATGACAAGAGAACGGGTTACGCGTGCCGCGCTGGTGCTCGCATGCAAAGGGCCTGACTAATCTTCTCGCATACTGAGATGGCGAGGTCTGAAATGCGCGCCCAACAGCTGATTTGCATGCTGCGGAGGATCAGCTTTTGCGCAGGTGAGGTGGATAGGCGACATCCCGCCGAAGGGCACTCGGCGGGGTCGCATTGAACCGTCCCCAGGCGCGACGCAACTGCCGGCTCGAGCTGTAGCCGACGCGCTCTGCCACCCGCTCCATGTCGAGCCTCGTCTCGTTCAGAAGCTGCTGGGCCAGTGCGACGCGCAGCCGGTTGAGATAACTGGGGATACTCATGCCGGTTTGATCATTGAACAGTCGGCTGAGGTGCCTGGGGCTGGTTATGGCAATGTCAGCCAATGCTGTAAGCGACCACTCTCGCGCCGGATCGGCCGTTATTGCATCTTGTACCCGATGGATGGCCGCGTGAATGTGGTTTCTGCCTTCCAGCCATGGCGAAAGCTGTGGGTCAGTTCCGAGGCGGCGGAAATAGACGACGAGCGACTTTGCCACGGCGGCGGAGACGGCCGGGTTGGTGAGCCGGCCGATGATATGCAGCATCAGATCGATACCGGCGGTGATGCCGGCGCTGGTATAGCGTTCGCCATCCTCGACATAGAGCCGGTTCTCCAGCACCTTGGCCAAAGGCGCGATCTGGGCGAGACGTTCGCAGTCGGTGAAATGCGTGGTGCATTTGACCCCGTCAAGCAGCCCCGCTCTCCCGGCCAGGAGAGCACCCGAGCAGATAGACACGAGCAAAATACCGGGTCTTATGCTGCGCCTCAGCCACTGGACCAGTTCGTCGGAGCCTTGATCGAGCGCCTCGAAGGGCTGGCCCGCGTCCATCGGTTCGTCGGTGTCGCCCGCGACCACGATCAAGGCGTCCGGCTCGATGGTCTCGGGCAGCGGCGAGATGCCGGCGACACGCAGCCCGATCGAGGTCGTAACCTCCGGCAAGGCGCCGATATAGTCGACGTCGAACTGCACTTCCTGCTGCAGCCGGTTGGCATAACGCAGGGCCTCCATCGGCCCGGCGACATCGAGCAAAAGCGTCCGCGCCGGCATCACCACATAGGTTGGAATCCGGCGCGGCACGGTCATGCGGCGGCTGCCCTCGCCTCACCGGCCAGCGCCTCGGCAATGGTGCAGACGCGGGCGAAACGTCCATCGAGCACGGCTGCCGTGCGCGCCTTAATCTCTTCGGGCGTCCAGGTTTTTCCGGTCGCATCGGTCAGCGGCATGGTGTGGGTCGCTTCGGTAACGTAGTCGACCTGCCAGCCAAGATCCGACCCATGACGGGTGGTCGTCTCGCAGCACTGTTCGCTGCGAATGCCCGAAATGACGAGGCGGCGGATGCCGTTCTCGATCAGGTAGACTTCAAGCGGCGAGCCAACGAAGGCGGAATGCCTGAACTTCTGGAATTCGAGGTCGGGCTTGTCGAGCTTGATTTCCGCAAGCGGCCTGACGAAACCCGAAGCCGGGGAGAAGATGCCTTCGGGCTCGGCATGGAACACACGCACGATCTTCCAGCCTTTCTTGACCGCCCCGTCGATAAGCGCCTGCTGGTTCCTGAGATAGGTCGGGCTGTCGACCTCGTGCCAGTTGGCGCGCTGACGGAAGCTTTCCTGGGCATCGATTACAAGCAGAGCAGTATCGGTCATTTCTGGACACTCCGTGAGCCATGATGTGCGCGATCCTAGGCTTTGTGTCCAGCCGCGCCAGCCATGCAGCGGACAAGGATCGGACAAAAAAGGACAAGGAGAAGGATGCCAGATAAGACGGATTGTCTGTGACCGGTGCACCTTCGGCACTCCTCTTCGCCGAGCATGGCTTCGTGCTGGTCCGGCTTGCACATAGATTGCCGCCTGATGATATGGCCGCTATCGGAAAGCCGGCATCGCAGGCCGATCCAGCAGGTTAAGGGGTATTGAGGACAGCGTCAGTATTGAGGCTGAAGTCAGGTTGCGCTTGCGGCCGCACGGTGCAATCGGCCGCACGGTGATGCAGACGGGCGACGATGCCAAGCGTTTCGCAACAGTTTGAGTTTCCGCAGTCTGGTTCCGACGCTGTCCGGCTAGGAAATGGACAGGATCTCGAGCTCGCGCTGCCCCAGCAGCACAACGTCGCCGACGGTTTTGCCAATCAGGGCAAGGGCCACCGGTGAGCCATGCGAGATGGAAGCTTGAGACGGGTTGGCCTCATCCTCACCGACGATGCGGAAGGTCTGAGTGCGGCCGTCATCGCGCTCGAAGGCAACTGTGTGACCGAAGGCGACCACTTGGTTTGAGGCAGGCACCGGCATGAGCTGGGCGGTGCGCACGCGTTCGGCATAATAGCGCATGTCCCGAACCGGAACCGCCGACTGCCGTCGCCGTTCGTTGACGTCGTCCAGCATGTTGGCGGCCTTGAGAGCTTGCTGGGCACGGGCCAATTCATCCTGCAGCATCTTGAAGCCCGCCGCTGTGACGAGGTTGATCCGATCGGAGATAGGGCGCGCCGGCAGGATGGTTTCCGATGCCGCCTCGGCACTTTCCTCCTTGGCAAAAGCTACGCTCAATTGGTCCGAACCCCGCATCTGGCTGCTGTCAGCTGGATAACCCACAGCTCGCAAAGCTGCAATAATCCAACTCAACTCGGTCCACGCCAACCAGCTGCGGTGCCGACGAATTGGCGTGCACGAGACCATTGCCGAACCGGCGGGGCCGACGCGATCCATGCGGGTCGATGGCAGGTCTTCTGCAACGACGCACGGAATCGAAACCGCTGTCGTCGTCGCTCGGGCCTTCGTCTGTGCGCTGCTTCATGCGGCGGCCACCAGTGCTGTTCTGCAGTGCCGGAGTGGTCATGGCTGGAAACTTCATACCGAGTCCATGAACCGTGAAAACATGGACATTCGTATTGACACAAATACAGATGTTCATTACCTCTGAGGGCAATCGCAGACCGTGCTCGGGAGGAACCATCGGATGACCATCAACGTCGCACCAGTCGGCTTGGCTCGGGATCTTGCCGAGCGAGGCAAGTCTGGCAAGCCGATCCGCATCGGCCTGATCGGCTCGGGCGAGATGGGCACCGACATCGTGGCGCGGGTGGCGCACATGCCCGGCATCGAGGTCGGCGCGATTTCCGAGCTCAACCTGCCCAATGCGCATCGCGCCGTCGACATCGCCTATCAGGAGAAGGGCCACGCGCGCGAAGTCGCCTCCGGCTCGGCGCTGAACGAGGCGATCGAGGCCGGCAAGGTTGCCGTCACCAACGATGCTGATCTGATCCTCAACAGCGGCCTGATCGACGTCGTCATCGATGCGACCGGTGTTCCCGCTGTCGGCGCCGAGATCGGCCTGCGCGCCATGGAGCATGGCAAGCATCTGGTGATGATGAATGTCGAGGCCGACGTCACCATCGGCGCCTATCTCAAGAGCGAGGCCGACCGGCTCGGCGTCACCTATTCGCTCGGCGCCGGCGACGAGCCGTCGTCCTGCATGGAACTGATCGAGTTCGTCTCGGCGATGGGCCACACCATCGTTGCCGCCGGCAAGGGCAAGAACAATCCGCTCAACATCGATGCAGTGCCGCACGACTATGCCGAGGAAGCGGCCCGCCGCAACATGAACGTGCGCATGCTCGTCGAGTTCGTCGACGGCTCCAAGACCATGGTCGAGATGGCGGCGATCGCCAATGCGACGGGGCTTGTTCCAGACAAGGCCGGCATGCACGGACCGGCGGCGACCTTGCCGGAGCTAAACAAGGTGCTGGTCCCCGAGAAGGACGGCGGCGTTTTGTCGAAGGTCGGCGTCGTCGACTATTCGATCGGCAAGGGTGTGGCGCCGGGCGTCTTCGTCATCGCCGACATGTCGCATCCGCGCATCCGCGAGCGCATGGAAGACCTGAAGATGGGCCATGGCCCGTATTTCACCTTCCACCGGCCCTATCACCTGACCTCGCTCGAGGTGCCGCTGACCTGCGCGCGTGTGGTGCTCTACGGCAAGGCCGACATGGTGCCGCTGGCCAAGCCGGTGGCTGACGTCTGTGCCGTCGCCAAGAAGGACCTTGCGCCCGGCGACGCGCTCGATGCCATCGGCGAATACACCTACCGCGCCTGGATCATGACGGCCGGTGAAGCGCGTGCGGCAAAAGCCATCCCCTGCGGCCTGCTGCAGGGCGGCACGGTGACGGCCCCGATCAGGAAGGGCGAACTCATCACATCAGCCAATGCGGCCGTTGCGCCAGGTTCGAAGATCGCCGAGCTGCGCGCAAGGCAAGACAGGCTGGTCTATGGAGCGGAGGCATGACAGTGGCCCAGGCAAAGACCAAGGACCTGCCGGCAGGCGCGAACCTGCCCTTCATCTATAGGGAATACAGCGCTGACCGGCTCAAGCAGGCGCTGCACAAGATGTATCTCATCCGCCAGTTCGAAGAGGGCGCGGAAGAATCCTACATGCGTGGCCTGATCCACGGCACGATGCACCTGTCCATCGGTCAGGAGGCGAGTGCCATGGGCATCTGCATGCCGCTCACCAATGACGATCAGATCACCTCGACGCACCGCGGCCATGGTCACTGTATTGCCAAGGGTGCTGAAGTATCGAAGATGTTCGCCGAGTTCTTTGGCAAGACGACCGGCTATTGCCGCGGCCGCGGCGGCTCGATGCACATCGCCGACGTGACGACGGGCAATCTCGGTGCCAATGGCATCGTTGGCGGGGGCATTCCGATCGCCGTGGGTGCGGCGCTCACCGCCAAACGCCTGAAATCGGATCGCGTCGTCATTTCCTTCTTCGGCGATGGCGCCAACAATGAGGGCGCTTTCCACGAGGCGCTCAACATGGCCTCGCTTTGGAAGCTGCCAGTCATCTTCGTCTGTGAAAACAACGGCTACGGCATGTCGACCTCGATGGCGCGCTCGACCGCGGTGCCGAATGTCGCCGACCGCGCCGCCGCCTATTCGATGCCGGGCGTGATCGTCGACGGCAACGTGTTGTCGGAGGTTGCCGAGGCCAGCCACGAAGCGGTTCGCCGGGCGAGGGCAGGGGAAGGGCCAACGCTGATCGAGTCCAAGACCTATCGCCATCGCGGTCACTCCAAGAGCGACCGTAACCGCTACCGGACCAAGGAAGAGATCGAGGACTGGATGACCAACCGCGATCCGATCGTCCGCTACGAGAATGAACTGATGGAATTCGGCATCATCGACAAGGCCGGCATCGAGGCCATCCGCGAGGCGGTCGCCAAGGAAATCGCCGACGGCATCGAGTTCGCCAAGGCAAGCCCGTCGCCCGAGATCCGCAATCTCGAACGCTACGTCTACACGGAGACTGTGTAATGGATCAGGCCGTGCGTGAGCTGAGCTATGCCCAGGCGATCCAGGAAGCCATGGCGATTGCCCTGGAAACGGACGAGCGCGTCTTCCTCATGGGCGAGGACATCGGCGTCTATGGCGGTGCCTTCCAGGTGACCGGCGACCTGGTCGAGCGCTTCGGCGCCGATCGCGTCATCGATACGCCGATTTCCGAACTTGGTGGCGCCGGCGTTGCCGTGGGTGCCGCCATGACGGGATTGCGCCCGATCTTCGAGTTCCAGTTCTCCGACTTCGCCACGCTCGCCATGGAGCAGATCGTCAACCAGGCCGCCAAGATGCGCTACATGCTCGGCGGTGCGGTTTCCGTGCCCGTGGTCATGCGCTTCCCGGCTGGCTCCGGGACGGGCGCTGCGGCCCAGCATAGCCAGAGCCTGGAAGCTTGGCTCGGCCATGTGCCTGGCCTGAAGGTCATCCAGCCGGCGACGCCTTATGACGCCAAGGGCATGCTGCTCGCGGCCGTTGCCGATCCGGATCCGGTGATGATCTTCGAGCACAAGCTGCTCTACAAGACCAAGGGCCCGGTTCCCGAAGGCTATTACACCGTGCCGATCGGCAAGGCCGAAATCCGCCGCGAGGGCCGCGACCTCACCATCGTCGCCACCTCGATCATGGTGCACAAGGCGCTGGAAGCTGCCAAGACGCTCGAGGCCGAAGGCATCGACGTCGAGGTCGTCGACCTGCGCACCATCAGGCCGATGGATAAGGAAACCGTCATCGAGAGCGTCAAGAAGACGTCGCGTCTGCTCTGCGTCTATGAAGGCGTGAAGACGCTCGGCGTTGGTGCCGAAGTCAGCGCCATGATCGCCGAGAGCGAGGCCTTCGACTTCCTCGATGCGCCGATCGTACGCCTCGG
The DNA here is from genome assembly GCF_900445235.1 of Aminobacter aminovorans. Lineage (NCBI taxonomy): Bacteria > Pseudomonadati > Pseudomonadota > Alphaproteobacteria > Hyphomicrobiales > Phyllobacteriaceae > Aminobacter > Aminobacter aminovorans. Next base: position 124,921 of record NZ_UFSM01000003.1, on the reverse strand, counting down.
CGGTGCCGAGACGCCGATCCCTTATAATCCGGAACTGGAAAAGGCGACCGTGCCGCAGGTGCCTGACATCCTGGCCGCCGCGCGCAGCCTCGCCACTGGGAGCCGCTAGGCCATGCCGGTCGAAGTAATCCTGCCCAAGGTCGACATGGACATGGCGACCGGACGCATTTCGCGCTGGTACGTCGACGAAGGCGCTATGGTCAAGAAAGGCGACCTGCTGTTCGAGATCGAAACCGACAAGGCGGCGATGGAAATCGATGCGCCGGCCTCCGGTATCATCCGCGAAATCTCGGGTAAGGAAGGCGTTGACATCCCCGTCGGCGAAGCCGTTGCCTGGATCTATGCCGAAGGTGAAGCCGGCAAGCCGGTAAAGGACGCGCCTGTCGAGGCCAAGGCCGCGCCGGAAGTCGTACCTGCTGTGCCGGTCCCGGCAGCTCCATCCGCTCTGGCTGATGTCTCGCCGGCGAAGCCCGCCTCCAATGCGCTGTCGAATGGCACCCGCGCCACGCCGTTGGCCCGCCGCCTCGCGGCGGAAGCTGGCTTGAAGCTCGATGCCATCGTTGGATCGGGCCCACGGGGCCGCGTCATGCGCAAGGACGTCGAGACAGCAATCGCTTTGCCGAAGCTGGAAGCACCTGCTCCGGCCAAGCCCGCTCCCACTGTTTCCAGGCCGCCGGCATCCTCCCAGCCGCGGTCGGCGCCACAGCGGTCCGCTGGCGCGGCACCGCTCAACTTCGCCTGGCTACGACAAGGTGAAGGGCGACCGATCGTTCTGATCCATGGCTTTGGTGCCGACCTCAACAGCTGGCGGCCTATGCTGGCCGCCGGTCCCGTCGACGCGCCGCTTTTGGCGCTCGATCTTCCCGGACATGGCGCATCGCCGCGCCAGACTCCTGCCGATCTCGACGCTATCGCCTGCGATGTCGAGGCAACGCTGACGGCGCTTGATGTCGGTCCGCTGCTGCTGGTCGGTCATTCCTTCGGTGCGGCCGTGGCGGCGACTGTTGCGGCGCGTGGCCATGCCGACGTCCGTGCACTGGCGCTGATCGCACCTGCAGGCCTCGGCCCCGAGATCAACGGCGCCTTCCTGCAGGGTTTCGTGCGGGCAAGGAGCGAGGCAAGCCTGATGCCATGGCTTCGCCAGCTGGTATCAGACGAGCAGGTTCTGTCGAAGCCTTTCGTCAACGCAACGCTGGCGCAGGCAACCGATATCGAGCTGCGGACATCGCAGGCCGAGATATCGGACCGCTTCTTCGCCGACGGCACCCAGACCTTCGACATCAGAGGGCTTCTGGCGGCCTTGCGCATTCCGGTTCGTGTCATCGTCGGCGCCAACGACCGGATCATCCCGGCAAGCCAGTCGCAGGGGCTCCCTGGCGAGGTTGCGCTGCATGTCTTCCCGGCCACCGGCCACATGCCGCAGGTCGAGCGGCGTGAGCAGGTGCTGAAAATCCTGCTGGAAATGGTGCGCGCCTAGCGCAGTTGCAAAGTCCCCGTGCTGCCGGCGCGGGGATTTTGCGTTCCGGCTCGCCGGATCAGCTTTCAAAGTCGCCAAAAGTATTCTGCAACCGCGTCAGCAGGTCGACGCGTTCGCCGACCTCATCGCCAAGCAGCACGATGATGTTGCTCAGCATCAGGTCCATCACCGCGATGATCGTTGCCGAGCCGTCCCAAAGCGGGCCGTGCGATCCGGGCACGACGAGGCATATATCGGAAACCTCCGGTCCCCACGGGCAGAACTCATCGGTCAACAGCACGACCTTTACCCCCATGCGACGTGCCTCCATCGCAAGCGGGCGAGCCTTGGCGGCAAAGCGCCTGACGTCGTGCAGGAACAGCACACGGCCTTCGACCGAACCGTCGAGAAGTTCGGAATAGGTGCCGTTGAGCCCGTCGACGAACTGCACGCGTGGCCGCGTGTAGGACAGCTGGCTGGCGAAATACTGGGCGATGCCGCGAACATTCTGGTAGGCCGCGACATAGACTTCGCTTGCCGAAACCAGCGCGTCGATCGTCTGCTGCCACTCTGGAGCAGCTGTCAGTTCATAGATCCGTCCGAGATTGTCGATCTGCTGCTGGATGAGGCCGGCGAGCAGCTTGCCCTCGCGAATGTCTTCCCTGAAACGGTCGACCGGCCCCTTGACCTGCCAGGCAGGATTGGAGCTGCCGCGCCGCAGCTCATGCTTCAGCTGGTCGAGACCGTCGAAGCCCATGCGGCGGAGGTAGCGTCCGACGGTCATCGGTGACAGTTCGAGACGGGTAGCGATGGATCGCGCCGTCTCGAACGGAATTTCCGCCAGGTTGCGCTCGATATAGTTGGCGATCAGCTTGTCGGATTTCGACCGTCTCAGCTCCTCGCCTTGCACGAGCTTCAGGATTCGCTGCGCCATGTCCTCTCCGGCCAACCGCCTTGCGGGGCAGCTATTGCGCTGTCTTCACCTTGGTCCAGACCCTGTCAAGCTGACGCAGGCCAGGTCCGAGATCCTCGAAAATCTGCAGCCGCTGCATCGTTTCGGGTGAAGGATTGATCTCCTTGCTATTCTTGATGTTGTCGGGGGTCAATTGCCGCGCCGGGACGTTCGCGGTGCCGTTTGTCTGTTGCGAAACGTTGAGCGCGGCGACCTCCGGGCGGGTGTAGAACTGCATGAATTTAAGCGCGTTTTCCTTGTTGGGCGCGGACTTCAGGATGCAGATGTCCTCCTGGTACATGGTCGCGCCTTCTTCCGGGATCACATAGCCGAGGTCGGCAGTGTTGCCGAAAACGTCCACCATCGCGCCGACGAAGAAATGTCCCGCCGCGACGTCGCCCGATTGCACCATGGGGCGCGTGTCATAGGTGAAGGCAGCGACATCAGGCTTCATCGCGATGATGGTATCGGCGGCCTGCTGAAGCTCGTCGGGATCGGTCGAATTGACCTTGTGGCCGTTGAGGATGAGGCCAACGGCAAGCACCTCGCGCATGTCGTCGAGCAGGGTGAACTTCAGGCCCTTGGCCTCGACAGTGGCGATCAGGTCCTTCCAGCCGGTGATGTCCTTGCCGAGGATCTTACGGTTGTAGAAGATGCCCACCGAGCCGAATGCATAGGGCAGGCAGTACTCGCCCTTCGGGTCGCTCTTGGCGCGCATGAACGCCGGATCGATGTTCTTGAACCCTTCATAAGTGTTGATGTCGGTCTTCTCGAGCAGGTCGAGCTTGGCCATGATGTCTTGCATGTGCACCGATGGAAAGACGATGTCGTAGCCGGTGGCGCCGCCCTGGATCTTTGCCAGCATTTCCTCGTTTGACGAGTAGGTCGACAGGTTGACCTTGATCTGGGTCTCGTCCTCGAACTTCTTCAGCACCGCCGGATTGATGTATTCGCCCCAGTTGTAGATGTTGAGTTCGGCAGCGCTGGCCGGCGCGATTGTAGTGATGACAGCCGCGATCGAGACCGCGGCAACTTGCGCCAACAGGCCCCGCCTGGTCGGCCCGGTGCCCGCGAGGGCATGGTTCGTGATCCTCATCGAATTCTCCTCTGTTGGTTGTCTGCCCATTGCAGGCCGGCCTTCGAGTGCTCCGGCTACGGCTTCTGGTGGCCGTTGACTTGGATGACCAAATGGTATCCAAATCTCTCAATCGCACAAGAGTTATTTGAATAACAATTCGGGGAACGGCAGATGCGAGATTCCATTGTCCGGCTAGAGGGAGCGGCAAAGACCTTCCCCACGCCGGAAGGTCAAAGCGTGACCGCGCTCGACAAGATCGACCTCGATGTCGATCGCAACGAGTTCCTGACGCTTCTCGGTCCCTCGGGCTGTGGCAAGACGACCTTGCTTCAGGCGATCAGTGGCTTCGTCGAACTCGATGCCGGACGCATCCTGATCGACGGCGTGGACATGACGACACGGCCGCCCTATCGCCGGCCCGTCAACACCGTCTTCCAGAGTTATGCGCTGTTTCCGCACATGACAGTCGGCGAGAACACCGGCTACGCGCTTGAGGTTGCGGGCGTCGCCAATTCCGAGCGCCACAAGCAGGTCGCCGCTGCACTCGACATGGTCGGCCTCGCCGGCATGGAAGGCCGGCGGCCACGCCAGCTTTCCGGTGGCCAGCAGCAGCGCGTGGCGCTCGCCCGCGCCATCATCGCCCGGCCAAAACTGCTGCTTCTCGATGAGCCGCTGTCGGCACTGGACAAGAACCTTCGCCAGTCGATGCAGATCGAGCTGAAGACGCTGCAGAGCGAGCTCGGCATCTCGTTCATCTTCGTCACGCACGACCAGCAGGAAGCGCTGACCATGTCGGATCGGGTCGCTGTTCTTTCCGGCGGCCGCATTCAGCAACTCGACACCCCGCGCAACATCTATGATCGCCCGGCAAACAGTTTCGTCGCCACCTTCGTCGGCGCCAGCAATCTCTTCGAAGGCCAGTTGGACAATGGTTGGTTGCTGACCGGCGACGGCCTCGCGATCCGCCACCTGCCGTCGCTTGGGAAAGTGTCAGGCAAGGCCAAGGCGTTGATCCGCCCAGAACAGTTCTTCATTTCGGGGGAGGGCCGGGATTATCCTTTCCTCGACGTCGAGGTCGAGCAGATCGTCTTCGTCGGATCCTCATTCGAGCTGTTCGGCCACACGGTCGAGGGCCGCAAGGTCGTTGCTGAAATTCCCGCCGGCCGGCGCAGTTTCATCGGCGAGGTCGAGCAGCTTCGCAAGGCGCGGCTGTCTTACGATCCTTCCGCGGTTCATCTCATCAGGTGCGACGCCGATGGCATCTGAGATGTCTCTCGCCGGTCGCCGCCGCGTTCAACTGGCACTGTTGCTTGCCCCGGTGACGCTGTTCTTCGCGGTCTTTTTCCTGGGCCCGCTGGCGATCATGATCGTCACCAGCTTCCTCGCCCCCGGCCTCTATGGCGGGGTGGAGTGGACCTTCTATCCGCATAATTATGGCCGCATCCTCGGTTTCGCCGATCCGGCCTTCGAGGTCTTCGACCCGGTCTACCTCTCGATCTTCCTGCGCTCGCTCAAGATCGCGGCCCTTACCGTCGTCGCCACCCTGGTCGTCTGTTATCCCGCAGCCTTCTGCATTGCGCGGCTTTCGGAGCGCTGGAGGAATTTCTGCCTTTTCCTCATCACGCTGCCGTTCTTCACCAGCCTGATCGTGCGGCTGTTCATCTGGGTGTTGATCCTGCGCCAGACCGGAATCGTCAACGAAGCGTTGCTTGCGACGGGCCTCATCACCCGGCCGCTCGAGCTTATCTACACCGACGGTGCGATCGTGCTCGGAATGGTCTACGTCTTCATCCCGTTCATGTTCATGCCCATCTATGCCAGCGTCGAAAAACTCGACTGGACGCTGGTGCGCGCGTCGCTCGATCTCGGCGCGGGGCCGATCCGAACTTTCGTCCGCATCATCTTGCCCCTGACCGCTCCTGGTATTGCCGGTGGCGCCATCATCGTCTTCATCCCGGCGCTTGGGAACTTCGTCGTTCCCGCGGTTCTCGGTGGCGCCAAGGTGATGATGCTGGGAAATCTCATCGAGCAGCAGTTCCTGTCTGCCCGCAACTGGCCCTTCGGGTCGGCCCTGGCGATGATGGTGATGAGCGTGATGCTGGTGCTGCTCTTCATCTATGTCGTCGCGTCCGGTCGCCGCGGCGCTGACGCCACAAATTGAGGGGCTGAAGATGAAGATTACCCGCTTTCTCTTCCGCGGTAGCCTGGTTGCCTACACCGCGCTGTTTTTCGCGTTTATCTACATCCCCCTGGTGCTGATCGCCGTCTATTCGTTCAACTCCAATCCCGTGAACATGATGACGTGGAGCGGCTTCACCACCGAGTGGTACGCTCAGGTCCTGGGCTTCAAGACGACGATCTCGGAGAATGCCCTTTACATCGAATCAACTGACCAACTCGTCCAGGCGGTCTGGAACAGCCTGATCATCGCAACGTCCACCACTTTGATCGCCACCGTGTTCGGGACCGCCATCGCCATTGCGCTCTATCGTTTCGCCTTCTTCGGCAAGCGCTTCTATCGCACTGTGATGTTCATGCCGATGCTGATGCCCGACATCGTGCTCGGCATCGCCTTACTGATCTTCTTCGTCAATTCAGGGATCACGCTCGGACTGAAAACGATCATCATCGGCCAGTGCACCTTCCTGATCTCCTATGTCTTCATCGTCGTGTCGGCGCGTCTTGCCGGCATGGACCGCACGCTCGAAAACGCCTCCGCCGATCTCGGCGCCAACGAGTGGGTTACATTCCGCAAGGTGGTGTTCCCACAATTGCTGCCAGGCATCATCGGCGGCGCGCTGCTCGCCTTCATCATCTCGATGGATGACCTCGTGATCACCTACTTCATCGCGGGCGTCGACGTAACGACGCTGCCGATGTTCATCTTTGCCATGCTGCGACGAGGCATCAAGCCCGAGATCAACGCCATAGCTGTGATGATGCTCACCTTTTCCTTCGTCGTGGCCTCGCTTGGCCTCTACCTGCGCTCTCGGCAGAAATGACCCCCATGACCAGAATGAAATCCCCCACTGCCAAGGCCCGAGCCCGCGACCTTGGCCTGCCGTTTCCAGGCCGGACAGGCCCGCTCAACGCCATCACCGACGTCGACGGCATCGGCGTCGGGTTCAAGACGATACTCGAGGATGCCCCGAGGCCCGGCCGCAAGCGCCCGGTGCGCACTGGCGTGACCGCGATCCTGCCGCACGCGGCTTCGCCGACGCCAATGCCGGTTTATGCCGGTGTCCACCGCTTCAACGGCAACGGCGAGATGACCGGCACCCACTGGATCGAGGATGGCGGCTACTTCCTCGGTCCCGTAGTCATCACCAATACCCATGCCGTCGGCATGGCCCATCACGCGACCGTGAAATGGATGCTGGAGCGCTATGCCTCGACCTATGACACGGACAACTTCCTCTGGATCATGCCTGTCATTGCCGAGACCTACGATGGCGTGCTGAACGACATCAACGGCCTGCCACTAACCGAGGCGGACGTCAGGGTCGCCCTCGACAGCCTGTCATCGGGGTCGGTCCAGGAAGGCAACTGTGGCGGCGGCACCGGCATGGTCACCTACGGCTTCAAGGGTGGGACAGGCACGTCGTCGCGCATCATCGAATTCGGCGGCCGCGAGCACAGGATCGGCACCCTGGTCCAGGCCAATCATGGCCAGCGCGACTGGCTGACGATCAGGGGCGTACCCGTCGGCGAACACATGCGCGACGGCACGCCACAGAGCCAGCTCGCCGAACGCGGGTCGATCATCGTCGTCGTCGCCACCGACCTGCCGATGGCGCCACATCAGTTGCAGCGCCTGGCGCGGCGCGCCGCTATTGGCATCGGCCGTGGCGGCACGCCCGGCGGCAACAACTCCGGCGACATCTTCCTGGCCTTCTCGACCGCCAACCCGCAGCCCATGGCGCATCATGCGCCGGCAAAGCTGAGCCTGGAGATCGTCAATGACGAGAAGCTGGATCCGGTCTATGCGGCCACCGTCGACAGCGTGGAGGAAGCCGTCGTCAATGCCATGCTGGCAGCCGAGGATGCCGGTGGCACGCCCTTCGATCGCTTCCGCATCCAGGCCATGCCGCATGACCAACTGGTCGCTGTGATGCGCGACTACGGTCGCATGAGATAGCGACGGGTGCGGTCGTCGTCAGACGAACCCGCGCTTGCGCAACTCGGCTGAAACCTCGTCCCAGCTGCTGCAGACTGCAGATGCACCCGCGGCCATGAGCTCAGGACCATGGCCGTCATGGGTGTGGCCGCCGCCGACATAGCCGATCGCCGTCATGCCGGCTGCTACCGCGCCCTGAACGCCGTAGCGCGAGTCCTCGATGACGACCGAACGTTCGGCCGAGAAGCCCATCTTCTCTGCGGCATAGAGAAAAATGTCGGGCGCCGGTTTGCCGTTCTTGACCATCGACGAGCTGAAGATCGAGGGACCGAAATAATGCGCGAGGCCGGTGACCTCGAGGCTGTGGTTGATGCGCTCGACCGATGAGGACGAAGCGACGCAGCGGGCGACAGCCAGCCTGGACAGGAACGCTGCGATGTCGAGTGTCGATGCCAGCTGTTCGGTGAACAGAGCCCTGGTCTCACCCCAGATATCGTCGGTGGCGTCGTCGGGCAGCAAATGGCCGGTGAGCTGGTGGATCTTGGCGATGATGTCGGCCTGCTTCATGCCGACGCAATGCGAAATCACCTCTGCCTCGATCTTGAGCCCGTTCTTGGCATAGGCGCGCACATAGGCAAGGGCGGCCAGCGGTTCGCTGTCGACCAGAACCCCGTCGCAATCGAAAATCACCAGGCTGTCGTTGGGCAAGTCGAACTCCAGGAAGATATGCGGCGCTCAGGCCATGGTTTGTCGAAATGAGGCTGCTGCGGCCATGCCGCGCCACAGCCGCGGATGGTTTAAGATCTAGTCCTGGTCGATCGCCTCGCGCCGCAGTGACGCCTGAAGCGCGCGCTGAATGGCGCTGCGCTCTTCGGGCAGGTCGGGGGCGAGCCAGTTGGGCTCGGCGCCAAGGAAGCGGTCGAGATAGGCGACAGCATAGCTCGGCATCTCCGCCGTGTTCTCCTTATAGGACCACCAGGTCCTGAGGTCGTCGGCGCAGGCGTCGAGGGCAGGGGCTTCGCCGAACTCCTGTTCGAACAGCACGGCAATCGAGCAGACGCAGAAGTTCGTGTAGACGAAACCCTCCGGCCAGAACCTTACGATTTCGGGAATGGCATGCGCCGGTGTCGACGCATCCTGAGGCCGCGCATTGTCGACTTGCACTGGAGCTTGCTTGATCAGTTCCTTGAGCGCGAGGCCGGCGGCGTAGACGATGAAGTCGGCGCGGTCGAGTTGTGCATATGATTTTTGGGCGTTTACGATCTCGACCCAGTCGAGGAAGATGCGCGTCAGTCTCTTCTCGTCGATGTCGAAGCGGATGCCATAGCGGGCGGTGATGGCACGCGCACTGTTGCGGAAGGTCGTGCGGAACCAGCGCAGCTGCCTGAGCCTGTGGCGGAGGTCGGGCACTAGCGCCAGCTCGTTCTTGAAGATCAGGTCCATCGTCGCAGTGCTCCTGCCCTGCCCGAAGATACCATCGGCAGGCAAAATGCCAAATGCCGCTGTGGATCGAAACCACCATGCGGAGGTGCCCAAAAGTTATACATATTGACATTCGTAAAGACAAATGTTCTTTGATTGATATGTGAGCGGCTCAGCATATCGCCGCTCCGGAGGACTTCGGGAGGAGGAGCCTTATGGCAATCTGGCAGTGGGGACTGCTGCTTCTGGGCGTCGTCTGGGCGCTACAGTCGCTTGGCGTGTGGATCCAGATGCGGCACTACGCCGATGTCTTCAAGGGCATCACGGCCAAGTACCAGGATGGCTATGTCGGCGCCGGCAATTGTCGCGGCCGCCTCGGCAAGGGGACGATCGCGCTGATCGTGGTCACGCCGGACCTCAAAGTCCAGCGCGTGCTGACCATGACCGGGCGTTCGGTCTTCGCCAAGTTCAAGCGTCATGAAAATCTGGAGGGAATTTCCCTCGATCAGCTCCGGTCCAATCCCGCTGTACTGGGAGAGGGGGAAGCCGGTGTGGCGGAAGCCGTGAAGAAGGCGGTCGAGCAGGTCGATCGTACGCGGCTCGAGCCAAAGGGGCCCGGCCTCGCCGGCCTCAAGCCAGTGGGTACGTAGGGAACTGCACCTTCGGGCGCGATCTCTTGGGTGAGGATATCAAGGAGGAGAAATGTCAGTCCTATCTATGTTGGCGCAGCACGCCGATATGGCCGTCCAGAACCTGCACGTCGCGGGTTCGATGGCCACGGATGCTGCAATTCACGGCAAGCTCGCCGTCAAGGGAGCAACCAATGATCTCGTCGTGCTCGCCCAGGCGAGCGGCGACCTGACCGTTGAGCAGTTCAAGGAAAAGCTCAACACCGTTGCCCAGGAGGAGCAGCTCGGCTGGCTCACCAGCATCGGCAAATACTTCATCGGCATCTTCCAGAAGGGCGGCGAGGTCTTCGCCGGCTTCGTCACCGGCATCATCCCGACGCTCGTCGTGCTGATGACGGCCTTCTACGCGCTGACCGAACTGGTCGGCGAGGAGAGGGTGCATGGCATCGCTCGCGGCGCCGGCCGCATCGCGCTGACCCGATATACGGTTCTGCCGTTGATCTCGGTATTCTTCCTGACCAATCCGATGGCCTACACCTTCGGCTCATTCCTTGAAGAAAAGCACAAGCCCGCCTTCTACGATGCGGCGGTGTCCTATGTGCATCCACCTCTCGGCCTGTTCCCGCACATCAATCCGGGCGAATACTTCGTCTGGGGCGGCATCCTCGTGGCTCTGCTCGAGCTTGAGAAGAAGGGCGCTGTTCCCGGCGGCTATCACATCCAGGTCGCCATCTGGTACGCCATCGTCGGCCTCGTCGTCATCCTGCTCAAGGGCATGCTGACCGAGCGCATCACCGCAATCATGGCACGCCGCCAGGGCGTCGAGCTGTAAGGGCGGGGAGGGGCACATGGCCAAGTCTTACAAGGCAGTCAAGATTTCCCGCGGCAAAAGCGGCTGGGGCGGTCCCCTGGTCGTCCAGCCGACGCCGGAACGCAACAAGGTCGTCTCCGTCACCGGTGGCGGCATTCACCCGGTCGCTGCGCGCATCGCCGAGATGACCGGCGCCGAAGCCGTCGACGGCTTCAAGTCGCCGCCGGTCGAAGGCGAGATGGCGGTGGTGGTCGTCGACTGTGGCGGCACCGCGCGCTGCGGGGTCTATCCGCGCAAGCGCATTCCTACCGTCAACCTCACCCCGGTGGGGCAGGCGGGTCCGCTCGCCCAGTTCATCACCGAGGACATCTACGTGTCGGGCGTCAAGGAAAGCGACATCACCATGGCCGACGGTTCGGAAGCAGTGACATCGGCAGGTTCTGCCTCCAACGCGAACAACACCTCGTTCGCGACGGCGGCCAAGGCAGCCCCCGTGCCGACCAATGATGGCGGGTTCATCAACCTGATCGCCAGCGTAGGCCGCGTCATGGGCCGCGTCGTCAACATCTTCTTCAATGCCGGCCGCCGTACCATCGACCAGGTCGTCCGCAACGTGCTGCCGTTCATGGCGTTCGTGACGATGCTGATCGGCCTGATCCTGTACACCGGCATCGGCGACGTGCTTGCCCAACCGATGGGACCGCTGGCCAACAACATCGTCGGCCTGCTGGTCATCTCGGCCATCTGCGGCCTGCCGTTCCTGTCACCAATTCTGGGGCCAGGTGCGGTCATCGCCCAGGTCATCGGCGTGGCGATCATCGGCCCGCAGATCGCCAACGGCACGATCTCGCCGGCGATGGCACTGCCGGCGCTGTTTGCCTACAACACCCAGGTCGGCTGCGACTTCGTCCCGGTCGGCCTGGCCCTCGGCGAGGCCAAGCCGAAGACCATCGAGATCGGCGTTCCCGCCGTTCTGATCAGCCGCCAGATTATGGGCCCGGTGTCGGTGCTCATCGCCTGGGCGGTCAGCCTGGTCGTGTTCTGATACCCCTTGCCCGGCGGCACATGCTGCCGCCGGGCATCTTCAATCGCCGGTTCAGGCCGGCACCGAACATCGTCCAGGCAGGCATATCGGCCTGGATTCCATAGAAAGGCTTCGATCATGTCGGTTCATCTCAAGACGCACATCACGGCAATCGGACCGGAAGTGGCAGAGCTGGCCGAAGGCGGCGTGCTGATCCTGTTCGCTGACGGCGCTCCGCCGGAACTGGCCGAGGTGTCGGTGCTGCACAAAGCCGAAGTCGGGCCAAGCGACGCGGCGCCCGCCGTCGGCGCGTCAATAGCCATTGGCGAACTCCAGGGCACCATCACCGCCATGGGTGACAGCGCCTGGAACAAGGTGCGCGAGATCGGCCACGTGGTCATCAATTTCAACGGCGCTGCCGCTGCCGAGCGGCCAGGCGAAATCTGCGCCTCGGCGGTCGAAGGCGGAGTGCTGGTCGCTGCCCTCAAGACCGGCGCTGCCATTACCATCGGCCGCTGATCGCCGCGTGCCACGCCCGTCATACTGAACTGGAACAAGAGACCTGCCTATGGAACGCTCGACGATCGTCAGAGTGCATGAAGGGCTGCATGCCCGGCCCGCGACCCGCTTCGTCAAGCTCGCCAAGAGCTTCGAGAGCGAGGTTGAGATCATCAAGGATGGCAAGTCGGCCAGCGCCAAGAGCGCGGTCAAGCTGATGCTGCTTGCCGTCAAGGAAAACGACGAGGTCACGATCCGCACAAGGGGTGCTGACGAGATAGAGGCTGTGGAAGCACTGGTCGGCTATCTCGAAAACCCGCTCGCTGGCCTCACAGAGGAGCAGGCACCGGCTGAGCCGGATGCTGCCTCTGCCGCTGGCGTGACCCTGAAGGTCGAGCCAACCAAGCCGGCAGCATTCGAGGAAGAGGTATCAGGTGCATTGAAGGGTGTTGCCGCCAGCGAGGGATATGCCGTCGGTGCCGCCTTCGCTCACTTCCCTCCGGAGATCAAGCCGGAACGCCGGACGCTTTCGTCCGGCGACATCAACGCTGAACTGGCTCGCTTCGCGGAGGCCGTCGAAGCCGTGCAGGCGCGCATGAACGCCTCGCTGGCATCGGCCACGCTGTCGGCGAACGACCGTGGCATCATCGCCGCGCTGCGCGACATAGCCGCTGACGACGAACTGCGCGACGAAGTTGTCGCCACCATCAACACCGGCAGCGACGCGGTCACCTCGGTTATCGGGGCCGCCGCCAAGATTGCCGCGCAGTTCGGTCAGGTCGACGACCCCTATCTCAACGCCCGCGCCGATGACGTGCAGGCGGTCGGCCGCCAGATCTGCCTGGCGCTGCTCGGCCAGGCCGACATCAGCCTCGACGACATTCCCAAGGGGGCGATCCTGATCGCCGAGGACATCGGCGCATGGGACCTGGCACGCGCACCGCTCAAGCGCATTGGCGGCATCGTCTGCGGCCATGGCGGAGCTACATCCCACATCGCCATCATCGCCCGCGCCCATGGCATTCCTGCCGTGCTCGGCATGGGCGCGCAGGTGCATGAACTCGCCAAGGCACGCGAGATCGCGCTCGATGGCCATCGTGGTCATGTCGTCGGCGACCCCGATGGTGCGGTGCTCGACCGTTTCCGCGCCCGCATCGACGAGGCGGCCCGCGAACGCGAGGCGCTGAAGGCGTTCCGCGATACCACCCCGCGTCGCGCCGACGGCACGGTCATCGAAGTGGCTGCCAATATCGGCTCGCTGGAAGAGATAGACGCTGCTCGCGAGGCGGGGGCCATGGGCGTCGGCCTGTTCCGTACCGAGCTTCTGTTCATGCGCCATATGCACCTGCCATCCGAGGATATGCAGGCCGAGACCTACGCGGCGCTGGCCAAGGCCTTCGCGCCTCATCCTGTTATCGTGCGCACGCTCGACATCGGTGGCGACAAGCCGATCTCCGGCATCGAGTTTCCTCCGGAGGAGAACCCGTTCCTCGGCTGGCGCGGCATTCGCATGTGCCTTGACCGGCCCGACATCTTCAAGCCGCAGCTGCGAGCGCTGTTGCGCGCAGCCGTCCATGGCAACGTCAAGGTGATGCTGCCGATGGTCGCCGACGTGGCGGAAGTGCGCGCCACGCGCGCGCTGATCGAAACCTGCAAGGCCGAACTTGCGGCGGAGAAGGTAGCCTTCGGCGAATTTCAGCTTGGCGTCATGATCGAGACGCCGGCTGCGGTTCTGATTGCGCCGGCGCTGGCGAAAGAAGTCGCCTTCTTCTCCATCGGTACCAATGACCTGACCCAGTACATCATGGCCGCCGACCGGCTGAACCCGACTGTCGCCAAGCTCAACGACGTGACCAATGTCGCTGTCATGTCGGCGATCGAGATGACGGCAAGGGCAGGGGCAGCGGCGGGCATCATGGTCGGCATGTGCGGCGAGGCGGCCGGGCGGCCGGACCTGATCCCGGAATTCCTGCGCATGGGCTTGACCGAGCTGTCGATGAGCCCGGCCTCGATCCAGCGCGCCAAGAAGCGGATAGCCGAGCTCGGCGGCTAGCCGGATCAGGGCAGATGTGCGAGCAGCACCCGGAAGACGGCGCCAAGCTCCTTGATGGGTTCGGCGCTGTCGAGTGCGCGCAGGATGCGCTCGCGGCGGGCGTCCGCCGCCAGACCGGTGGCCTCCAGCAGGTCGGCGTCACTCATGCCTGACGGCGACAGCGTCAAGATGGCAGAGGCAAGAACCATCGGCGCAAGCGGCACGAGAGCAGGTGCCATTGCCTCGTCGCCAGACAGGGGCTGGCAGGCAAGCAGTTCGACAAACGTTGCGGCGGCAACGGCAGCGACGGCTTCAAGCCGGCTCTCCGGGCTCGCCATGTGCATGGCGGTGAGCAAACCGCCATGCTTCTTGCGGACGGCCAGATGCGCCTGGCTGAAACCTGCTTCGTGAAGCGGCAATCCATCGCCGGCTGCCTTTCGTGGCATGGCCTTGAAAGCTGCATAAAGATCGCGGCGGAACAAGCGCTCGCCCTCGACCGGGGCCGAGCGCCCGGTTGCGAAATAGGTGTCGAAGCCATGCAGCCGGGCGCTGTCACCGGTGCGCACCATCGGCAGCAGCGTGCGCGAAACCGTTTCGGCGACGGTCAGCGTGTCGTCGACCACGCTTGCCGCACGGCCCAGCAGGCGCTCGATCTCGGCCGGGGGCGCAAACGGCTCGGCCATCTGTGGCCGGCGTGGTCCGCCGGGATTGTCGTGGCGGCTGGAGCGGACAAGATGGCGCATGTCGCGGAGGCGATCCTTGATGTTGACGACAACATCTTCCGAAAGACTTCTCAGCATCTCATGCATTCCCTGGCTGCCGCTGCGGTTACATGACGAAGCCGCAGACTCGAGGCATTGCAGCACTCTTTTGCACGGGGTGCAATTCAATCGCGACACCTCGCCGCTTGACCTTGCCTCGGTTCCTTGAAAAGTGATGTGAAATGAAACGGGGGGAATGGCGTGAGCAAGGGTGTCAAAGGGTCGGGTGGAAAATCGCGTGCCGCCGAGACACCTCAGGATGTCGAGGGTTCCCCGACCGACAGCCGGGCTGACCGCCTGCGCGTCCGCGCCGCCTGGATGTACTTCATCGAACAGATGACCCAGAACGACATCGCCGAGGTGCTCGGCGTCGGACGCGTCACCGTCGTGCGCATGCTCGCCGAGGCGCGCCTGCGCAACGAGATCAAGATTGCCATCGAAGGTGACCTGTCCGAGATCGTCCGCCAGGAGCGGGCGCTGGAGCAGAAGTTCGGCGTGCAGCGGGCCATCGTCGCACCGCTCTCGGGGGAGGGCTCGGATCCGATCCCGACGATTGGAGCGGCAACCGGCGCGTATCTGTCCGAGGCGATGAAGTCGGGCATGTCCGTCGGCGTCGGCTGGGGCCGCACGCTCACTGGCACCTTGCCCTACATCAGCGGCAAGCCACTCAATGATTTCCGCGTCATCTCGCTGCTCGGCGGCGTTGGCGTCGCACGCCGCACCAACCCGGCCGAATTCGCCTGGCGTTTTGCCCAGGCCTTCCAGGGTGACGGCTATCTCATTCCGGCCCCAGCCGTGGTCGACAGCGTCGAGACCAAGCGTGCGCTCATCGAGCGCTGCGGACTGTCCGAGGTCTTTGCACTCGCGGATTCGCTTGATGCGGTGCTGGTCAGCGTCGGCGACATTGCCTCGGCCTCGACCTTTTATCGCGGCGGCTTCCTCACCGAGGCCGAGCGCGAGAAGCTGGCTGCCAAGGGCGCGGTCGGCGATCTTCTGTTCCATTTCTTCGACCGCGCCGGCAAGCTTGTCGACCATCCCATCAACCAGCTCGGCATGTCGGTCGATGTCGACCGCATCCTGCGTGCGCCGTTACGCATCCTGACTTCGGGTGGCTCAGACAAGATCGACGCGCTGCTCGGCGCGATGAAGCTGGTCAAGCCGACGGTGCTGATCACCGATGAACACAGCGCAAGGCGGATGATCGAAGCGCCCTGAGCTACAAATGCCTGCCGTGCTTGTCATCCACCGGCGTGACCTGCATGATCGCGAATGGCGGCTTGCTCGACGAGCCGCCGGACGAACCGGATAGCTTTGCCACCATTGGAGGTCCCATGCCTGATTTCAACCCGGAGAATGTCCGTTCCCTGGTCAGCAAGGTCATGAGGGCGTCGCCTTCCGACGTCAGGCTTATCGCGCAGCGGCTGCATGACCACGCCGTCGAAGAGCGCATGTCGCCCGAGGCGGCGAGGGCTTTTGTCACGGAACTCGGCTACGGCAGCCTCGAAGCCTTCTGTGCCGATATCGGCCTTCCCAGCCATATCGCCGAGCGCTGGGGCCGGTTCGGCGTCTCCGGTGAAATGCGCCAGGTCTTCACCTTGCTCGCCGCGCAGCGCCGGAAGATGGCCGAGGCCATCGCCGAATTCGAGGCCATGACCCATGTCGGCATCGAGGATTTTCTGCGCGAAAGAGGGCTGCTCTAAGCCGCTGCCCGCAGGACAGCTAGGTCAGCGCTGCTGCGCTGTCGCTGTCGGTGATCAGCACATTGGCGTTGACGGCGGCAAGGGCGGCGCGAATGGCCGGGATCTTGCGCTTGCCGCCGGCGGCAAGGACCAGGTTCGGCACGGCGCTGACGGCCTCGAGATCGATCGCCATGACCCTGTCATTGACCTCGTGGTCGACCATCCTGCCGTCGGCGTCGATGAAGTAACACAACATGTTGGCGACAGCGCCCTTGGCCTTGAGCGGGGCGACGAAGGATTGCGGCACGATGCCGTGTCTGAAGATGGTGGCGTTGGCCGACATCTCACCAACGGTCAGCAGGGCGACATCGGCTTTGGCCGCGCGCTTGCGTACGTCAAGCAATTCCGGCTGGGCCCACAACAGGTCCCGCAGTTCTGGGCTGTGGGTGATGACAGGCGCGGTGATCTGATAGCTGTCGACGTCGAAGGCCTCGGCCACCCTGGCAGCCACCGTCGACGGGTTGATCCACTGCGAGTGCGGCAGGCTGCCGACGAGAGCAACGACGCTCGCACCCTTGAGGTGCCTGCGGCTGAGGAAGCCGATGCTGGAATGCAATGTGGCCCCGCCGCCAATCGCCAGCGTCATGCCGTCCTGCATCTGCTGGTCGAGATAAAGCGCCACCGAGTGGCCGATCGCCCGTTCCAGATGTTCGTCGTCGGAGGGGGTCGGCACGACGATTGCGGCATCGAGGCCCCACCGCTTTTCCAAAGCTCGCTCGAGTTCGACCTGCCTGGCGGTCTGGGCGTTGATTGTCGTCACCACCACGCCGTCGGTCGTGCAGGCGGCGAGCGTGCGCATCACCTTGACCCGGCTCACCTTCAGCTTGTCGGCAATCTGCTCCTGGGTCAGGCCTTCGACATAATAGAGCCAAGCGGTCTTCACCGTGAGATCGGACGAGACCATGGCGGCACCTGGCTCGACCGGCATTTCCTGCTTCGTGCGCATCCCCGTCCAGTCTCTCCCGCAGCGCCATGACGATTCTGAACAATGGCGTTTCTGCTGTCTCGCGCAAGGGCTGGATGTCCAGCCGGAGACGCCTTTTACGTCAGAAATTTCGCAATGCAGTATGTTCATTTGTATTTGACATGCAACAAATGATCATATCATAAATGTGTCAGCGTTCCGTCACCCAAGTGTCAAACGCGCTGTGTAGGGAGGTCGTGGCACGCGGATCTGAAGCCGACTTGCCATGTGTGGACACAACAGGAGGTTTCATGAAAACGACATTCGCCAGGCTGGCCGCAAGCCAGCTCGCCCTGGCCGTGGTGCTCTTTGCCGGAGCTGCCAGCGCTGAAACGTTGACCCTTTATACCTCGCAGCCGGAAGCCGATGCGACCAAGACCGTCGAGGCCTTCAAGAAGGTACATCCCGACGTCGACGTGCAGGTCTACCGCTCGGGCACCAGCGATATCCTCGCCAAGCTCGCCGCCGAGTTTGCCGCAAACAGCCCGCAGCCGGACGTCCTGCTGATCGCCGATGCTGTCTCGATGGAGCTGCTGAAGAAGGACGCCCGTCTGATGCCTTATGCCGAGGCCAAGCTTGACGGCTTTGCAGCGGATTCTTATGACGCCGACAAGACGTACTTCGGTTCCAAGCTGATCACGACAGGCATCGCCTACAACACCGCCGCCGCCGAAAAGCCCGAGCATTGGGCCGATCTGGCCAAGCCTGCCTATGCCAACGGCATCGTCATGCCGAGCCCGCTCTACTCCGGCGCCGCCGCTTACCTGCTCTCCGGCTTCACCGGCAATGCCGACTATGGCTGGGACTATTTCGACAAGCTCAAGGCCAACAACACCATTTCGGTTCGTGGCAATGGTGCCGTGCTGAAGTCAGTTGCGAGCGGCGAGAAGCCTTACGGCATCCTGGTCGACTTCATGGCGATGAATGCCAAGGCCAAGGGCTCGCCGGTCGAGTTCGTTTTCCCGTCCGAGGGCGTGCCCGCCGTCACCGAACCGGTGGCCATCCTTTCGACGGCAAAGAACGTCGCGGCCGCCAAGCAGTTCGTCGACTTCATTCTCTCCGATGACGGCCAGAGGCTGGCGCTCGATCAGGGTTACCTGCCGGCCAAGCCCTCCGTCGGTCGGCCTGCCTGGCTGCCAGAAGGCGTCGAGGTCAAGGTCATGAACTTCAATGTCAAGGCGATCGTCGAGAAGATCGAAGCCGACAAGGCCAAGTTCTCCGGCCTGTTCGGCGGCTGATTGTTCAACCCGGAAGGCCCTCGGCCTTCCGGGTTTCTCCAGATTTGAACTGGCTGATGTGCCAGTATCGCGCGGCACCCTTGCAAGGGAGAGCCGCCCTGTTTTCCGGAACCGAAAAAATGTCTGTCAGGCTGAATCAGGGTCGCGGCCAGGAATGGGCCATGACGATGGTGGTCGCCGCACTCATCGTGCTGCTGTCGATCCTGCCAATGCTGCGCCTGATCCAGGAGATCTTTGCGCCGGGCGGCACCTTGTCCACCGCAGCGATCAGCTCAGGCTTGACCAACGCGACGACCTGGGTCGCCACGGGCAATACGCTCGTTGTCGGCTTCTTCGGCACCGCGCTCGCCGTGATCCTCGGCACGTCGGTCGCGCTGCTTGTGACCCTCACCGACGTGCGCGGCCGCAGCGCCTTCGTGCTCTGCTACGTCATGCCGCTGATGATCGCGCCGCAGGTGACCGCACTTGCCTGGCTGCAACTGTTCGGACCGGCAAGCCCGCTGCTCAAGATGCTGGGTATCGCGCCGCCGCTCGGCAGCCGCAATCCGCTCTATTCGCCCGAGGGCATCATCCTGCTGCTTGGCGTGCAATATGGGCCGCTGGTCTTCCTGCTCGTGCGCGCCGGGCTGAGGAAGCTGCCGCGTGAACTGGTCGAGGCTGCTCGCGCCAGTGGTGCTGGATGGTTCACTGTGCTGCACACCATCGTCTTGCCGTTGATGACCCCGTCGGTCGTTGCTGCGGCCGCGCTCGCCTTTGTCTCCTGCGTCGGCAATTTCGGCATTCCTGCCTTCCTCGGCATTCCCGCCAATTATCTCGTGCTGCCGACGCTGATCTACCAGAGGCTCGCCGGCGGCGGCCCTGCCGTGCTTGGTGACGCGGCTTTCCTGTCGGTGTTGATTGGCCTGATCGCCATGGCGGGCATCCTTGCCCAGGAAGTGATGAGCCGGCGCCGCGACTACCGCATCAGTTCGACGTCGCTCGCTGCCGAGCCCTACGAACTCGGCAAGTGGCGGATCCCGGTGCAGGTCATGATGTGGTGCCTGATCATACTGATCCTGATCCTGCCGCTGTTCGGCTTGTTGCTGAGTTCGCTGGTGCCCGGTTACGGCATTCCGCTCAACGCTGCCACTGCCACGCTCGACAACTACCGCTTTGTGCTGTTCGAATATGGCGCGGCCCGGCGGGCCTTCCTCAACAGCTTCGTGTTGTCCTTTTCAGCTGCGGCCTTCGCCGTGCTGGTCGCCATCCCTGTCGCCTATCTCGTCGCCTGGAGTGGCAAGAAGTGGGTCAAGTACCTGAACCTAGCGGTCGAGCTGCCCTACGCCCTGCCGGGCGTGGTGCTGGCGATCGCGTCCCTGCTGATGTTCCTCAAGCCGATCCCGTTCACCGGCGTCCAGATCTACAACACCGTCTGGATCATTCTCTACGCCTATCTCGCCCGTTTCCTGGTGCTGGCGTTGCGGCCAACGATCGCTGGCTACCACCAGATCGACAGAGCGCTCGAAGAAGCGGCGCGGGTCGCCGGAGCGAGTCTGTTTACCCGCATGCGCACCATCATCTTTCCCCTCGTCGCCCCGGCAGCACTTGCCGGCGGGCTGCTCATCTTCATGACAGCGCTCAGCGAGCTCACGGTTTCGGCGCTGCTGTGGTCGTCCGGTTCCGAGACCATTGGCGTCTTGATGTTTTCCTTCGAGCAAGGCGGCGATTCCAACTACGCGTCGGCAATTTCGGCGATCACCGTGGCGATAACCTTCGTCCTGATGCTGCTGGCAAACCAGCTTGCCGCCCACCTACCCAGCGGAGTGCTCCCATGGCGGGACTGACCATCAACGGCGTTACCAAGACCTTCGGCGATTTCGATGCCGTCAAGGACGTCTCCATCGATGTCAGGGACGGGGAGTTCCTCGCCGTTCTGGGGCCATCGGGTTGCGGCAAGACCACCTTGCTCCGCCTCGTCGCCGGGTTCGAGAACGTCACCTCAGGCGACATCCGCATCGGCAGCGAGGTCGTTTCCACCGCCGAGGGCTGCGTTCCGCCGGAGAAGCGGCGCGTCGGCATCGTCTTCCAGAACTATGCGCTGTGGCCGCACATGACAGTTGCCGAAAACATCGGCTACTCGCTCAAGGTCGCCAAAGTCGATGCCGAGACCCGCAAGCGCAGGGTCGAGGACGCCATGGCGCTGGTCGACCTCAAAGGTTTTGGCGATCGCCGTCCGGCCAATCTGTCCGGCGGCCAACGCCAGCGCGTTGCGCTCGCCCGCTGCCTGGTCGCTGCACCTTCGCTGGTGCTGTTCGACGAACCGCTGGCCAATCTCGACGTCCACCTGCGTGCTGCCATGGAGGACGAATTCGCTGCCTTCCACAAACGCACCGGCACGACGATCGTCTACATCACCCACGACCAGGCCGAGGCCATGGCGCTGGCCGACCGCATCGCTGTCATGGACAACGGCCGCCTGGCCCAGCTCGCAGCACCCCGGGATCTCTATCGTGAGCCGGCCAACGAGATGGTCGCCTCCTTCATCTCCGAAGGCATCGTCATTCCAGCTCAGGTGCTGAGCCCGGCCGAAGGCGGCCATATCAAGGTCAGCGTGCTCGGCCAGGAGGTTGTCGTCCGCTGCCGTCCTGATGAAGCGCCACGCGCCGGCGCCAAGATATGCTGCCGCGCACCGGAAATCTCGGCAGCCACCTCGAGCGAGCCGGGCATCGACGGCACGGTCAGGCGCGCCGTCTACAAGGGTGGCGTGGCGCGCATCGAGTTGGCGCCAGATGCGGACCCTTCAGTTTTGCTGCACTTCGAGCAGCCCGATCCCAACCCCTTCGAGGCCGGTGCCAGGGCGCGCGTCCGCATCGCCTCCGGTTGGCTGATCCCCGGTGCTGCGGCATGAGCATGCATATCGACCTCTGCGGAGGCTTTGGTGAGAAGGGGCGCACCAGCGTTGCCATTTCAGGCGGCGGCCGGCGCATCCTGCTCGATGCCGGCATCAAGGTCGGCGCTTCCGGCCCGGACTACTACCCGGTGCTTGCTGGCGGTATCAACGAGCTGGACGCGGTGCTGATTTCCCATGCCCATGAAGACCATGTCGGCGCGCTGAGCTGGCTGCTTTCGCAAGGCTATGGCGGTCGCATCCTGATGACTTCCGAGACGCTCGATGAAGCCCCAGCAACGCTGCGCGCCTATGCTGATCCGGACGACTTCAGGCGCTTTCCGCTTCTTAAGGACCGGATAGAACTCTTCGAGCCGGGCGACAGCCTGACCATTGATGGGCTGAGCATAGCGACAGGCCGTTCCGGCCATGTCGTCGGCGGAGTCTGGTTCACGGTCGACGACGGCAGCCGCAAGATTGTCTATTCCGCCGACGTGGTTCCGGACAGCAGCGTGTTCGTCATGGACGCCATGCCGCCTTGCGATCTCCTGGTGTTCGATGCGTCCTATGGCGCTGATCCGGTCGGCGGTGCAGCCCGCGCGCAGGCAATCGCCGAGTGGGTCGCTGCCCGTCCCGGTGGCTGCCTGCTGCCGACGCCGCTTTCCGGCCGCTCGCTCGAGCTCATGGCCATACTCGATGGACCCTTCGCCATCCACGCCAGCATGCGGGCCTCGCTCGCGGCTCAGATCGAGGCGAGGTCGGCTCTCTATCCGGCGGTGGTGCCACTGTTGCAGCGGAGGCTGACTGATGCCGCCGACTGGCATGACGGCGACGCCTTGCCGGCCTGCCCGCTTCTCGCCGATGACGGCATGGGCAAGGCCGGGCCGTCAGCCATGCTTCTGCCGCTGGCCGACGTTGCCGGCTATCCCATCCTGCTCACCGGCCATCTGCCTGCGGGTTCGCCGGGCGAGGCGTTGCATGCGGCTGGCCGTGCCGGCTGGATCCGCATGCCGACGCATCCGACGCTGTCAGGAAATCTCGCTATCTGGGAAGGTGCCGGCCGGCCGCTGGCGCTTGGCCATTCCTGTCCGCCCGACATGCTTGCCGAGCTTGTGCCGCACATACCCTCGCTGCGCGTCGACCTGCGCACCGGCGACAGCTACACTCTCGCTTCTTGAGGTCCGCCATGAAAATCCTGATCTGCAACGACGACGGCATCGCTGCGCCGGGCCTGGCCCGTCTGGTGGCGGCAGCGCAAACCATCAGCGACGATGTCTGGGTCGTCGCGCCCGAGCGCAAGCACACGGCCGCCGGGCCTTCCCTCACCATGGCCGAACCGATCACCATGCGCCGCACCGCCGAACGCTGGTATTCCTGCTCCGGCCGGCCGGCGGACTGCGTCGTCACTGCCATGACCTGGCTGCTTGCCGGCGACGACAAGCCCGACCTCGTTCTCGGCGGCATTAATGACGGCCGCAACGTTGCCGAGGATCTAGCTTATTCGGGTACGCTCGGCATTGCCCGTGAAGCCAGCTTCTGGCGCGTTCCGGCAATCGGTTTCTCCCAGGTCAAGTCGCCTGACATTCGGCCCGGCGACGATACCTGGCTCGGCGGCCTGATCGCCGACCTGTGGCGCAAGCGGGCGGAATGGGTGCTGGAGGGCCATTGGCTCAGCATCAACCTGCCGTCATCGCTGCCGGCCGAAATCCGTCAGCCAAAGATCGGCCGCGACAAGATCGCCCGGCGTTCGGAAATCGTCGAACAGGACGGTGACCGCACCGTGCTCGTCGTGCCCCGAGGCCGTGAGCGGACGAGTGTCGAGGGTGACGAGAACAGCACCATCGATGCCGGCTACATTACCATCAACCGCATCAACTGGTTTGGCGAGACGCGCCTGGCCGACAGCTTTCTGAAGGCGTGACCGTCGGTCAGAGCCGGAACCGGCTGAAGCTGGAACTGCGTTCGGTCTGACGCCAACCGTCGAGCACTGTTGCGACATTGGCATCAACGCCATCCGTCGTGTCCAGTTCCAGGTCGTAGGTCTTGCCGAGATGGATTGTCTCGTAGTCGCGTTTGGCACTTCCTATCAGCCGGTCGCCGCGCTCGCTTTCGCGTTCGATCAGCAGTTCCAGCGGACAGTGAACGGCGACGAAGAACACGTCATGTTGCGCCAAAGAGCCAGAAAGCGTCTCAAGCCACCCTGGTGTATCCAGTATGTGTTCAAGGATCAGGTTGTTGCCGGCGTCGGCATAGGCGGCAAGCGACGCGTGGAAGCCGTCGAAAAAAGCCTTCCTGGATTCGGTCCAGACGAATTCCCCGCTGCGGAAGCGGCTGAGGGGGAGAACGCCGGAGTCGCGCAGGTGGTCGATCGAAATGTGCCAGAACGGCTTTTCGATGCGGGCTTGCAGTTCTCTAGCGATGGTGGATTTTCCGCTGCTGGATGCCCCATGCAGGAAAATGATCTGCGCCATGTCATGCCTCGTCTCGTCTTTCGGCGCCGTTTTGTTGCCGTGATATGTCAGGCATATGACCGCTCTACTCCGGGGCGCCGTCGATGCCTGTGCGACCATGTCGGCGTTCCGCCAGCAGACACATTGCCAGCGCCGCGCATACCAAGCCTAGCGCCAATGGCAGTCCCTGATGTCCGATCAGTTGTATCGCCAGGCCCGTCGCAGGCGAGCCCACGATGCCGCCGATGCCCCATGCAAGCGCGAAGCCCGCATTGCCGGCGATCAAGGTCTGGCCGGAGAAACGCTCGCCGAGCTGAATCAGTGCCATGGTGTAGATCCCGAAGGACGCTGCGCCCCAGAGGAAAACAAGCGGCCAGATCGGCCATGCGTCGAAAACCAGCGGCAAAAGCAGGCAGCCAGCCAGTGAAGCCAGGACACAGAACAGCATGGTTCGCCTTGAGCCGAGTTGCTCGGCCATGCGCCCGAGCAGGATCTGCAACAAGGCGTTGCCTGCGATGAAGCAGGTGATGAGCGAAGCGATCCTGCCTTCGGCGCTGCCGAGTGCTGCGCCATAGACCGCAAACAGGGAGATCAAGGTCTGCTCGAAGGCGGCGGCGGTGAAAACCGCAAACAACAGCATAGGCGCAAGCGCGAAGAAGCCGCCGATCGACGTCGCCTCGCCGTCATGGGGCATCCTCGGCATGCGTTGTACGACCGCAAGCACGATCAGACCGCAGGCAAGGAATGCCACGATGCCGACCAGAAAAGGCGGCCAGCCCTGGGTACCAACCAGGCCGAGCGATAGCGGACCGATGGCGAAGCCGCCGGAAACGATCGCCGAATAAAGGCCCATGATGCGACCTCTCCGGGATGCTGGCGTGATCGCCAGCAGCCAGGTTTCGCTGATCACGTAAAGCGGATTGGCGAAGAAGCCGAGCAGGAAACGCAGTGGCATCCAGGCCCACACGTCCTGCGTCAGGGCGATCGCCACCAGGGTGGCGGCTGCCAGCATCGAACAGAGGACGGCAAGACGTGCAGCACCGACGCGCCGCGTCAATGCCGGAATCGCAGGCGAAGACACAATGAAGCCAAGCGGCGTCATCGCCGCCGAGAGGCCGATCAGGCCCGGCGTCGTGCCTTGTCGCTCGAGCATGAAACTCAGCAGCGGATAGGTCAGCCCCTGTGCCACGGCAAACACCGTGACGGTGGCAATCACACCCGCCATCGCGGCCCACGGGATCTCTCGCTCCAATCTCTTGCTTTCGGCGGTCATGCGGACCTCGAGACAGGGCAGCCCGCCTCCGGCTCGTAGGCGCGCCGGCGAACCGTAGCGGCACGAAGAAGCTGGACGTCAGGTGTCATTGCAGCTTTGCCTCATGCTTGCCAGAAATGTTTGGTGAGTTCCGTCTCGACCTGTCGCGTCGTCAGGCCGACATCGTCGATCAGATGGGGATCGGATCTCCATTTCTGCTCGAGTTCCCAGCGGAAGCGTATCCGCCAACGCCAGTTTGCCAAGATGCCCAGCAGGGACACCCCTCCTGTCTCAGGTGGCGGCGGCATAACCATATCAGTGTCGTTCATGGGCTGCCTCCTTTCGGCTTGAGGTGCTGGACCTTCAACCTGATGAGGAGGACTTCTGCAGCAGACGAACGGCGTTCGTCCTTAAGCGCCGCCAAATAGTTCCAAAAACTTCCAAACCGGCTATAGATGCGCGGCATGCAGGGAGCGCGTTTCGCCTTTGGTCCGTTCGTGCTTGATCCGGACGCTGGAACATTGCTCCGGAACGATGAACCCGTTGCCATAAGCCACCGCGGGCTGAAGTTGCTCGCAGCACTGGTCGGGCGATCGGGCGAGATCCTCGGCAAGGCCGAACTGATGGATGCGGCCTGGCCGGACACCTTGGTCGAGGAAGGCAACCTCACCGTTCAGATCGCACAGCTCAGAAAATGGCTTGGTCTCACGGCCGACGGCGGTGAATGGATCTCCACGGTTCCGCGCGTCGGCTACCGTTTCACGGGGTTGGTCGAACAGCTAGGCGAAGCCAGGCGAAAACCTTTGCCGCTACCCGACAAGCCGTCGATTGCCGTGCTGCCCTTTGTCAACGTCAGCACAGATCCAGAGCAGGAGTCGTTCGCCGATGGCTTGACCGAGGACCTGATCACCGATCTCTCCAGGGTTCCCGGCCTGTTCGTCATCGCGCGCAACTCGTCCTTTGCATACAAGGGGAGGGCGATGGACGTGCGCATGATCGCAAGCGAACTCGGCGTGCGCTACCTGCTTGAAGGCAGTGCCCGGCGCGCCGCGGGGCGGGTGCGTATCAATGCCCAGCTAGTCGATGCGGTGAACGGCGATCATCTCTGGGCGGAGCGTTTCGATCGCGGCCTGGCCGATATCTTTGCCGTTCAGGACGAAGTCACCGGCAAGATCGTCGAGGCGTTGCTTGGCCGGCTGCGCACCCCGCCGCCGCGGATCCGGCCCAAAAGCCTTGAGGCTTACGACCTGTGCGTCCGCGCCCGCAAGCTGATGGACGATTCACCGCAAGCGGCGCGTGAAGCGCATCTGATGCTGACGCGGGCGATTTCGCTCGATCCTGACTATGCCGAGGCCCATCGCTGGCTTGCCATGAACCACTGGATGGGATGGGTGCACAGCGGCGGACCGGCAGAACCCACCCGCAAGGTCGCGCTCGACCTTGCGCGCAAGGCTGTGGCGCTCGATCCCGGCGACGCCGGCTGCTGCTGGGTGCTGGCATATCTGCTTGCCTACCACAAAAGCTTCGCCGAGGCCGATGCGGAGTTCGCCAGGGCGATCAAGCTCGACCCGAATGAAGCCGACACCTGGGCGGCACTTTCCGACATCGCGATCCTTGCTGGCCGGATCGACGAAGGCCTCGATCACATCCGTAAGGCGTTTCGGCTGAACCCGTTTCCGGCAAGCTGGTACTATCTGACGCTTGGCCAGGCGCAGTATGCCGCCCGGGACTACGAAGCGGCCGTCGAGACGCTGCTCAGGGACGAGACCTATCGCACGAGCTCGCGTCGTTTCCTGGCGGCAAGCCTCGCCCAACTGGGCAGGCTCGACGACGCACGTGCGGAAGCCGAACTGTTTCTTGTCGGCAACCCCGAATACACCACCCGCCACTGGGTTGCGACTGAGCCGTTCCGCGACGCTGCCACGCTTGCGCATTTCGTCGAAGGTTTTCGCAGGGCTGGTCTTCCGGAGTGACGCACAAGAAGTTTCCGGTCGCAGCGTAATGACGAGTTCCATAAGATAGATTACGCGGCAATTGGTTGTAGCGCGGTGGGTTCTACCTTGAAGTGCGACTTTGCAGCGATACCAATGGGCTATCGCAGGGCATGGTTCAGGGTTCGGTCACGCTGACCCCTGTCGGCACGGTGATGGTGTGGTTCCAGCAGGACCTCGACGATGTTCAGCTCGGCCCGCTCCATGTCCACCGAGATCGACCTCACATCGACCAACGCCACGCGCCTCTACAAGGGCGGCCAGTGGTCGACACCGTCCTGACCCAGCAAGGCGTCCCGGGCGGCGATCGTCGCCCGGGAGGTTTTTTTCAGCCGGCGTTACTTGCGTCATCGACATGGGCGCTCGTTGTTCCTTGTCATGAAACCATCATCCTGTTGTCATCGCGCTGAAATCTCATTGCCCCAAACGAAGACCGCAATTCCGTTCAGGCAAAGAGGTTTCCCATGTCACGCAAGCTCCTGCTTTTGACGTCCGCGCTGGCGGCGTCCGCAGTCTTCCCTGCTTATGCCGACCAGGCTTTCAACCGGATCGCCACCTTTCCGGTCGCGACCAATCTGCCGGCTGGCGTAGACGCCGCAACCCTGACGTCGTCTGAAATCATCGCCGCGTCCGAAGATGGCATGACGCTGGTCTATTCCGACAGCCCGCTCGGCGCAGTCGGCTTCATCGACATCACCGACGCCAAGGCACCGAAGGCCGCCGGCATCGTCAAGATCGAAGGCGAGCCGACCTCCGTCACGGTGCTGGGCGGCAAGGTCTTCGCCGGCGTCAACACCTCGAAGAACAAGCAAGAGCCCTCGGGCAATCTGACCATCATCGACCTCGCCTCCAAGGCGATCGAGGCCTCCTGCGATCTCGGCGGCCAGCCCGACTCCGTGGCGCTGAGCAAGGATGGAAAGTTCCTCGCCATTGCCATCGAAAACGAGCGCGACGAAGAGCTGAACGAAGGCGCCCTGCCGCAACTGCCCGCCGGCAACCTCAAGATCGTGTCTCTTAAGGACGGTTGGGTGGACTGCGCTTCGATCAGGACGGTCGACCTGACCGGCATCGCAGCGGTTTCGCCGGAAGATCCGGAGCCGGAGTTCGTCGCCTTCAACGAAGCCGGCGAGATCGCCGTCACGCTGCAGGAAAACAACCACATCGCCATCGTCGAAGCCGCCTCGGGGAAGATCGTCGCGCATTTTTCGGCTGGTGACGTGACACTCGAGAACGTCGACACCAAGAAGGACGGCGCGCTCAGCTTCACCGGCAAGGTCGAGAACGCACCTCGCGAACCCGATGCGGTGAAATGGCTCGACAATGATCGTCTCGTCGTTGCCAATGAAGGCGACTACAAGGGCGGTGCGCGCGGCTTCACCATCTTCTCCAAATCAGGCGAAGTGCTCTACGAGTCCGGACCCGCCTTCGAATACCAGGCGGCCGCCGCCGGCCACTATCCCGATGCCCGCAACAAGAAGGGCATCGAGCCGGAAGGCCTGGAGTTCGCCCAGTTCGGCGATCAGAAATACATCTTCGTTGCCGCCGAACGCGCGTCGCTGATCGGCGTCTACAAGGACACCGGCAAGGAGCCTGAATTCGTCCAGCTCCTGCCCTCGGGTATCGGACCGGAGGGCCTCGTTGCCATCCCGCAGCGCAACCTGCTGGTCACCGCCAACGAGACGGACCTCGTCGAGGACGGCCTCGCCCGTTCGCATGTCATGGTCTATGAACTCGGCGAAGGTGCAGCCGTCTATCCGCAGATCGTGGCAGCTTCCAATGACGACGGCACGCCGCTCGGCTGGGGCGCTCTCTCGGGCCTCGCCGCCGATCCCAAGGAAGCCGGGAAGCTTTATGCGGTGTCGGACTCGGTCTACCGCTCGGCGCCGGCGATCTTCACCCTCGACACCACCAAGACCCCTGCCCTGATCACCGCAAAGACCATCGTCACACGTGATGGCAAGCCGGCGCAGAAGCTCGATCTCGAAGGCCTGGCACCCGACGGCAAGGGTGGCTTCTGGCTCGCCTCCGAAGGCCGCACCGACAAGCTGACCCCGCACGCCATTTTCAACGTTAACGCCAAGGGCGAGATCAAGGACGAGATCGCGTTCCCGGCGGAGCTGCTGGCGCATGAGACCCGTTTCGGCCTGGAGGGCATCACCACGGTCGGCGAAGGCGACGACCTCACTCTGGTCATGGCAATCCAGCGTGAATGGGCCGACGATCCCAAGGGCCAGGTCAAGCTTCTTGCCTACAAGCCCAAGGACAAGGAATGGTCGGCGGTACGCTATGCTCTTGATGCGACCGACAAGGGCTGGGTCGGCCTGTCGGAAATCACTGCCCATGACGGCAAGCTCTTCGTCGTCGAACGAGACAACCTGGTCGGTCAGGATGCCGTCAACAAGCGCCTTTATTCGGTGGCGCTCGATGGCTTCAAGCCGGTCAAGCTGGGCGGCGAGCTGCCGGTGGTGGCAAAGATCCTGGTGCGGGATCTCGTGCCCGATCTCAAGGCGGCCACCAACGGCTACGTCGTCGACAAGGTCGAGGGCTTTGCCATCGATGCGTCAGGCGAAGCCTTCGTCGTCACCGACAATGATGGCGTCGACGATTCCTCGGGTGAAACGCTGTTCATCCGCCTGGGCAACATCGCAGCCATCAACTGAGCGGATGGCGTGTCTTGAAAAGAAAGCCGCGGCATCGATGCCGCGGCTT
Source organism: Aminobacter aminovorans (assembly GCF_900445235.1). Taxonomy (NCBI): domain Bacteria; kingdom Pseudomonadati; phylum Pseudomonadota; class Alphaproteobacteria; order Hyphomicrobiales; family Phyllobacteriaceae; genus Aminobacter; species Aminobacter aminovorans. Next base: position 94,932 of record NZ_UFSM01000003.1, on the reverse strand, counting down.
TTTTGCTGTCCGGCTTTGCGGACGTTACATGCTGCTCGGAGATTCAGTCGATCTGCAGGACCAGCGCCGGATGCAGCTTTTTCAGATTTGGCAGCGACTTGGACTGCCAGGGTATCTCGGAACTGCCGCGCACGATGAGCTGCACGTCGGGGTGCTTGCGCACCTCGATGGTAAACTTTGCCAGAAGGTTGATACCGGATGAGTTGAGAAACTCGAGGTCGGTCAGGTTGAGCGTCATGGTTTCAGGCTTTTCGGCGAGAATTGCCGTCATCACCGCCAGTACCGGCGCGTAAGCTTCCGAGCCGGAAAGCCGCATGGAGCCATCGAAATAGACATCGCTGTTTTCGGTCCAGACGCGATAGTCATCGGTTCTTACTTCCATGGGCGCCTTCGTTCTTTCCTTAGTGAGCCTGCGAGATCGGGATCGTGGCGTAGGTTTCGACGTGAACCCGGTTGCTGGATTCAACCGGGCTGAAGATCCATGCCAGTCGGGCGCCATAGTCGCTCATCAACGTCAGCAATCCAAGCCCTGAGCCCGTAGCATCGGGATCGGCGGCATTTGCCTCGATCTGCTGGATCAACAGGTCGCCCGGATCGCCTATGGTAATCTGGGAGAGAAGCTTCTGAAACGTCACCGCGGTCTTGTCGGCAACGATGTTCGAAACCTTCACCTTGAAATTATCGGAATCCATCGATGCTTCGACGATGATCTCGCCCGGCTCACGAAACTTCACCGCGTTCTCGATCAGCTCGTTGACCAGGTATCCGATGCTGTGGCGCACTTCCTTGTAGTCGTTTCGTGACGCGTGGAAGGGCAGCGCGAAAAGATCGGCGATGAAGTCCGAAGTCGTTGCGCAGTGGTGCCATTTCAGGTCCAACGGCCCGTCAAACAATCTGACGCGGCTGATGTTGTCGCGCATGCCCATCGCAATGTCGGCCGGTCCATACATAGTTGTCATGTGCTCACCTGTGCCTCATGACGACGAGTGTAATATCGTCGTGTATCTTCCGTGTGCCGATATATGCCATCAGGTCGTCGACAATTCCCGTCTTGATCTCTTCGGCGCTGCCGCCATAGCGCGACCGTGCGCTTTCGCTGAGCCGGTCGAGACCAAACAGCTTGCCGCCTGATCCTTCCGCCTCCGTCACGCCGTCGGTGTGAAGCACGATGACGTCGCCGCTGCTGAACGGGATGTTGCGGGTCGCGACGAAAGGCGAGATGTCGCGCTCGAGACCGACCGGCAGGCCAAGGTCGAGCGTGTCGATCCGTTCGACGTTACCCCCGGCGCGGACAACCAGAACCTCTTCATGCTGGCCTGACAGAACGAGACGCTCGTCTTCATAGTCAAGGAACGCGAGCGACAGGTGCTTGTCGGAATTGGTGCGCTCCAGGTTCTTGAAGATGGCGCGGTTCAGCCGGTCGAGGAACTGCCGGGGATTGTCTTCGCCAGTCTCCTGGAGCGCGCGCGCGACTGATTGCACCATCAGCATCAGCACGCCGCTTTCAAGGCCGTGTCCGGTGACGTCGCCAATGCCGATCTTGAGGCGATGCCCATCCTGCAGGACATCGTAATAGTCGCCGCCGACTTCATCTGCCGGCCGCATGTAGGCGGCGATCTCGATGCCCGGGATCAGCGCCAGTTCGCGCGGCTTGGGCAGCACCATCATCTGTATCTGGCGCGCGACATCGAGTTCGGCGCCCAATCGCACGTTTTCGCTGCGCAGCTTTTCGTTGAGCGAAGAGATTTCGACGTTGGCGTCTTCGAGATCCCTGGTGCGTTCATCGACCAGCTGTTCAAGGTTCTCGGTGTGGAAGCTGATCTGCTCGGCCATGCGGTTGAAAGCCACGCCGACCTCGCCGACCTCGTCCTTGGACGGGATGTTGACGCGGACGGAATAGTCTTTTGCCTGGAGCCGGCGGGCACCAGCAGCAAGTGCACTCAGACCTGCCGTGATGCGCTTGGACAGGCCAAACACCGCGGCAAAAACGATCATCAGCGAAACGATGATAGCCAGGAGCTGATAGAGCAGGATCCGGTTCGTCGCCTTCGAAATGCTGTCCTGCGCCGCAAACAAGGCAGCATAGATCTCGCGCTCGGGCACGACGATGCCAACCGACATCGCCTGTTTTTCGATGGGGCCGGTGCTCCAGAGATTGGTTGGCTTCAGCCCCTTGAGGACGACGATGTAGGGAACGTTTTCGCCGTCCTCCTGCAGCAGGACATGCTGGATGACGCCGTCATTGCCGCTGTTGAGGTCGAGCGTCGCGATGGCCGGCTGGGTGCTGGAGCGCAGCGAGCGTTCGAGGCCGGTGACCCCGTCCGTACCCTTTTGATTCGAAGAAACCAGGCCGATCGTCGCTTCGCTCTTCGCATTGATGGCCACCACGTTGCCGTTCGGCATCGTCAGGAAGCCGAATCCTGTATCGGCGATCTTGACGTTCTCGACGATCTCGGCGAGCTGGTCGAGGGTGATATCGGCGCCGGCGGCACCTGCGACGCCCGTGCGGTCGCGCGTCCATAGCGGATGGAAGAAGCTGACGATCAGCTTGCCGGTAATCGCGTCGGTGTAGGGGGCGGTCTGGGTGATGTCGTTGTCCGGGATGAAACGCGACGCCGGATCGCGTGCCCATTGCTGCCACGAGCCATAGATGCCGGGGAAGAAGAACTCCCAGAACTCCGAACTGTTATGGCCGGGATAGAGGCGATCGAAAGTCTGGGCCTGGTCCGTATAGGGCGCCGTCCTGAAGATTGGCCGCTCCTTCGGGCCGATGTAATACATCTGCAGCTTTGACGAACCGCTGGTCAGCAGGCTCGGTGCGACGAGGTCAAGCACCGCGCTGTTTTCGATCTCTTCCTGGACGGCCGGCAGCGGCTTGTGGTCGGGGCCAAGCAGATAGCCCCAGACACTGACCACGGACGGTGCGCCGGGCAGGTTCTGCGCCCACTGTCCCTTGGTGTCGTAGACCACCTGAACAGAGGCCGCTGCCTGGTTCGCCAGCGTGGCGCCGACCTGTTTTTGTCGGTCGGGGTCGTCGATCTGACCTTGAATCACGCCGGCCAGTGTCTTGACGTCGGCATGGACCCGGTCGAGCAACAGGTCGACCCGCGACGCCGTCGACTCGGCATAGGAGCGGATATACTCCTGGTTTGCCGTCGTCAGGCCAGCGCCAACCTCGGAGGTTGCGTCTTTCGACAGCCGCTGCACGTTCCACAGCGCCAGGCCACCGCTCATCAAAAGGTCGAACAGGACGGCTCCGCCCACAACCAGCACGAACTTCGCGCGGAAGGAATGCAGTCCGAAACGTGGGGTGTCCTGCATATCCGTGCTCATAGCGGCTTCTGCCCCGAGGCAGCCCAGATGGGCCAGCCTGCGTATCCCTTCGGGTGGAGGGCAGCCGAGATGTGATCCTTGAAACCTTGCCTGAACTGCTTGATGAACTCGCCGGAATCGCCGCGCTTGACCGCCATGTCACCGGCATAGACCTCTTCCCATGCCGCGATCATGTCGGCAAAGTCCTTTGGGTCGCCGTCGAGATTGGTCACCATGAACTGTTCGACGCGGATGTCGTCAAAGCCGGCATCGGCCAGGTAGCGCCGGCTTTTGGGGCCGAGCTCGACATCCATGTCGAAGTGTTCGAACAGCTTTGCCACCTCGTTGTAGGTCCAGCGGATGCTTTCGGCGCGTGGCTCACCCAGACAATGAGAGTTCTTCTCATTGGTGATGTAGACCCGGCCTCCCGGTTTGCAGATCCGGAACAGCTCCTTGAGGATCTGCGCCGGACGATTGAAGATCTGCAGCGAGTGCCGGCAGGTGACGAGATCGAACTGGTCGTCATCGAGCAGCATCTCGGAGGCGTCGCCATAGGTATACTCTATGCCTGTGATGGCGAACTCGCTGGCGACGTTCCTCGCATAGGCCAGGCTCGATTTGGAGTGATCGAGGGCGACGATCCGCGACGGCTCGAACTCCTTCTGGACCAGCACGGCGAAATCGCCGATGCCGCAGCAGATATCGGCCATGACGATGCCCGGACGCATGCCGTGGCGCGGCAGGATCGAGCGCTCGTGCCGCCAGGTCATCTTGGTCTGGGTGCGCAGGATGGGGATGAACCCACCCTCTTCGAGGAAGCTCTGCCCGGGATAGAACTCGCTGTCATATTCCTCGACGGTGATGCCGGGCTCGATCTTGCTGAGCCGACCGAACTTGCGTGTCGTCCACCCGACGACGCTTGAGGTGATAACGATGAACCTCAGGTCCGGCCTGACCCGGCATGCGTCGATGATGACACGGGAAAAGGCATGAAACGCAGTGTTGTTCATCTGCGCGAGGCGTCTGACGTTGATGTAAAGCACGCCGCGGACGCTTTCGATCGACTCCTTCAGCAGCGCCAGGCTCGGCGCAAGCTCGTCGATCGTTTGCGGGCGCACCGAGCCGGCAATCGAAAATTCCTGGTTGTTCAGGTCAAAATGCGCCTTGAAGCGCCCTGAGATGCTGGATGGGGCCGGGTGTGCAGTCAATTTGCCAGGCCCCCGAGCGGAAGGTCGACGACGATCGTGACCGTATCGGCATCAACCTCTTCAAGCCGAAGCGTGGCGTTGTAGTTGACGGTCAGTTCGAGAAGCATCATGTCGCGGCTGGGTGCGACATCGCCTGAAAGCGAGCTCAGGTAGCGCGCCTGCCGATCGGCTCCCTGGACCCGCGCAACCGCAGACTCCAGGAAGGCGTGCTCTTCCCGGCTGCAGGCAAACGTCAACTCGATCCGGTCGGTCTCGCCGAGGCGAGACAGCCTGCATTCGAGCGCTCCCCCAGAGTGGCGTGTCCTGAAAGTGACCTCCAGCAATTCATTCAATGCGGATGAAAAGAGATTTGAAAACAGAACGGAGTCGGGCCTGTTATGGCTGATCGTACGCGCCAGATAACTCGAAATGTAGTCGCAATGCGCCCAATTCGAAAGGAAAGATGCGATCTCCATGTCGACCTGGATCATTGTGCGAAAACTTGGTTCCGCATTCGCATCTTTGGTAGGCATGTCACCCTCTTGCCGTTCTGGCCGAGCAGCAGCGCCGCGCGGCTTGTTTGAGGTGTCCGGCCGGAAGTCGGTCGGCCCTGACACTATCCGTATGTATGGCCTTGTTCGCTTGCCCCGTCGAGGCAAGCTTGCAGGGTGTTGCCTGACGTCATGATCGATCTTGTGCTTGCGGCGCTTTTTCTTCCGCCAGCGGGCGGTCCGCAAACTCACCCGTCGCGTCCGCCCCCATCGGTCGCCCAAGGAAGTTGCCCTGCAAGCAATCACAGCCCTCTTCGATCAGCCAGTTTGCCTGGCCGGCTGTTTCGACCCCCTCCGCGGTGACGCTGATGCCCAGGCCGTGTGCCAGGCTCATGACGGATCGGACGATCGCCTGGCTCTTGCGGTCGGCAACCAGGTCCTTGATGAAATACTGGTCGATCTTCAGCGTATCGAAGGGGAAATTCTTGAGATAGCTCAGCGACGAGTAGTGCGTGCCGAAGTCGTCGAGCGAAATCCGGATGCCCAGGACATTGAGCGTATTAAGCGTGTCGAGATTGTCGACTGTCTGCTCCAGAAGCACCGTTTCGGTGATCTCGAGCTCGACGCGGTCGGCGCGGATGCCGACCTTGTCGATGATCTGGGCCACGGTGTCGGTGAGCGAGCCGCTCAGGAACTGCGCCGGTGACAGGTTTACCGCGACGTTCAGCGAGGGTGGCCAGGTCATTGCCTGTCGGCAGGCTTCCTCGAGCACCCAGCGGCCGATGTCGTCCATCAAGCCGTCGGCTTCGGCAATCGGTATGAACACGTTCGGCGGAATGAGGCCAACCTCGGGATGATGCCATCTCAGCAGCGCCTCGAAGCCGATCACTGTCGATGGCGGGCGAATGAGCGGCTGGTATTCAAGGTAGAGCTCCTGTCGCTCCAGGGCCATGCGCAGGCTTCGCCGCAGATTCTCCCGCTGCTCCAGCAGCAGCATCATCGAGCGGTTGAACGTGCGTGCGCAGCCGCGGCCGTCGCGCTTGGCCGCGTAAAGGGCGATGTCGGCCGCTTTCATCAGTTCTTCGCTCTCGACCCCGTGCTGGGGGCCGAAAGCAATGCCGACGCTGGCGCCGACGAAAAGCGGTATGTCGTTGATGACGAAGGGCGCCTTGAAGGCATCGACAATCGCCTGCGCCAGCCGTTCGGCCGCCATGGGCTGTTGCTTGCCCGCCTGGATGACCGCGAACTCGTCGCCGGCGTATCTGTAGGCAGCGTCGCCGTCCTGCAGCGCGCCGCGGATCCTGTTTGCTGCAAGCTGCAGCAAGGTGTCGCCGGTGCCGTGGCCAAGCGTGTCATTGACCGATTTGAAATCGTCGAGGTCGATCTGCAGCAGGGCCGACTTGTCCCGGGAATCGCCGCTTTCCGCCAGGACCTCGTCCAGGCGCTCGCTGAAGCGGCGGCGGTTCTGCAATCCGGTCAGCGCGTCGTGCGTCGCCTGATGCTGCAGCAACTTCACGCGATCCGCTTCCTCGGTGGCCGCGCGGCCGTCCTGCGCAGTTTCAGCAGTCTCGATGATGCCGACGCCATCAGCCATTCCAAAGCAAAAGATCGCTCCCGTTGGCTGACCTGACAGCGCCTTGAGCTTGATTTGCGTCGATGAACCATCGCGCGCAGCAAGCTGCATTGCTGCGCGAAGCTCGTTCTCGCCAAAGTTTGGGTAAATCTCCCAGGCCATGGCACCTGCGGTCATGGCATTTCCGCGAATGCTCTTCAGCCTGACCGAGCAGTCGGTCAGCCGGAAATCGTGGTCATAGAATGAAACAAGATCGGTGGTGTTTGCGAGGAAGCTTGCAAGGCGGGCATCGCGGTCCATGGAGAGGTTCGAGGGCCTGGGCCCTCCGCCTCTTTTGCCCCCAGCCTTCGGATACGCAAACCAATTCCAAAAGCGGTACAAGTCCGCATCTCCTTACCGCATGACGTAAAGTTAGCACAGCGGAACAAGGGCTTGCAAACACCCGGCGTGCGAACTCCACAATCATCCGTTGGTGTCGGCTGTAGTCGTACACTCGTCTAACAAACGCAGAATGACTTGGTTCCGGTGTTGCGAATTGGCCCTTCCGGATCACAAAGCAGAAAGCTGGAAGGAACTGTTAACCACTCGCTTCCTATTGCTCGGGGGACGTTTCATCAGCGAGTCTTGAGTATGGGAAGCACGCGTTTGCCTCGAGTGAATTTTTCGAACCAAGCCTCGCATGATGACCGCCCGGATCGTGCGGAGAGCAAGGGTGACCGGACACATGTGCCCTCGCCGGCCGATGGCCCCGGCTGGCAGGATTATTTCTACCTGGCGCCCAATGTGCGCTTCACCCGCACGCCCGATTATGACGCCGCGAAGCGCCAGGCATACGAAGCGGCGGAAGCCGCCCATCATGAAGCCCAGACGAATGTCGCGGCGGTTCAGCCGCAGGTGAACGAGCATGCGGTAGCCGCCGCGCCCGTCATCGATCGTGTTCCGTCCCGGCCGGTTACCGTGACGACGGGAGCCCAGGTCGTGGAGGCCTTGCAGGCGCAAATCGCCAGCAGGATCGCCGCGCCGGCCCAGCAGGCGGCCTCGCCCCTGACGCAAGCCGTAGCAGCCATGCCGCCCGTCTCCCCGCCGGCACAGTCGGCAACCAAGCCAGCAGGTGTCAGTGAGGCTCCAGCGGCCCAGCCAAAGAAGGCCCGGTGGTCCTATCTTTCAGACCATGCATTTTTTGAGTTGATGGCGCCAAACACCTCGGACGGTCCTTCGCCGGCAGCCGCGGTGGTTGCCGCCCGCCCCGCGCCTGTCGCGGTCCGCGTTGCGCCGGCGGCACCCGTCGTCGCCAGGCAGGCCGAGATTCCGGCGGCAGAAATTACGGCGCTGTTCCGGGTCATCGAGTGCATTCCGCCGCATCAGGTAAACGCGGCGCCAGCCGCGCCCGCCAACTCCAACGAAGCGAAACTTGAAGTTGCTGCGACTGCCGGGCTGCATCATCCGGCCCCAGCGGTCGGAGCGGCGCCCGAGCCAGCCAGTGTCGTCGAGCCAATGACCCCTGCGCGTCCGGTGTCGCCCTTGCCCCTGATGGGCAGGATCGTGCCTGCGACCACTGGCGATGCCTACGAATTGCCCTCCGAGGAGCTGTTGCAGCTGCCGCCGGCAGGCCAGGGGTTCTACATGTCGCAGGAGCGACTGGAACAGAATGCCGACCTCCTGGAAAGCGTGCTTGAGGATTTCGGCGTGCGCGGCGAGATCATCCATGTTCGCCCGGGCCCTGTCGTGACGCTCTACGAATTCGAGCCGGCGCCGGGCGTCAAATCCTCGCGTGTCATTGGCCTTGCCGACGACATCGCTCGTTCGATGTCGGCGATTTCGGCGCGTGTCGCCGTTATCCCCGGCCGCAACGTCATTGGCATCGAGCTGCCCAACGAGACGCGCGAGACGGTCTATTTCCGCGAGCTGATCGAGTCGGACGGCTTCCGCAATACTGCCTGCAAGCTGGCTCTCTGCCTGGGCAAGACCATCGGCGGTGAACCGGTCATCGCCGAACTCGCCAAGATGCCGCATTTGCTCGTCGCCGGCACCACCGGCTCGGGCAAGTCGGTCGCCATCAACACCATGATCCTGTCCTTGCTCTACAGGCTGAAGCCGGAAGAGTGCCGCCTGATCATGGTCGATCCGAAGATGCTCGAGCTTTCGATCTATGACGGCATCCCGCATCTTCTGACCCCCGTCGTCACCGATCCGAAGAAGGCGGTCACCGCACTCAAATGGGCGGTGCGCGAGATGGAAGACCGCTACCGCAAGATGGCGCGGCTCGGCGTGCGCAATATCGACGGCTACAACGAACGCGCCGCGATTGCCCGCGACAAGGGCGAGACGGTGGTGATGCAGGTGCAGACCGGCTTCGAGAAAGGCACCGGCGTGCCGCTTTTCGAGGAGCAGGAGATCGACCTCGCGCCGATGCCCTACATCGTCGTCATCGTCGACGAGATGGCCGACCTGATGATGGTCGCCGGCAAGGAGATCGAGGGTGCTATCCAGCGCCTTGCGCAGATGGCGCGTGCCGCCGGCATCCACCTGATCATGGCAACGCAGCGCCCGTCGGTCGACGTCATCACCGGCACGATCAAGGCCAATTTCCCGACCCGCATCTCGTTCCAGGTGACGTCGAAGATCGACAGCCGCACCATTCTGGGTGAGCAAGGCGCCGAACAACTGCTCGGCCAGGGCGACATGCTGCACATGGCCGGCGGCGGCCGCATCTCCCGTGTCCACGGTCCGTTTGTTTCGGACGCAGAGGTCGAGCACGTCGTCACCCATCTCAAGGCGCAGGGACGTCCCGAATATCTCGAGACGGTCACCGCCGACGAGGACGACGAGGTACCGGAAGCCGAGGACACGCCAGTCTTCGACAAGGGGGCCGTCGCCGCCGAGGACGGTGACTCGATCTATGACGAGGCGGTCAAGGTGGTGCAGCGCGACAAGAAGTGCTCGACCTCCTATATCCAGCGCCGACTTGGTATCGGCTACAACCGTGCCGCTTCCTTGGTCGAGCGCATGGAAAAGGAAGGCCTCGTCGGTGCGCCCAACCATGTCGGCAAGCGCGAGATCATGGCCGGCCGCCGCGACCACGCGCAGACGAACGACGAGCAGGACTGATCGGCTATTTTGAAAGACAAGACAGGGCATGACGAACCGCCCTGTCTCTGCTGGCGCCTATTTGAGAGCCTGTAGCTTGTCGATCGATCGTGCAAAAGGATGACCGGCTACGGCCTGTTTGCGCCGTGCCAGAGAGGAGTCGACACCAGGCCTCGCCGAGGTGGCTGCCTGATCCTCGGTCTGAATGAGAGGAAAGGAGATACTGACGGAACGAATTGCCGTCTGCGCCGTTCCCCATCTGGTTGCAGAAGGAAAAATCATGGCTGACACACCTAAGACTGAAGTCACGAGCGTCGAAAGCGTTCAAAAGTCAGTCGAAAAGCAGATCTCCGAGCTGCGCAAGGAGATTGCCAAAATCAACAAATCCCTTTCCGAACGGAGCGCAGAGCTCGCCTCCGAAGCGCGCGATGTGGCGAATGACGCCATCGAAGAGGCGTCGACCCGGGCGTCGCGGGCGGCTCAGCAGCTTCGTACACAGGCCCAGTCGGTCTCGGAGACCGCTCGAGAGAATCCGGCTGCAACCGGTATCGTGGTCGGCTTGGCGGGGCTGGTCGGAGTGATGATCGGCTTTGCCATTGCAAAAGGCTCAGGCGACCAGCGTAACGGTTGGTATTGATCGGCACTTCGCCGCCCGAACCAGGCGTTCATTCAACGCCCCTAGGAGAACCATATGGCCTCATCAGTGCTCATCAGTATTCTGATCACATTCCTTGTAATCGTGCTCGTGCTTTATCTGGTGCAGCGACTGCCTATCGACGCAAAGATGCGGCAGATTGCGCAGATAGTCGTGATCATCATCGGTGTCATTTCGCTGCTCAAATACCTGGCAGTTTTTTAGCCGGCTGTGTACGGCAACAAAAAAGCGGCTTTCGAGCCGCTTTTTTTCTGCCTAGCCCCCGACCCCTGCGACGTTGGGTATCAGCGCCACGCATATGGCCAGCCCTTGCGCTCCTCACAGCACGTGAGACAAGAACTCCCGCGTTCGCGGCGATTGCGGATTGGCGATCATCTCGCGTGGTTCGCCGCGCTCCTCAACAACGCCGCGATCCATGAAGATCAACTGGTCGCCGACTTCGCGGGCAAAGCCAATCTCGTGGGTGACGACGACCATCGTCATGCCGCTCTCGGCAAGATCGCGCATGACCACCAGCACCTCGCCGACAAGCTCAGGGTCGAGCGCCGAGGTTGGCTCGTCGAACAGCAGAACCTTGGGGTTCATCGCCAGCGCACGGGCGATCGCCACGCGCTGCTGCTGTCCGCCGGAAAGCTGGCGCGGATAGGCGTCTGCCTTGGCCGACAGCCCTACGCGCTCGAGCAGCGCGCGGGCCTTGTCCTTGGCTTCGGCTTTTGACAGGCCCTTCACCATCATCGGAGCCTCGATCAGGTTTTCCAGCGCGGTCATATGCGAGAACAGGTTGAACGACTGGAACACCATGCCGATGTCGGCGCGGCGCTGGCACAAAAGCTTGTTGTTGACCTCGTAGAGCTTGCCTTGGCGCAGGTCGTAGCCGACGAATTCGCCATCGACCAGGAGCACGCCGCCGCTGACCTCTTCCAGGTGGTTGATGCAGCGCAGAAAGGTGCTCTTGCCCGAGCCCGACGGGCCAATGACACAGGCGACCGAGCCGGTCGGCACGTTGAGGTCGATGCCTTTCAGCACCTCGACCGCGCCGAAGGATTTGCGCACGCCGCGCGCGAACACCATCGAGTTGTCGGGGACGCCGAAGCGGGCCTGGTTTTCTGCTTTCGATGTCATGCTGGCTGTGCCACCCGTCCGAACCTGAAGGCGCGTTTCAACGTGGTGCCCAATGACACGCCCGGCTGCAGGTCGCTCCTGCCGTAATACTGCTCGATATAGTGCTGGCCGATCGACAGGATGGTGACGACGAACAGGTACCAGAAGGCCACGACGATCAGCAGCGGGATCGTCTCGAAGGTACGCGCATAGATGCTTTGTGCGGCATAGAGCAGGTCGTTGACGGCGATGATGGTGACCAGCGATGTCGTCTTCAACAGGTTGATCGTTTCGTTACCTGTCGGCGGCACGATGAAGCGCATCGCCTGGGGCAGCGTGATGCGGCGCAGGATCAACCGATGGTTCATGCCCAGGCTGCCGGCTGCCTCGGTCTGGCCCGATGCCACCGAGTTGATGCCGGCGCGAACGATCTCGGCCATGTAGCCCGCTTCATGCAGTGACAGCGCGATCACCGCTGCGACGAACGGGGTCATGAAGTCGTTGGTCTTGACCGTGAACAGCGTGCCGACGAACGGCAGCGTCAGCGAGAACTCGCGCACGATCAGCGACAGGTTGAACCAGAAGATCAGCTGGATCAGCGCCGGCGCACCGCGGAAGAACCAGATATAGGCGCTGGCAAAGGCATTGAGGATGCGGCTCGGCGATAACCGCATGATGGCAACGATGGTGCCGATGATGATCGCCAGCGCCATGATGGTGACCGTCAGCACCAGCGTCTGGCCGAGCCCGCGCAGGATCGACGGGTGGAACAGGTACTTGCCGACAGTCGGCCAGTCGAAAGCCGGGTTGGTGGCGAGCGCCTTGAGGATCAGCCCGAGTATGACCAGCGTGATCGCGGTGCCGACCCACAGGCCATAGTGGCGCAGCGGTACGACCGTCAGCGCCTCCGGCGGCGTATTCGTATCGGCCCGGTCCATCTTAGCCGCCCTCCCAGAAGTCCTGAGGGCCGGCAAGGGGGCGTCCCCTCGCCGGCCTTGTCGATTATTTGCGGATCTTGTCGGCGCTGTCGACAACATAGGCTTCGTCGATCATGGCGCTGGTCATGCCGTACTTGGTCATGATCGTCTTGTAGGTGCCGTTCTTGATCAACTCGTTGACGCCGGCGGCCAGCATGTCGGCCGTTTCCTTGTCGCCCTTCGGGATGGCGATGCCGAGCGGTGCGACGTCGTAAAGCCCTGGGACGACCACCATCTGGCCCTTGCTGGTCACCTCGAAATAGCCAGATGCTGTGGCATCGTCGAGGCGGGCGTCGATACGATCGGAGAGCGCGGCCTGGATGATGTCCTTGCCCTCGGGGAAGATGCTCTTGGCAATCTCGGGCAGACCCTTTTCCTTGCACTCGGTGCTCAACCGGTCGGCGATGAAGTCCGACACCGCGCCGCCGATGACGCCGACCCGCTTGCCGCAGAGATTGTTCTCGCCCTGGAACTGCGAGGCCTTGTCGGCGGTCGTCGAGGCGACGATGCCCGACTTGATGAACATCACGAAGTCGACCTGCTTCAGCCGCTCGTCGGTGGCGGCGAAGGTTTCCCACGCCACCTTGAAGCGACCGGCGGCAAGTCCGGGCACCATCGAGGGAAACGGAATACGGGTGACCTCCAGCTCGGCGCCCAGCAGCTTGGCTGTTTCCTGGGCCAACTCGATATTGATGCCGACCTGCTTGCCGTTTTCGTCGATGAATTCGAACGGCGCGTATTCGAGCGTGTTGGCGATAATCAGCTTGCCGGTGTCCTTGACCTCGGCCGACTTCGGCAGTTCGGCAGCGGCCAGCGTACCGGCAAAGGCAACCAGGGCCGTTGCAGCGGTCGCGGCGAATGTTGCGCCGCGCAGAAGCGAAAAATGATGCACTTTGATCCTCCTCATGATGCTGAGATGGCCGGCGGCGACTGCCCCTGGCTTCGTCCCCGTGACCGCCCTCCCCTCTATGGAGCGCGCTTCTTGCCGGCGGCTGTCACGTCAGAACCAAATTCTGATATTGAAATGTATTTTTATGGCTGCCGAATTGTCAAGCGAGCAGCCTCCGCCCGCTACAGAAATCGCGCGGGCAAAAGGCCCCGTTGGCAGTGGCTTCATGCCTCACCTGATCATCATCAGAAACGGAGCGAGCGCAGCCCCACGGTCCGGTCTATGATCAGGATCGCGGCAAAAGTCATGAAGATGCTGAGCGAGGCGATCGCTGCGGCGGTCGGATCGAAATTGAAGCGCAGATAGTCGAACAGTTCGAGCGGCAGCGTATTCTTGCCGAGCGACTTCAAAAGCAGCGAAATGTTGAAGATGTCGAAGGAGATGACGAAGGCAAACAGGCAGCCGGTAATGATGCCGGGCTTGATCGCCGGCAGCGTCACCCGCCGGAATGTCATCCAGCCACCGGCGCCGAGACTGCGCGCGGCCTCTTCCTGCGAACGGTCGAAGTTGAACAGCGCCGAGGACACGTTGAGGAAGACATAGGGGAAGGTGACGACGATGTGGCCGATCTGGATGCCGATCGAATATTCGGTGCCGATCCTGATCTCGTAGAAGTAGAACAGCAGCGCGATCGCCGTCAGGATTTCCGGCACTAGCAATGGCGCGGTCATGACCAGACGGATGTAGTCGCGGAAGGCGGTCGCGTGACGTGCAACGTAGATGGCCGCCAGCGTGCCGATCACGCCATTGACGATGGTCGACGTGGCAGCGATCTGGATCGAATAGAGCGTGGCGTCGAGGAAGCGTTTGTTCGAAAACAGCGCTTCGAACCAGCGCAGTGAAAAGCCCTCGAGCGGAAACGCCAGGAACTCGCCCGAGTTGAACGACAACAGTACAACCAGCACGATCGGGAACATCAGGAAAATATAGATCGCCGCCACCAGAACTGTGAACAGACGGTCCCAGATGGTCTTTTCGACGCCGCTCGACGAACCTGTCATGGCAGCCTCCGCATCGCGCGCGCCGTGAGCCTGAGATAAACCCCGACAAAGATGACCGCCACCGCCGCCATGATGATGGCCAGTGCCGCACCTGCCGGCCAGCGGAAGTTGTCGACGAGATATTGCACCACCAGCACCGACATTGTGCGGCCGCCAGTGCCGCCGAGCATGGCGGGTGTGACATAGGCACTGATCGACAGCACGAACACCAGGATCGTCCCGGCCTGAATGCCGGGCATGCTGAGTGGCAGCGTGACCTTCCAGAAGGTCCGCATCCGCGAGGCGCCGAGCGAGCGCGAGGCCATGGCAAGGTCGGGGCTGATCGCCTGCAGGTTGCCGAGCAAAGGCAGGATGATGAAGGGCAGGAACACATGCGTCAGCGCGATGGTGACGCCGAGAGAATTGTTCATCAGCTGAAGCGGAAAATCGATCAGTCCGGCTGCCTTGAGCGCCTGGTTGGCAACGCCGTTGTTGGACAGGATGATCATCCAGGCAAAGGTCCTGACGACCAGACCGACGAGCAGCGGCGACAGCACGAAAATATAGAGCAGGCTTGTCCAGCGCGAGCGCGACTTGGCAAGGTGATAGGCGACGGGATAGCCGAGCAGCAGCGAGATGACGGTGACGGTTGCACCTATCAGCAAGGTGCGTCCGAGGATGCCCCAGATGTAGAAATCGCCGAGCGCCGTCGTGTAGTGCGCCAGTGTGAAGCCATCGCCATAGACGGCGCGGGTCGATGCCTCGCGCAGGCTCATGGTGATGATCGTCAGATAGGGCAGCGCAAAGAAGCCGATGAGCAGTACCAGTGCCGGCACCACCATCCAGGTGGCACTGCCGCGATTGCCCCGGCTTTCCAGGCGTGGAGCCGCCTCGGTTGCACTCATGATGCCAGGACCCAGGTGTCGCGCGCGGCAAAGCGCAAGGCGACCTGCTCGCCTATGTCGAGCGGGTTGCGGCCATTGACGTCGACGATCACGCGGTCGCCGCTGGCCAGCTTGACGGCCAACTGGTTGGCGCTGCCCTGATAGACCGAGTTTACCACCGAGCCGGTAAGCACGTTTCCATGTGCGCCGGCCGGCCCTGCCGACGTCGGGCGGCCTGCTCCCTTTCTCTGCGTATCGATATTCTCCGGCCGGATCATGATCTTGACCTCAGCCCCTTTGGCGAGCCCCGCCGGGCCCGTCGTGCCGATGCTGCCGCAAGGCGTGTCGACCTTGTAGCTGTCCTGGCCGAGCGCTTCGGCGATCTTGCCCGCGATGGTGTTCGACCGTCCGATGAAGCCGGCAACCGATTGCGACGCGGGCCGCTCGTAGATCTCGCGCGGCGAGCCGAACTGCGAGATCGTGCCGGCGCTCATCACCACGATCTTGTCCGACATCACCATCGCCTCGGCCTGGTCGTGTGTGACATAGATGCTGGTAATGCCGACGCGCTGCTGCAGGTCGCGAATGAAGAAGCGCATCTCGTCGCGCAAGGTGGCGTCGAGATTGGCCAGCGGCTCGTCGAGCAAAAGCACCGACGGCTCGATGACCAGCGCGCGGGCCAGTGCCACGCGCTGCTGCTGGCCACCGGAGAGTTCGCGCGGATAGCGTTTGTCGTAACCTTCGAGGCGGACCATGGCAAGAACGTCGGCGATGCGTCGCTGGCGATCAGGCATGGAGATCTTGCGGACCTCGAGGCCGAAGCTCAAATTCTCTGCCACCGTCATGTGCGGAAAAAGCGCGTAGGACTGGAACACCATGCCGATGTCGCGCTGCTCCGGCAGCGCGCGTGTCACGTCGCGGTTGCCGAACAGGATGCGGCCATCGTCGGGGCGTTCGAAACCGGCGATGCAGCGCAAGGTCGTTGTCTTGCCGCAGCCGCTGGGGCCGAGCAGCGAGACGAACTCGCCCTGGCCAATCGGGATCGATATATCCTTCAGGATGTGCAGGTTGCCATACCGCTTGTTGATACGGTCGATGGTCAGTGCGGTCATCCGATGTCCTCGCGCGGTTCGCGACCGGGAGGTGGGGGCCCCTCCCGGCCATTACGTCGATCTGATCGCGGGGTGGCGTTACGCCATCTCCCGGTTCCAGCGGTCGGCAATATCGGCCGCCTTATCGACGTAGCTGTCCCAGTCATAGCTCTTGATCTCGGCCATGCGCGGGCCGACGATCGGGGTGCGTGCCTTCATCGTGTCGTCGATTGACGACTCGCTGTTGCTCGGCGAGGTGTAGAAGGCCTTGGCCATGTCCTGCTGAACCTTGGCGTCGAGGATATAGTTCAGGTAGGCGTGAGCTGCGTCCTTCTCTGCCCCCGTCGCGACCAGGTTGAACGACTGCTCGAAGGCAAGAACGCCTTCCTTGGGGGCGACGATGGCAACCGGCGCACCCTTGTCCTGCAGCGTCATGATCTCGGTCCAGTCGACCGGCGCGATGATGGCGTCGCCGCGGATCAAGGCGGTTGCAACCTCGCCGCTCCATGACGCCTGTGTGAAGGGCAGCAGTTCCTTGATCTTGGTGAATGCGGTGTCGAAATCGTCCGGCCCGCTGCCGAACAACTCGGCGACCAGTCGCAGGAACAGGACCGCACCGGTGTTGCCGATCTGATAGAGCCCGGTCTTGCCTTTGAATTCGGGGTTATCCCAGAGGTCGTGCCAGGAGGTGGGGGCTGTCTTCACCATGTCGGTGCGATAGGCAAGCCCGATCGGCGAGACGATGGCGCGGATGCCCTTGGCGTCCTTGTTGACGAACTGCGGGAAGGCCTTCGCCGCGTTCGGCACCTTGGCGAGGTCGAAGGGCTCGAAGAAACCCTCGGCACGCAGTACGGCGGCGATGTTTTCGTTGCCCATGAAGATGCTGTAGGGCGAACGGCCGCCACCGGCGCGGATCTTGGCGACGAAATCCTTGCCGAGCCCGACGTCGAGTTGCGGCTGGATGCCAGTAGCGGTCGTGAGGCCGGGCAAGAGCTTCTCTTCCCAGAACTTGGCCCATAGCCCGCCATAGGTCGGAACGACCAGTGGCGATTGCGCTGCGGCAAGCCGCGGCAGGGTCATCGAGGCAATAGCCGTCGTCATACCGACGGCGAATTCACGCCTGGTCAGCTTCATCGGAAATTATCTCCCATGTTCCCACTGAAGTTCTTATGGTGGCTTGCGTCGCGGGTCGAAAGCGCAGCCCTGTTGGATCGAAGGCTTGCATTTTTGGATCAGGCGGTCAACAATTTAGATATTGTAATATTGAAATAATAAGAAGCGGCCAACGAGGGAGAGCATAAGGGCATGGAGGACGCCAAGCAGGCAGTCCAGGCGACCAAGAGCCTGGCACATCAGATCGCGACATCACTGCAGCAGGAGATCGTGCAGGGTACCCTCAGCGTCGAGGCGCGGCTGCCTTCCGAAGCCGAGATCGCGCAACGCTTCGGCGTCTCGCAACCAACGGTGCGCGAGGCGCTCAAGATACTCGCGGCGAAGAAGCTGGTGCGTTCGAAGCGCGGCCCCAATGGCGGCGTCTTCGTCAATGCGCCGTCGCTCACCGCGGCGAGCCAGATGCTGCAGGAGATGACGACCTGGTTCGTCGGGCTCGGCGTCTTCGGGCTCAGCGAGATCGTCGAGGCGCGTCTATTGCTCGGCCGTACCTGTGTCCAGCTCGCGGCCGAACGCGCCACAACAGAAGATCTCGAAACGATCGAGGCGACGCTTGAGGCCTTCGAGCGCGACGACATTTCCGATGAGGAGTTTTGTCGGCTCGACGTCGCCTTCCACCACGCCATCGCCCAGGCTACCGGCAACAACGAGTTGCGCTTCATCATGTTGGTCGTCAACGATTCGCTGATCCCGGCGACCAACATGATCTCCTTCCGCTTCCGCGAGCGTGGCCGCGTCGTGTCGCTGCACGCCGACATACTGGAGGCGCTGCGCGCCCGTGATGGCTCGGCCGCCACGGCGGCCTTCGAGGAACTCATCGCCTACCAATCAAGCGTCTACGAAAAGGCGCTGTCGGCACGCCAGGGTGATGCCGCCCAGCGGCAGGAAGCCTGATGGGCCGGCTCCTGGCGCCCGGGCAGAAGCTGGTCGAAGAGCAGCTTTCCGACGGGCGCCGCGTCTATCGCAGTTCGATCCCCCTACCCGACAATCTGCCTGATATTCTGGAGCGGCTTGCCAGATGGGCGGAAGTTCAGCCGGACACGCCCCTTTTGTCCGAGCCTCGGGACGGCGCCAGGCGGTCGATCAGCTATGGCGAGGCACTTGCCCGCGCACGTGCCGTGCGGCAGATGCTGTCGGGCCGCTACGGCCTGCGCAAGGGCGATTGCGTGGCGACATTGGCTCCGGCCGGCATCGATGCGCTGGTGCTCAAGCTTGCCTGCTTTTCCGGTGGGTTTGTCCATGCTGCACTGCCGCCATTTCCGTTCCGCGACGGCGTCGAAAGCGAGGCGACACGATCGTTTCTCGAAAACGCCGGACCCAGGCTGCTCGTGGCGCCATCCGGCCATCCTGCCATCCGGGGCATGAAGGCCATTTCACTCGACGAGCTCGCGCGCGACAGCACTGAGGTGACCGTACCCGGAGCAGACGAGCCGGTGAGGCCCAACGACTGGGCGGCAATCTTCTTCACCTCCGGCAGCACAGGAGCACCGAAAGGCGTGCCGGTCACGCGTGGCATGATCTCGTCCAACCAGGCTGCCATCGCCGCGATGTGGCCGTTCGTCGCCGACACGCCGCCGGTACTCGTCGACTGGTTGCCGTGGCACCATGTCTTCGGTGGGCTCGACAACATCTTCAAGGTGATCTGGAACGGCGGTGCGATGCATGTCGACGCTGCACCAAGCCCCTCGACGATCGAGGCAACGGTAAAGCTCATGGCCGATGTCGGCCCCACCATGCACATCGCCGTTCCGCTCGGGCTGAAGCTCCTGCTCGACCGACTGGAAAAAGATGACCTAGCCGCTGGTGCGCTGACACGAAAACTGCGCGCCATCTTCTTTGCCGGTGCGGGTATCGATGCCGAACTCTGGCGCCGTCTCACGGCATTTCGCGACAGCCATGGCGATTTCCAGATCCTCTCCGGCTATGGCGCGACGGAGGCTGCCTCGACGATCACGCTGTCACCGGCGCCGCTGGAGCGTCCCGGCGAGCTCGGTCATCCGCTGCCCGGCCATTCCGTGGCGCTGGTCGATGTCGACGGCCGCAGCGAATGTCGGGTCGCGGGGCCCAATATAGCACCCTGCTATCTCATTGACGGCCGCAGCGTCGAACTGCCGATGGACGAGCACGGCTTCTACCGCACCGGCGATGCAGCCGTGCTGCGCCGGCGCTCAGACGGTGTTGCCGTTTTCGGGTTCGATGGCCGTCTCGCCGAGGATTTCAAGTTGTCGAGTGGGGTCAAGGTGCGCACAGGGCCTCTGCGTGCCGGCCTTCTGGCGCGATGTGCGCCGCTGGCCGACGACATCGTCATTTCGGGCGAGAACCGCGATCGTCTCGTGGCGTTGGTCTTCCCATCAGTGACGGGTAAGGCTCGTCCGGACGAAATCGGCGCACTCATCGCCGGCTGGAATGCGGCCAATCCCTCTGGATCGACGGTGATAGCCCGCTTCGATCTGGCAACTGCTCCAGCCGAACGTGCCAAGGGCGAACTGTCGGACAAGGGCCAGATCGTGCAGTCGCGCTATCTGCGCAATCACGCCGAACTGTTCGAAGCGCTGCAGTCAGGTGGTGGTCGGGCGCCGGTAGGCGCCTGACCCCTCACAGGCTTAATCCAAGTCGCGGAACGGCTTCTCGCGGATGTCGAGAAATTCCTTCAGCGAATGGTCCTTGAGCAGCCGCATCCAGTGGCGGCCCTCTTCCGAGGCATGCAGGATCGCGGTGGTTTCGCGATTGTAAGTCCAGGAGCTCTCAAGACCGGCTGTCTGCTGCTGGTGATTGAGCGCTGCCTTGGCGAATTTGATCGCGGCACCCGGCATGCGGGCGCATTTACGCGCCAGCTTCTCGGCTTCCGCCTTCAGTTGGGCGCGTGGCACCGCCTTGTTGACGAGATGGATGCGCGCCGCCTCACGGCCGTCGATCAGGTCGCCGGTATACATCAGGTGGCGGGCATGGATCATCGGCACCGTCCACGGCAGCATCAGCGTCGGCGGTGCCGAGACGTGGCGCACTTCCGGCTCGCCCAGCATTGCGTCCTCGGCGGCGATCGTCATGTCGCAGCACATCATCAGCTCCAGCCCACCTGCCAGCGCATAGCCGTTGACGGCGGCGATGATCGGGATCGGCGCCTCGCGGATGAGCTTCATGCGGCGCATATTCGCGCCGATGTCCTCGCGCCAGGCTTCGGCGTCCATCTCGAAGTCTTCGCCGCCGAGATCGAAACCGGCGGTGAAGGCGCGCCCGGCGCCGGTGATGATGACGGCGCGGATCTCGGGATCCTTGACCGCCCGCACAATCGCCGCCTCGAGCGCGTCACCGAGCTCCTGGTTCATGGCGTTCATCTTGTCGGGGCGGTTGAGTGTGAGAGTGACGAACGCGTCCTCGGCGTCCTTCTCCCACAATACGACGTCGCTGCCCATGATCTCCCCTCCCCTTACGCGATTTCGATGACGACGCGGCCGCGGATCTGGCCGGCGACGATGCGCTTGGCGAGGTCAGGCAGTTCGCTCATCTTGTGGGTCTCGGTCATTGCCGCAAGCTTGGTGCGGTCGAGATTGTCGGCGAGCGTGCGCCAGGCCCGTTCGCGCTTGGCCTGTGGCGCGAAAACGGAATCGACGCCGATCAGCGTCACGCTGCGCAAGATATGCGGCATGACCGTAGCGGGCAGATCGTGACCGCCGGCCAGGCCACAGGCAGCGACAGCACAGCCATAGACGGTCTGCGCCAGCGCATTGGCAAGCGTCGTCGAACCGACGGAATCGACAGCACCTGTCCAGCGCTCTTTCTGCAGCGGCCTGACCTCGCTGGCCAACTCGGCGCGGTCGAGGAAGGACGTCGCGCCGAGCGAGCGGAGATAATCATGTGTTTCGGCGCGGCCGGTAGAGGCAACGACGGCATAACCCTTCGAGGACAGCAAGCTGACAGCAGTCGAGCCGACGCCGCCGGCGGCACCCGTCACGAGCACCTCACCCTTGCCGGGCTGGATCTTGCCCCAGTCCTCGAGCGCGTCGACGCAGAGGGCGGCGGTGTAGCCGGCCGTGCCGATCGCCATCGCCTGTTCCATGGTGAAGGCATCAGGCAGGCGGATCAGCCATTCCGGTTTCAGCCGTTGGAAGCGCGTGTAGGCGCCCCATTCCGTCTCCGACATGCCCCAGCCATTGGCCACGACCTTGTCGCCCGCCTTCCATGCCGGCGAGCGTGACTCGACGACGGTGCCGGCGATGTCTATGCCCGCGACCATCGGCAGGCGGCGCGCAATGCGACCCTTGCCCGAAATGGCGAGGCCGTCCTTGTAGTTTAGGCTCGAATAGGCTACCTCGACCAGCACGTCGTTGTCGGGCAGGTCGGCTTTGGTGATCTCGCGGAAGCCGGCACGCGGCTTGCCGTCGACATCTTCCAGCATCAACGCCGTAAAAATCTCGCTCATGAAAGTCTCCAGGAAGTCATGGGGTAATCTCCGGCTCAGCCGCGTTTGGCTTCGCGTTCGGCGCGCCGCGTTAGGCTGAGCGCATAGCTGTCACGAACATAGGCCAGCAGTTCCGACAGCACGGCGGTGGCATCACTTGCGCTACGCGCCTCGATGGCGCCGGCAAGCTTTTCATGGAAATCGGCGACCGTGCTGCGTTCGCGCACATGCGAGACGATCATGTTGGTGATCGGCATGAACGCCTCGACCACTGTGTACATCATCAGGCTGAGCGGGCCGTTGCCAGCCGCCTGCACCACGGCGCGGTGGAAGCGCACGTCGGAAGCGCAAAAGTCCTCGTCGCTGAGCAGCTTGGAACGCTGCAGCGCGATCTCGGTGCGCATAGCGGCAAGGGCGGCGTCGCTGCGGCGCTCACAGGCAAGCCGGCAGCAGATTGCTTCCGTTTCCAGCCGCGCGCCGATGATCTCGTCGATGTCGAAGGCGCCGACGCCGACAAGCAACGTTGCGGCTCCTGTGATTGCCGATGACAGGCCCTCCGGATCGGGGCGGCTGACGAAGGTGCCGCCGGTCGGCCCACGCTGCGAACGGATGAGGTTCTGCGCTGCCAGCCGCTTCAGCGCCTCCCGCACTGTCGGGCGCGATATGCCGAAGCTCTTGGCGAGGTCTTCTTCGGTCGGCAGGCGCTCGTCGATCTGCAGACGGCCGTCGAGAATGGCCGCTCGAATCTTGTCTGCGACCTGCCGGGCAACGCCTGTGCGCACCACGTCCTGATATTCGATCGGCATTCGCCCTCCGTCGGTGCTGCCTTGGCGGCCGCCTCCGTTTCGATAAGGGTAAACAATATAGGTTTGACAAATATTGCAAGCGAAATAAGCTTGACCGAGACAGCGCCCGGACATGGCTTCCTCCGGGCCATCCAGGCGCCATGACACCCAAGAGCAATCAGGTTCTGTCCATCCTCCAGGCCCGGCTCGACAAGGCTGCGATCCTGGCTGGCGACGCCATCGATCCACGCTACAGCGACGATCTTGCCGGCGAGCCGGGCGCCCGGCCGGAACTGGTGCTGCGCCCGCGCAGCACCGACGAGGTTGCCGAGATCCTGAAGGCCTGCAACGACGCGTGTCAGCCGCTGGTCGTCCAAGGCGGCCGCACGGGACTCTCGGGCGGGGCGAGGGTGCTGGCGGGCGAGGCGGTGCTGTCGCTCGAGCGCATGACCGCCTTGCAGGAGGTCGAGCCGACGGCGGCAACCATTGTCGCCGATGCCGGCGTGCCGTTGCAACTCGTGCAGGAAAAAGCGGATGCAGCGGATCTCGTTTTCGGCGTCGACATCGGTGCGCGCGGCACCGCCACCATTGGCGGCAACGTCGCCACCAATGCCGGCGGCATCCGCGTTTTGCGCTATGGCAGTTTCCGCGCCCAGGTGCTGGGGCTTGAGGCCGTGCTCGCCGACGGCAGCGTGCTGTCCTCGCTGAAAGGGCTCGCCAAGGACAATTCCGGCTATGACCTCAGCCAGCTTTTCATCGGCTGCGAAGGCACGCTCGGCGTCGTCACGCGTGCCTGCCTCAGGCTTCACCCCAGGCCCGTGACGCAATCCGCGGCCTTCTGTTCATTGCCATCACTCGAAGCGGCCTTCGGCCTGCTCAAATTCCTGCGCGCCCGCCTCGGCAACCTGCTGTCCGGCTTCGAGGTCATCCTGGCGCCGCTGATGGGCGACATGGTTGCCGCCCTCGGCTTGACGGCGCCTGTCGCCCTGTCGTCGCCGGTCTATGTGCTGGCCGACATCCAGGGCATGACGCCGCAAGCCGACGAGGAGGCCTTAGTCGAAACGCTGTCGCAGGCAATCGAGCACGGGCTGGTCGAGGACGTCGTGGTCTCGCAGTCCGAACGAGAGTTCCGTGCGCTGTGGACCCTGCGGGACGACGTCAACCGCTTTCTGTTTGCCGAAGAGGCAATGCTCAGCCTTGATGTCAGCCTGCCGCTGCCTGAGATGGGCGCCTTCCTCGACATGGCGAGAGCGGCCCAAGGCCAGGTCGACCCGGGCGCACAGGACTATGTCTTCGGCCATCTCGGCGACGGCAACCTGCATTACGTCGTCCGAACTGACAGGCCCGACGATGTCGCCAGTGCGGTGTTCGATTGCGTTGCGAAAAGCGGTGGCTCGATCTCGGCCGAGCATGGCATCGGCCTCGACAAGAAGGCCTATCTGCATCTGACGCGCAGTCCGGGCGAAATTTCGGCGATGCGGCGGCTGAAGGCCGCGCTCGACCCCAACAACATTCTCAATCCGGGTCGTATCTTCGACATGCCCCCTGCCCTGTCCAAAGTCTGAGTGCCGCAATGACAGCTGTGACTTCTCCTGAAAATGGCGCCCGCCCGGTCGACATGCCCTCGGCGCTAGACGAACGCTATACGCTCGAACGCGGCCGCATCCTGGTTTCGGGCACGCAGGCACTGGTGCGCCTGCCGATGGTCCAGCGCCAGCGCGACCTTGCCGCGGGCCTCAACACTGCAGGTTACGTCTCGGGCTATCGCGGTTCGCCACTGGCCGGCTTCGATCGCGAGATGGGCAGCGCCCGGAAATATCTCAAGGAAAGCCATATCGTCTTCCAGCCCGGCCTCAACGAGGACATGGCGGCGACCGCCGTGTGGGGCACGCAGCAAACCGGCATGTTTCCCGGTGCACGCTATGATGGCGTCTTTTCGATGTGGTACGGCAAGGGCCCGGGTGTCGATCGCACCATGGATGTCATCCGCCACGCCAACGCCGTCGGCACCAGCAAGCATGGCGGCGTACTGTTGCTCGTCGGCGACGACCATGGTGCGGTGTCGTCCACCTTACCGCACCAGAGCGAACACAATCTGATCTCGGCCATGGTGCCGCTGGTGTCGCCGGCCGGCATCAGTGAATATATCGACTACGGTCTGCTTGGCTGGGCGATGAGCCGATATTCCGGTGCCTGGGTCGGCTTCAAATGCCAGACCGAGATCGTCGAGTGCTCGGCAACCGTCGACCTCGATCCGAGCAGGCTGGAGATCGTCACGCCAGAGCTGCCTCTCCCCGCCGACGGCCTGTCGATGCGCTGGCCCGACGGACAGCAGGCGATGGAGCGCCGGCTCGAGACCAAGCTCGCCGCGGTGCTCGCCTTCGCCCGTGCCAATCGCCTAGACCGTCAGGTCTGGCCCTCCCCTGCTGCACGACTCGGCATCGTGTCGACCGGCAAATCCTGGCTCGACCTCAAGGGAGCACTGGCACTGCTCGGCATCGACGAGGGCCGCGCTGCCGAGCTTGGTATCCGCCTCTACAAGGTCGGCATGGTTTGGCCGCTGGAGCCGGAAGGCCTGCGTGAATTTGCCGACGGGCTGGAGCAGATCCTCGTCGTCGAAGAAAAGCGTCCGGTCATCGAGGAGCAGATCAAGTCGCTGCTGTTCAACCAGCCGGCTGACCGCCGGCCGCAAGTCTTCGGCAAGACCGGGCCGGACGGCTCTCCTCTCTTGCCCTCGATAGGCGAGATCGGTGCCCTGTCGGTGGCGCGTTCCGTCCTGCAGTGGCTGGGCACAGATGATGCCGGGCTCGCCGCGCGCACCGTACAGCTGTCAACGGTTGGGGCCCCCTCCCCTGCCGAGCCAGCCCTGCTCAACCGCGAGCCCTACTTCTGCTCCGGCTGCCCGCATTCCACGTCGACGGTACTGCCCAAGGGCAGCCGCGCCTCCACCGGAATCGGCTGCCATATGATGGTGATCGGCATGGAGCGCGACACCTCGACCTTCACCCAGATGGGCGGCGAAGGTGGATCGTGGATCGGCCTGTCGCCTTTCACCGACGAGAAGCACATCTTCGTCAATATGGGTGACGGCACCTATTTCCACTCCGGCCTGTTGGCCATCCGCGCCGGCATCGCCGCCAAGGTCAACGCGACCTACAAGATCCTCTATAATGACGCGGTCGCCATGACCGGCGGTCAGCGCCATGACGGCGAATTGTCTGTGCCGTCTATCGTCGACCAGGTGCTCGCCGAAGGCGCCAGGCAGGTCGTCGTCGTATCCGAACGGCCGCAGCTGCTGGCCGGTCTGTTGCCGCGCTCGGTCAATGTGCGTCATCGCGATGAACTCGACGAGGTGCAGCGAGAGCTGCGCGAGGTCGAAGGTGTCACGGTGCTGGTCTACGATCAGGTCTGCGCCGCCGAGAAGCGCCGCCGGCGCAAGCGCGGCACCTACCCCGTCTCGCCCAAGCGGGCCTTCATCAACGAGCTGGTCTGCGAAGGCTGCGGCGATTGCTCTGCGGTCTCGAACTGCATCTCCATCGAGCCGCGCGAGACCGAGTTCGGCCGCAAGCGCGCCATCAACCAGTCGAGCTGCAACACGGACCTCAGCTGCACCAAGGGCTTTTGCCCGAGCTTCGTCACCGTCGAAGGCGGGCGCCTGCGCAAGCCGCACGCCAAGGCTGCCGGCGATGTCGATGCTAGCCTGGCAGAACCAAGCCTGCCCATGCTGGGCAACGAGCCCTACAGCGTGCTGCTCACCGGCATCGGCGGTACCGGCGTCATCACC
The DNA here is from genome assembly GCF_900445235.1 of Aminobacter aminovorans. Taxonomy (NCBI): domain Bacteria; kingdom Pseudomonadati; phylum Pseudomonadota; class Alphaproteobacteria; order Hyphomicrobiales; family Phyllobacteriaceae; genus Aminobacter; species Aminobacter aminovorans. The sequence continues at coordinate 68,507 of NZ_UFSM01000003.1, read as the reverse complement.
GTCAGCGCCATCCTGTCACAGGCAGCCCATCTCGACGGCCTGTCGCTGGTGACGCTTGACCAGACGGGGCTTGCCCAGAAAAACGGCGCCGTCGTTTCACACATTCGCCTCGCGCGACACTCAGAGACACTCAATGCAGCCCGCATCGGCCCCGGCGAGGCCGATCTGGTGCTCGGCTTCGATCTGGTGGTCGCGGCATCGCCGAATGCCATCGCCACCTTCGGCAAGGGCCGCACCAGTGCAGTGGTCGACGACCACTTCGCCCCGACCGCCTCCTTCGTCAAGGACACCACCATCGACTTCCGCGAAGGCGCCACGCTGCGGCGGCTGCGCAATGCCGGTGGCGAGGGCGCGCTTGCCACCCTGCCCGCGATCAAGCTGGCAACCGCGCTGTTCGGCGATGCGATCGCCGCCAACATGTTCCTGCTCGGCCATGCCTGGCAGAAGGGCCTCGTGCCGATCGGTCGCAAGGCGATCGAAAGGGCCATCGATCTCAATGGCGCCGGCGTTGCCATGAACCGTGCCGCCTTTGCCTGGGGACGGCGCTCGGCCGATGACATGGATTTCGTCAACAGGCAGGCCGGGGGCGTTGCAGCATCGGCGCCAGAGGCCAGGTCGCTTGATGAGATTGTCGGGCAACGCGTGGCGTTTCTGACCGGGTACCAGGACGCCAGATATGCCGAACGCTACCGTGCCCTGGTCGACAAGGCACGTCAGGCCGAGGCGAGGGTCAATCCGGGGCAGACAGCATTTGCTACTGTCGTTGCCAGGGCCGCATTCAAGCTGATGTCCTACAAAGACGAGTACGAAGTGGCGCGGCTGCATCGCGACCCGGCTTTCCGGCAAAAGCTGGCCGAGCAGTTCGAGGGCGATTTCACGCTGCAGTACAATCTTGCGCCGCCGATGTTGACCCGCACCGATCCGCGCACCGGCCATCCTGCCAAGGTTGCCATCGGCAGCCGCTGGATCGAACCGGTCTTTGCTGTGCTGGCTCGCCTCAAGGGCCTGCGCGGCACCCGCTTCGATCCGTTCGGCCGAACGGCCGAGCGGAAGATGGAACGCAAGTTGGTCGCAGACTACTTCGCGCTCATCGAGGAGCTTGTTGTCCGCCTGTCGGTTTTGAACCTGTCAGCCGCAACCGAACTTGCCGCCTTGGCCGAAACCGTGCGCGGCTATGGTCATGTCAAGCTGGCGGCCGTCGAGCGCTACGAAAAGCGCAAGTCGGAACTGCTTGCCGCCTTTGCCCAGGTTGCGCCAGTGGGGCAGGCGGCCTGACAGGTCTGGTCCATCAGTGTACTGAATCGACGACGGCTGATCGATTCAGGAGTTTCATTGGACGGTGGAATCGCCGCGCGCGATTCTGCCGTCCATGCAAAAGCCGAGCTTCATCCTACATCTCCAGCGTCGCGATCCGAGCCGAAACATGGCGCGGTTCTATTGCCTGTCAGTGGAAAGGTCTCTGTTCGGTGACGCGGTGCTGGTAAGGGAATGGGGTCGCATTGGTACGCTGGGCAGGAGGCGCCTCGATCTCTTCGCCGATGTTGCCCAGGCACAGGGCGCTCTGCGTCGCTTGGCGGCTTCCAAAATCCAGCGCGGCTACAGATCTGTCGGTTGACAGCTGTCAACGGCCGAGGCCGAAACGTTTTTGCAGAAGCGCTGTTTCGGCTCCGTCACAATGGTTAATTTCCGTTAACTATAAACAAGTTGACTCGACTCGCCCTCTCCAGCACCCTTGTTACGGTAATTGGTCGTAATTCGATACGTCCAGCGTAACCGCTTCAGCAAACCGTTATCCACGCTCCGGCACGTTAAAATGTGCGAAGGCGTAACCCGGATTCGGATTCTGCAGCGAATCGGCGCATAAATCTTAACGAAGCCTGACGGCGCATCGCTGATGCGTGCGCTGAACGGCGAGAGAGGACTAGAGACTTGGTTGGGGCATTTCTAGCACGGGCGGAAAACGCGAGCGAAGAGGCCGAGGTCATGGCGACTGATCGTGCTATTGCGCGTGACGCCGAGATGTTGTCGGCGCAATTGCAGGCGATGCGCGACCGGCTGTTTTCGCCAACCTCGAAGAAGGCGCTACGCAAGTTTTCGAGTGGTGAAGCGGCACGCCTGATCGGCGTCACGGACGGGTATCTGCGCCAGCTCTCCATCGCAGGGGAGGGGCCGCAGCCCGAGACCGGGGCAGGGGGGCGCCGCTACTACGCGCTCGACGACATCAACGGGCTGCGCCGACATCTTGCCGAGCAGAATCCGACCAAGGCGCGTCATTACTTGCCGCGCCGCGATGCTGCCCGTGGCGAGCACATGCAGGTGATTGCCGTGACCAACTTCAAGGGCGGCTCGGGCAAGACCACCACCAGTACCCACCTGGCGCAGCATCTGGCGCTTGCCGGCTACCGCGTATTGGCCATCGATCTCGATCCGCAGGCCTCGATGTCGGCGCTGTTCGGATATCAGCCCGAACTCGACCTCAATGGTAACGACACGCTCTATGGCGCGATCCGATACGACGAGGAGCGCAGGCCGCTCAGCGACATCATTCGCCGCACCTATTTCGACGGGCTCGACTTCGTGCCCGGCAATCTAGAGCTTCAGGAGTTCGAGCACACCACGCCGCAGATGCTGGCGGCGCGCCAGGCGGGCGACAACAAGGCGATGTTTTTCGCCCGCGTGCAGGAAGCGCTGCGCGGCGTGGCGGACAATTACGACGTTGTCGTCATGGACTGTCCGCCGCAGCTCGGCTTCCTGACGCTTTCAGCACTGTGCGCGGCAACATCAGTGCTGGTGACCATCCACCCGCAGATGCTTGACGTAGCCTCGATGAGCCAGTTCCTGTTCATGACTGCCGACCTTCTGTCGGTGGTGCGCGAGGCTGGCGGCGAGCTGAACTTCGATTTCATGCGCTACCTGATCACGCGCTACGAACCCAATGACGGGCCACAGACGCAGATCGTCGGATTTCTGCGCTCGCTGTTCGGTGATCGCGTGCTGACGGCACCACTGGTCAAGTCGACCGCTTTCTCGGATGCCGGCCTGACCAAGCAGACGCTTTACGAAGTGTCGCGCGAGAGCTTCAGCCGCGCCACCTACGATCGCGCCATGGAGTCGTTGACAGCTGTCAACGGCGAGATCGAGGGCCTGATGCTCAAGGCCTGGAATCGGGCGGCGTGAGGGAGGCTGGCATGGCATTGAACCGCAAGGACCAGCTCAAGGCGTTGTTCGGCACGGCCGAACCGTCTATGGCGCCCGCAACACCGTCTGAAAAGACGCAAGAGACCAAGACAGCCGAGCCGGAAGCGGCGCGGCCGCGTAGCGCATCTGGCGCCGTCAAGGCGATGGGGCTGTCGCTCGGCGGCCTGTCCAAGGAGATCGAGGAAGCGCGCAGGCTCAAGGAAAGCTTTGATGCCGCCGAACGCATTAGCCAGGTGGATGCTTCCCTGATCGAAGCGTCGTTCGTTGCCGACCGGCTCGATCATGGTGCGCTGGATCCGGATTTCGACGCGCTGGTCCTCAGCATCGAGGCGTCGGGTCAGCAGGTTCCGGTGCTGCTCAGGCCGCACCCAGACAAGCCGGGGCGCTATCAGACCGCCTATGGTCACCGTCGTGTGCGTGCAGCAGGCAAGCTTGGCGTTCCGGTTCTGGCGATCATACGGCCGCTCTCCGATGTCGAGTTGGTGCTTGCACAGGGCAAGGAAAACAGCGAGCGGCGTGATCTCTCCTTCATCGAGCGGGCGCTATTCGCGCACGAACTGATTGCTCGCGGCTTCGAGCGCGGCGTGGTCCAGGACGCGCTATCGCTGCACAAGGCCGAGATGACGCGCTTCCTGCAGGTCGCGGATGCAGTGCCCGAGCAGATCGTGCGCGCCATTGGCGCTGCGCCCAAGATCGGTCGTCCCCGTTGGATGGCGCTGGCCGATCTGCTGAAGAGTGAAGCCGCACGCGTCAAGGCCGAGGACGAGATCACCAGCCAGCGCTTCCGTGACGCTGCGAGCGACGAGCGGTTCAACCTGCTGTTCATGCGCCTGCAGCGCAAAGGCCAGTCGATCGTTGGCGCTGCCCGCGAAATCCGTGACGACAACGGCAAGGCGGTGGCGAATCTGACTGTTACCAAGGGCAAGGCCAGGGTCGATTTTCTGGAAAGAATGACCGATGGGTTCGAGGACTTCCTGGGTCAGGAATTGCCCAAGCTCTTGGAGAGGTTCGAACAGAAGCGCGGCGGCTCGGCCGGGCAAGGCTAGTTTTGGTCCACAGCCAGCGGCGTGGACGCCTGCTTCACCGCAGCGCCATTCCGGGAAGGTGGAGCGTAAAGCGTAGGTCCAATGCGTAGAGGATCGGAACAAGAAGGATAAACGGCAAGAAAAAGGCCCCCGAAACGTCGCCATTCCGGAAGCCCTCATCAATGTAGCAATTGTGAGAGAATCATTTTCGGATCGACTTGTCAACCACTGGACGCGTTCCGGCATGCCTTCGGCTTGCCTCGACAAGAGGTGAACGAGGATGATTGAGCATATTTCGACGACGCCCTTTGGGCGGCGGTCGCTATCGCTTGCCATGGTTGCAGGTCAGATGGCGGCGGACAGCTGTGCGCCTGGCGCCAGCTCCAACAAATGGCAGGTGTTTCGTGCCGTCTGCGAGGCCAAGCAATTGCTGGGCGCCAGCGATCGCGCGCTTGCCGTACTCAACGCGCTGCTGAGCTTCCATCCCGACACGGATCTCGTGGAAGGGGAGGGGCTGGTGGTGTTTCCGTCGAACGCCCAGCTGGCGCTGAGGGCACACGGCATGGCGCCGGCGACGCTGAGGCGGCATCTCGCGGTGCTGGTCGACTGCGGCCTGGTGGTGCGTCGCGACAGCCCCAATGGCAAGCGCTACGCCCGCAAGGGCTTCGATGGCGCGATCGAGCAGGCCTTTGGTTTCGACCTGACGCCGCTTTTGGCCCGAGCCGCAGAGTTCGAGCGCATGGCCGAAGCTGTCAGGGCCGAACGACGGGCGTTGCTGCTCGTTCGCGAGCGCATCACCATCCTGCGTCGTGACATCGCCAAGATGATCGCCTTCGGCCTCGAGGAGGGCATTGCCGCCGATTGGCAGCGCTTGCATCTGAGCTATCGCGAGATCGTGGCCGCCATTCCCCGCACGGCCAGCCGGCTTGAGCTCGAACCGATTTCCGCGGAACTGGCGATGCTTGCCCAGGAGGTGCGCAAGGCGCTGGAAAGTCACGTAAAAACTGAAGAAACAAGCGCCAATGAGTCTCATTTCGAGCGCCACATACAGAATTCAAATACACACCCTCATGAACTTGAACCCGGCCTCGAAAAAGGCCAAGGCGCAACCGCTGCGGTGAAACCGGGAACCAGGAGCCAGCCGCCAACGGGTTATCCGCTTGGCATGGTGCTGCGCGCCTGCCCGGATATTGCCGATTACGCACGAAACGGTATTTCGGGCTGGGCCGATCTGGTGGAAACGGCAAATCTGGTGCGCGGCGCCCTCGGCGTCAGCCCGGATGCGTGGAACCAGGCCTGCGAGGCCATGGGGGCTGTCGATGCCGCGATCATGGTGGCGGCGATGCTGCAGAAGGGCGAGGCCATTTCCAGCCCCGGCGGCTATCTGCGCAGCCTCACTGCCAAGGCACAGGCCGGAGAATTCTCGATCGGGCCGGTGCTGATGGCGCTCCTGCGCGGAAGGGGAGGGGCACAGGCAAAGGCAGGGTGAGCGTTGCGGCAGGACGGTAGCCCGTCGTCGCTCGTCGGCCTTGGGATTGAAAAATGCCAGGGTAGGTAATACCTCTAGCAAATCAATCATTACCGAGGCGAACATGCCGACAACAGTTACAGCCAAAGGCCAAGTCACAATTCCAAAGCCGGTTCGCGAGCTTCTGGGGATCGTACCCGGCAGCAGGGTGGACTTTCGGCGTGCCGCGGACGGTAGCGTGGTAATCACGCGTGCGGATAAGAAGCAGCCGCCGAGCCGGTTCGCGAAATTGCGGGGTCATGCTGGAACCGGTCTCGATACAGATGCTATCATGGCACTGACGCGGGGCGAGGGGTGACACTGGTCGATACCAACGTCCTGCTCGACTTGGTCACGAATGATCCGCATTGGGCAGACTGGTCGATTAGCCAGCTTGAGACGTGGAGTTTGCGGGGACCACTGGTCATTAACGACGTGGTCTATGCCGAGCTTGCGGTTAGATACGAGCGGATCGAAGATCTTGACGCATTTGTCGAGGAAGCGGGGCTTGAGATCGCGCCGATGCCGCGTGAAGCGCTGTTTCTGGCGGGCAAAGTGTTTACGCAGTACCGTCGTGCTGGCGGCTCACGGACTGGCGTGTTGCCAGACTTCTTCGTCGGCGCACACGCGGCAGTAGCCGACCAGGCCGTCCTAACGCGCGATGTTGGCCGCTTCCGCACCTACTTCCCTTCGCTGGTGTTGATAACTCCGAGCGGGGCCTGAGTGGACATCCTCGTTGTCCTGATAACGGGCCCGTAAGTCACGTGAGACAAGCTTAGTTCTGTGCTGGTGATCAGCCGTTTATGGAGTCACGCTCCATAAAGGCAAGGAAGCAGTTGCCGCGACTGCCTGCACAAGCGTGAGAGGCGGACTGCGAATGCCTTTAACGGAACTTCAAACAAGCAATCGCCGGATCGGCTCTACAATCCTGACGCTTTGGTGAGGTTGATGCGGAAGCGGTCGCGGCGGCGCTGGTATTTGCGGGTCATTTCGGCGCTGGCATGGCCAAGCTGCTTCTGCACGTAACGCTCCTCGACTTCGGCCGATGAGGCGAGGCCGGCGCGTAGCGAATGGCCGGCAAAAAGCCTGGTCCGTTCAGCCTCGGTCAGGTCGCCGCGCACGCCGGCGGCAAGGGCCGTGCGCTTGACCAGACGGGCGACTTCCTGGTCATTCAGCCGCTCAGTGCCGACCTTTTTGCCCTCGCCGGTGATACGCCGAAACAATGGGCCATGGCCAATGCGGGCAAGGCTCAGCCATGTCTCCAAAGCCACGACCGGGCAGGTAATGTCGGCGGAACCGCGGCCGATCTCGACCTCGCGCCAGCCGGTCTTGCCGCGCAAGGTGACCAGGATGCCCTTGCCGGGAAAGATTTCGATCCAGCCGCGGCCGTCTTCGGTCTGGTCGCGACCGCAGTCGAGCCCGACGATCTCCGAGCGGCGCAGCGCACCGGTGAAGCCGAGCAGCAACATGGCGCGATCGCGCAAGCCGCGCAAAGTGCCGCGTTCGAGCGTTTCCAGCATCGCCATCAGATCCTCGGGCAGGATTGCTTCCTTCTGTCGGGGAGGGCGGGCATGGGCGTTGCGGATGCCGGCCATGACGGTGGCGATGGCACGGTGCTTCCGGTCGAGTTTTTCTGCCCCGCGCTGGGCATAGTTCCAGGCGAGCGAGGAGAGCCGTCTTTCGATGGTCGAGACGGACTTCTTGTCGCCGCCGCCGGCGCCGGAAGCGAGTGCGGTGATGTAGAGCCCGACGGTCTCGGGATCGGGCGGCATGGTGGCAAAACCCTGGCGCCGGGCCCAGTCGGAAAAATGCTTCCAGTCGGCACCATAGGCGCGGCGGGTGTTGGCGGAACTGGCCGCCTCGACATAACCGCGCGCCCGTTCAGCCAGATCGCCGAGCTGGCCCACAAGGCCGCCGGCGGGCATGACGTCGACAGATGGCAGGGTAGGGGAGGGGTTTCCGTCCGACGCGATGGCGGCTTCCGGCTCGAGCGCCCGCTCGGCTTGCCGGCCCATGGCCATCACGACATCGACGATGTCGGGCAAGGCATCGATGGAAACGGCATCAGCGGGGCTGTTCCCGTCCAGAACAGCGTTTTCAGACGTGCTCTCTCGTCGAGGAGAGTGCAGTTTGGTATGGTTTTCCGGATTTTGCTCGACATTAGAGGCCATTTTCACAGTAGGCCATCAAATGAGCGATAATGCAACATTATCGATCATTGTGCAGGTATGACAGGCAGTGCGGTTATGGCATTGATTCTGGGTAATAACCGCACGACAACTTCCCGCCATAAGACGGTATGTTTCCGAGGCCTTCGTACGCGATCCTGAGGCAAATCCCCTGAAGACCCCGTCCGGCAGGATCGAGATGGCCATTGGCGCGATGGGGATGGCGGAGCTTTCGGACACACCCGAATGGCGCGAGCCTGTCGAATGGCAGGGGCGGGCGCAAGCGGATGAATTGCACCTGATCTCACCACAACCGTGGCACCTGCTGAACGGCCGGAGCGACGCCTCGGCCGAGGTCTGCGTCCACAAGGTTCGAGGATGCGAGGTTTGCCGCCTGCATCCGGACACGGCCGCGCGCCGCAGCCTCGACCAAGGTGACGTGCTGAAATCTACACCGCGCGCGGGGTCTGCCTTGCAACTGTCGCGCTTAATCCGGAAATGCGCGCCAACTGCGTCGTCCTGCCCCGGCGCTGGCTTGATGTGGTCAGGATCGACGGCCGATGTCCAAGGCAACCCCAACGTGCTGACGCTCGACAAGGGATCGAGCGAGCAGCCAGCGCCAGTTTCAGTCCGAATGAATGGCCTGCAGGGTTTTGCGGCCACGTCTGGTTACTGTCCGGAGGGTTGCTACCGGACCCGCTCGGCTTCTGCGCTACGCCGCCGCAGCACCAGCCGCCTGACTGCGACGTAGAAGACTGGCGTCAGGATCAGGCCGAACAGCGTCACCCCCAACATGCCGGCGAACACGGCGACGCCCATGGCGTGGCGCATCTCGGCGCCGGCGCCCGTCGCAATGACCAGTGGTACCACGCCGGCGATGAAGGCGAGCGAAGTCATCAGGATCGGACGGAGGCGCAGGCGCGCGGCTTCGAGGACCGCGGCCAGGGGATCGCGCCCTTTCCTTTCCTCCTCATGGGCGAACTCGACGATGAGGATCGCGTTCTTGGCGGCAAGGCCGACAAGGACGACGAAGGCGATCTGGGTGAAGATGTTGTTGTCGCCGCCCGAGAACCAGACCCCTGATATCGCGGAGAGTAGCGCCAGCGGCGCGATCAGCAGTACCGCGAAGGGCAAGGACCAGCTGTTGTATTGCGCGGCCAGGATCAGGAAGGCGAGCAAAACCGCGAGCGGGAAGACGATCATGGCGGTGTTGCCTGCTTGCTTTTCCTGAAAGATCAGGTCGGTCCACTCGAAAGCCATGCCGGCCGGCAATGTCTCCTTCATGATCCGTTCGATGGCATCGGTGGCCTGGCCGGACGAATAGCCTGCGGCCGGTCCTCCTGTTATGTCGACCGAGGAATAGCCGTTATAGTGCATCACGCGATCTGGGCCGGAGCTCGCGGCGATCGTCGCCAATGCCGCCAGCGGCACCATTTCGCCTGAGGCATTTCGAACCTTCAGGCGAGCGATATCGTCCACCTCGGCGCGGAACGGCGCGTCCGCCTGCACGATGACGCGATAGGTGCGACCGAAGCGGTTAAAGTCGTTGGCATAGAGCGAACCGAGATTGACCTGCAGGGTTTCGAATATGCCTGTCAGCGGCACATGCTGGGTCTTTGCCTTGACGCGATCGATGTCCACCTGGACCTGTGGCGCGTTGACCTGGAAACTCGCCATCATGCCCGCGAGTTCGGGGGCTGCGGCAGCCTTGGCCATGACCTCGCTTTGCACTTTCGCAAGAGCGTCGAGGCCGAGGCCGGCGCGATCCTCGATCTGCAGCTTGAAACCGCCGGTCGTGCCAAGGCCGGGTACGGGCGGTGGCGGGAAGATGCCGACGAAGCCGTCCGGGATCTGGCTGTACTTGCTCATCAGGCGACCGGCGATGGCGTTGGCCGAAAGTGACCGATCCTTGCGCTGATCGAACGGGTCGAGCATGGCAAAGACCACGGCGGCGTTGGGCAAATTGACGAAGCCGTTGACCGAAAGGCCGGGAAAAGCGACGACGCTTTCGACGCCAGGCTCGGCCAAGGCGATCTTCGACATTTCCCTGACCACGGATTCGGTGCGGTCAAGCGATGCACCGGAGGGCAGCTGGGCGATGCCGACAAGATAGTATTTGTCCTGTGCCGGTACGAAGCCGCCGGGGATGCTCTGGAAGCCGAGATAGGTCGCGCCCAGCAATCCGGCATAGGCCAGGAACACCACGCCGCTGATGCGGATGGCGCGGCGCGCCGCTCCGACATAGGCGTTCGAGGTGCTGTCAAAGAAGCGGTTGAAGACTCGGAAGAACCGTCCAAACAGGAAGTCGATGGCGCGAGTCAGCCAGTCGTGGCGGCCTTCGCCATGGTGCGGCTTCAAAAGCATAGCTGCGAGCGCCGGCGACAGCGTCAGCGAATTGATCGCCGACAGCACGGTCGAGATGGCGATAGTCACCGCGAACTGGCGGTAGAACTCGCCCTGCAGGCCGGACAGGAAGGCCGAGGGTATGAACACGGCCGCGAGCACCGAAGTGATGGCGATGATCGGCGCCGTGACCTCATCCATCGCCCTGCGCGCCGCCTCCTTCGGCGTCTCGCCCAGCCCTATGTGGCGTTCGACATTCTCGACGACGACGATGGCATCGTCGACAACGATGCCGATCGACAGTACCAGGCCGAACAGCGACAGCGTGTTGAGCGAGAAACCGAGGAGGTACATCACCGCCAGCGTGCCGACGAGCGAGATTGGCACTGCGACAAGCGGGATGATCGAGGCGCGCCAGCTCTGCAGGAACAGCACGACGACGATCACGACGAGGGCGATGGCCTCGAGCAAGGTCTGCACGACGGCCGCCAGCGACGCCCGGACAAAGACGGTCGGGTCATAGGCGATGCGATATTCCAGGCCCTCGGGGAACCCTGCCTGCAGGCGTTGCATTTCGGCGCGGACCGCGCTTGAGACATCAAGCGCATTCGCCCCCGGACGCTGGATGATCTGCAGGGCAACCGCCGGTTCGCCGTCGAGCAGGCTGCGCAGCGCATAACCGTCGGCGCCAAGGCCAATGCGGGCGACGTCGCGCAGGCGCACGACCTGGCCGTCCGCGCCCGTCTTGATGATGATCTCACCGAACTGCTCCTCGCTGGTCAGCCGACCCACAGCACTTACGGTGACCTGGAAGCTGGCCTCCCGAGACGGCTGCTGGCCGATCGCGCCTGCGGCGACCTGTACATTCTGTTCGCGAATGGCGCCGACCACGTCGCCCGCCGTCATGCCGCGCGCCGCCACCTTGGCCGGGTCGAGCCAGACGCGCATGGCATATTCGCCCGCCCCCCAGACGATCACGTCGCCGACACCGGGCAGGCGGGAGAGCGTGTCGCGCACCTGCAGGCTGGCGAAGTTGGAGATGTAGAGCGGATCGTAGCGCTTGTCCGGCGACACCAGGTGAACGACCATCAGGATGTCGGGTGAGGTCTTCTGGGTGACAACGCCGATGCGCTGGACTTCCTCGGGCAGGCGCGGCAGGGCCCGCGACACGCGGTTCTGCACCTGGATCTGCGCCATGTCGGGATCGGTGCCCTGGGCGAAGGTCACGGTCAAAGTCATCCGCCCGTCGGTGGCTGCTTGCGAACTCATGTAGAGCATGCCTTCGACGCCGTTGATCGACTGTTCGAGCGGCGAGGCAACAGTCTCGGCGATCACTTCGGGACTGGCGCCCGGATAGCTCGCCGACACCTGGACGGTGGGCGGGGTGACGGCAGGGTATTCGCTGAGCGACAGGCGGAACAGTGCCAAGGCGCCCGCAATCAGCATGAGCGCCGACAGCACGATGGCGAAGATCGGGCGGTTGATGAAGAAGTGAGGTAGGTTCATCGACGCGCCTCCAAGCTGGCGCCATCAACGGAGGCCGCGACAGGTGCCATCGCGATCCGGTTTGGCGCCACCTGCATGCCCGGTCGCACCAGTCCCTTGATGATGATCGTCTCGCCACCGCTGAGGCCATGCTCGACGACGCGCAACCCGTCGACCATCGCCCCCAGTTCGACCGGTCGGTATTCGACCATGTCGCCGGCAGCCAGCACCAGCACGTAGCGCCGGCCCTGGTCGGTGCCGACCGCCTGGTCATCGATGAGGACGGTCTCGCGGGCGGCACTCGTGGCGAGCTTCACCCTTGCGAACAGGCCTGGCGTCAGCCGGCCGTCGGCATTGGCCAGCATGGCGCGCGCCCTTATCGTACCAGTGCTGCGATCGACTCGGTTGCCGAGAAAATCGAGGGCGCCGGCATGGGGAAAGCCGTCCTCGCCGGTCAGCCCGACAGCAACAGGCGCCGGAGACACGAATGCCGCTCCTTCAGGCCGGAAACCCAGGTAGGTTGCCTCGTCGATGTCGAAGTAGACATGGGCAGGATCGACTGAAACGATCGTCGTCAGCAACGTCGCGGCCCCCAACGCACCGACAACCAGGTTGCCCTCCGTCACTAACACCCTGTCGACGCGGCCCGAGATCGGCGCGGTCACGCGGGTGTAGGACAGGTCCAGCTTAGCTGCAGCGACGACGGCTTGCGCCTCCTCGACCTGGGCTTCCCGCTCGCGTTTGCTCGCAACATCATCGTCCAGCGTCTTTGCGGGAATCGCACCCTTCGGGGCCAGGCGCTGCGACCGTTCGAGGTCGACCTTGGCCTGCTCGAGCAGGACCGTTGCCCGGCGCAGTTGCGCTTCGGCACTCTGTAGCGCGACCTCGAACGGCCGTGGATCGATCTGGAAAAGCAGCTGGCCACGTTCGACGAGCCCCCCCTCCGGCACGCTGACGGTTTCGATGACCCCGCCAACCCGCGGACGCAGCTCGACGGTCCTGACAGCGGCAACGACACCGGTGAACTCGGACGCCGGCGCAAGCACGCGGGTGACGACTTCGGCTACCGGAACCTGTGGCGGCGGCGGTGGCGGTGCGGCCTCCACCGACGCCATTGCCTGCCTGACATAGGCCGGCCCATCGCCTGCCTGCATGAGCCATGTGGGAGCGCCGACGGCCACCGTGGCCAACAGCAACATTCTTGTCTTTCCAGTCATTTGGTGTGCCTCGCAGACAGATGCGCGACGCCCGTAACGACGCCGCTGGATGATTTGTGGCGACGCTAGGGTTTCCGGTGACTGGAAGGTCAACCGTCTTTGTTGCCGGCTATGCGCCCTCGCTTTTTTTGGCGGTGGACGCAGCGAGCGTCCGCTGACCGCCCCCAAGGTGCAGTCGAAAGGACCGGCGGAAAGATCGTGAATTGACGACTTGACTTTCCAGTGACTGGAAAGAGCAGCCTTCAATGACGGCTCGAAAGCCGATGAACATTGGAGACGGAAAATGCCTGACTGAAATCGACGATGACCTGCTGCCAGGCGGCAGGTTTGTGGCTCCGGTCATCCGACCGCAGTCAAACCCTCACGAAAAACTCTGGTGCGAGCAGCAGTCCGGACATCCCAGCGATGCCGGACAACGCCCCACCTTTGTCCAAGAAACGGAAAGACCTCCCAAATGAAGACCATCCTCCTCATCGCGTCGTCCATCGCGCTCACCGCCGGCGTGGCATTCGCCGCCTCCAGCGACGGCGTCGTCGCCAGCTACAACCATGACGTTCGCGTCATAACGCTTGAAAACGGCAGGAGCTTTACGGTGCCGCGTGACGTCGCCGTGCCAGCGCTGCAGGCTGGCGAGAAAGTGTCGATCCAGCTGAATGGCGAAGGAGACCGCGTTACCGCCGTGCTGAAGTCGTACTAGTCGTATCAGCTCGGACGGGACAAGCGCCACGGAATCCCCCGCCCCGTGGCGCTTGTTTCTCGTAGACCGCGATTGGCAGCAAGGCCTGGCGCCATCACCTCGATGACCTGCCCTCGGCTCCCACTTGCCGACTTGGCTCGGCTCAGGGAATTGGTCCGACAGGACTACCGGGTAAAGCTCTGGGCGTTGCCGGCGTCGACATTGATGATGTTGCCGGTCGACTTGGCCGACATATCTGAGGCGAGGAAGTAGACCGCTTCGGCGATGTCTTCCGGGAAGACCGAGCGTTTCAGCATCGAGCGCTTGCGGTAGTGTTCCTCGAGTTCGTCCGGCTGCATTGCGTAGGCCGCCGCGCGCTGCTCGCGCCATTCGCCGGTCCAGATCTTCGAGCCGCGCAGCACGGCGTCGGGATTGACGGTGTTGACCCGGATCTGATGCTCGGCGCCCTCGAGCGCCAGGCAGCGCGCGAGATGGATCTCGGCCGCCTTGGCCGTGCAGTAGGCGGCCGCATTGGGCGAGGCGGCCAGTCCGTTCTTCGAGGCGATGAAGACGATGTTGCCGCCGATCTGCTGCTGCTTGAAAGTGCGGAACGCCTCGCGCGACACCAGGAAATAGCCCTTGGCGAGGATATCCATGTTGCGGTTCCACATGGCGAGTTCCGTGTCCTCGATCGGCGCTGACGAGGAGATGCCGGCGTTCGAGACCAAGATATCAGTGCCGCCGAACTCGACGGCGCTGTCGGCATAGGCCGAGGCCACGCCTGTTTCGTCGGTGACGTCGAGGCGGACGGGCCGCACGAAGTCCTTGCCGAATGCCTTGCCGAGTTCGTCATGCGCGGTGGCAAGGGCGGCCTCGTCGATGTCAGCGATGACAACGCAAGCGCCTTCGCGCAGAAGCCGGGCGGCCGTCGCCTTGCCGATGCCCCCGGCGCCGCCGGTGACGAAGGCGATCTGGCCGGCCAGCGATTTCGGCTTGGGCATGCGCTGCAGCTTGGCCTCCTCGAGCAGCCAGTACTCGATGTCGAAGGCTTCCTGCTCGGGCAGACCGACATAGGTTGAGACCGATGATGCGCCGCGCATGACGTTGATGGCGTTGACGTAGAATTCGCCTGAAATCCTTGATGTCGCCTTGTCGGCTGCGAAGGTGAACATGCCGACGCCGGGCATCAGGTAGACCACGGCGTTGGGATCGCGCACGGCGGGCGAGTCCGCATGCCGGCAGCGGTCGTAATAGGCCTGGTAGCTGGCGCGATAATCGTCCAGCGCCTTGGGCAGCATCGCAATCACGGCGTCTACATCAGGCCTGGCAGGATCAAAGTCGATCACCAGCGGTCTGATCTTGGTGCGCAGGAAATGGTCGGGACAGGAGGTGCCGAGGGCTGCGAGATCGCGCAGATGGTGCGAGTTGACGAATTCCAGCACGGCGTCGCTGTCGTCGAAATGACCAAGCTTGCGCACGCCCTGTTGCGAGATCATGCCGCGGATACGCGGCATCATGCGCGCGGCGACTGCCCGGCGTTCATCTGCCGGCAGCGACGTCGCAACCGCGCCGCCAAAGGCCGGCTTGCCCTTCGCCTCGCTTTCGAACCAGCCGATCGCCTTGTTGATGGTGTCAATGGTGGTGGCGTAGCACTCCTTGGGCGTGTCGCCCCAGGTGAACAGGCCATGGCTCTCGAGAACGACGCCCTTGGCCGCCGGGTTCTCCAGGCAGAATTTTTCGAGCCAGAGCCCGAGTTCGAAGCCCGGGCGCTTCCACGGCAGCCAGCCGATCTCGCCGCCGAAGATCCTGGCAGTGAGCGCCTTTGAATCCTTGGCGGCCGCGATCGCGATGATCGCGTCGGGGTGCATGTGGTCCACGTAAGCCCTTGGAACATAGGCGTGAAGCGGGGTGTCGATGGAGGCGGCGCGCGGGTTGAGGTTGAACGTGCAGTGCGGCAGGTAGCCGACCATCTCGTCCTCATGTGCAAGACCGCGATAGAGTCCTTTCAGCGCGCGCAGCTTGTCCATGTACAGCGTGGCGAAACCGTCGAGCTTGATCGACGCGCTGTCGCCGCCCGAACCCTTGACCCACAGAACCTCCACCTCGGCGCCTGTCAGCGGATCCTTCTGGAGGATCTTGGAAGAGGTGTTGCCGCCGCCATAGTTGGTGACGCGCTTGTCCGAGCCCAAAATGTTGGAGCGATAGACCAGGCGCTCCGGCTCGCTCATGGCGGCCGCCCTGGCGTCGTCCCACAGATTTGCAAGCCGCGTGGAGTTGGTGTCGGGCATGTCGGATTCCTCCCGGCGCGAGATCGGGCGCCGCTCTCGTTTGGCCGTAAAATCAGGCCAAGCCATGCGGTTTGTCAATCGTAAAAAGAGCGAACTAAATCATTGTGCGTCGCATCATGATCTAGTTGCAGCGCAGTATGAGCAATTTTCATCACAAATCGCTTGCGCATCAAATCGATTTGCGTAAGTTAGCTCATGGCATAGCCTTTTCGCGAAGCCATGGGAGGTGTTTTCGTGAACGACCTGGTCCGCCAGCGGCAGATCATCGAGCTTTTGCGCGACCGGCCTTTTGCGTCTGTGCGTGATCTGCAGGAGCATCTCGGCGTTTCCGCAGCCACCGTGCGGCGCGACATCGACAAGATCGATGAGGCGGGCAGTGCCCGAAAGGTCTATGGCGGCATCTCCGCGCTGGATAGCGCGGCTCAGGGGACCGCATTCGCTCGTCCTTATGACGAGAACCGCGACCTCGCGGTCGAGCCCAAGCGGCTGATCGCCGAACTGGCCGCGACTATGGTCGCCGACGGCGATGCGGTCATCGTCAATGGCGGTTCGACCTGCTTTCATCTGGGCGTCAAGCTGGCCGATCGCAATGTCCGCCTGTTCACCAACTCCATGCCGTTGGCGGGCTATCTCGGCGAGCACGGCAAGTGCAGCCTGACCTTGGCGGGTGGCGAGCTGCATCGCGAGCCCCGGGTCATCTACTCGCCGTCGCAGCCGATCAACTTCTATGCCTCCAAGTTCTTCCTCGGCGCGCAGGGGATCAGCCCTGATGGCCTACTTGAATCGCATCCGCTGATGGTGCGCTCGATCCAGGAGCTCAGCCACAACGCCGACCAGATCGTCGTCCTGGCCGACAGCCGCAAGTTCTCGATCCATGCCCGTAATGTCGCCCTGCCGCTGACGCGGCTGGCCATGGTCATCACCGATGAAGGCCTGTCTGACCAGCATGCCAAGATGCTCGAAAGCGCGGGTATCGCGCTGCGAATCGCGTCCAACGGGGGCGGTGCATGAGCGGCGCGCTGGCGGTCTTCGATCTCGGCAAGACGAACTCCAAGCTGTTCGTGTTCTCGCCTGACGGCACGCTGCTCGACGAGCGCCGCACCAAGCCGGTCTGGCATGATTATCGCGGCAAGAGCGTGCTCGACGATGAGCGCTTGTTTTCCTGGATGAACCATGAGCTGGCCGAGGTCGCAGAGACACATGACGTGACGCGGATGATGATCTCCGCTCACGGATGCGCTTTTGCACTGGTGCGCGGCAACGAGCTGCTGCATCCGATCCTCGACTATGAGCAGGAAGTTCCGAGGCCCATCGCCGGAGCGATCGATCCGATCTTGCCCGACTTCTCGGAGACCTACACGCCCTGGCTGCCGCTGGGTTTCTCCATCGCCCGCCATATCTACTGGCTGGAGGTCGAAGAACCCGAAGCGTTCGCGGCCACCGAAGCGATCCTGTGCTATCCCCAATATTGGGTCTGGCGCTTCAGCGGGCGCAAGCTCGCCGAATGGTCCTATCTGGGCGCGCATAGCCAGCTTTGGGCGCCGCTCAAGCGCGACTACAGCTCGCTGGTCGAGCGGCTCGGCTGGCGTGACCGCTTTCCGGCCATTGCGCCTGCGGGTGCGGTGGTCGGCGAGGCCAGCGTCACCACGCCGGACGGCAGCATACGGGCGATCGCCGTCCACAATGGCGTGCACGATTCCAATGCGGCGCTGGCCTATTACCGCATGACCGGGCTGCACGACTTCACGCTGGTTTCGACCGGCACCTGGGTCATCATCATCAATCTGGACTGTCCGCTCGGCGCGCTCGACCAGGAGCGCGACATGATCGCCAATGTGACGGTCAACGGTGAGCCGGCGCCGTCGCTTCGCTTCATGGGCGGTCGCGAATACGATCTGATCAGCGAAAACTGGAACAAGCCGATCTCGCAGGCAGCGGTCGAGCGTGTGATGGAGCGCGGGGTCTTCGCCATGCCGTCATGGGCTGCCGGTGGACCCTTCCCCGAGACGAAGGGGAATGTCGTCGGCGGCGACGTCACCGGCGAGGAGAGGGCGGCGGTCGCCGCACTCTATATCGCCATGATGACGGACCTGTCGCTCGACCTGATCAAGTCGGAAAATCTCCTGGTTATCGACGGCGGCCTGGCGAAGATCGACCTGTTCACCGCCATGATGGCGCAGCTGCGCCCGACGCAGACAGTCATGCGCTCGATGATGAGCGAAGGCTCTGCAACGGGCGCCGCGGCACTGGCCTTCAAGGCGCTTGGCCTGAAGCCGTTCGGGGACGAGACCGTCCCGGTGTCGGCCAGCCACATACCTGGTCTCGATGCTTACCGCGCGCGCTGGCGCGAACTGGCCGACGGTGCGCGCGCCGCTGCCAGGACGGCAACGCCTGAAGCGAAGGAGGCGGGCCGATGAGCAGTTCGACCGCCTATGTTAGCCTGACCGGCATGTCCAAGTCCTTCGGCGGCGTGAAGGTGCTGAAGGACGTCAGCTTCGACGTCCGCCCCGGCGAGGTTCATGCGCTGCTCGGCGAAAACGGCGCCGGCAAGTCGACGCTGATCAAGATGATGTCGGGGCTCTACACGCCCGACGCCGGCGCCATCACCGTCGACGGCAAGGAGATGAAGTTCTCGTCGACTCGCGACGCAGGTGCTGCAGGCATTGCCACGGTCTACCAGGAATTGCTGCTGTTCCCCGAGCTGTCGGTGGCGGAGAACGTCTTCCTCGGCAACTATCCGCGCACGGCCACCGGCATCATCGACTGGACGGAGGTGCGTCGCCTGACCCGCGATCTGCTCGACCAGCTCGACACCTATGACCTTGACGTCGATACCAAGGTGCTGAGCCTGTCGGTCGCCCAGCGTCAGCGCGTCGAGATCGCCAAGGCGCTGAGCAAGAACGCCCGCATCCTGATCATGGATGAGCCGACGGCGTCGCTGGTCGAGTCCGACGTCCAACGGCTGATGGCCGTCGTCCGGCAACTGCGCGAACGCGGCGTCGGCATCGTCTATGTCAGCCATCGCATGCCCGAGATCTTCGCGCTCGCCGATCGCGTAACCGTGCTGCGCGACGGTGCCCATGTCGCGACCAGGGACATCGGCGAGGTCGACGAGAACCAGCTTGTTTCGATGATGGTCGGCCGCTCGATCGAAAGCCTGTTCCCGAAGGCGCAAGCCAGCATCGGCGACACCGTGCTTCGGGTGAGGAACCTCAATCACGGTCGCCATGTGCGCGACATCTCCTTTGATCTGAGGCGCGGCGAGATCCTCGGCATTGCCGGCCTCGTTGGCAGCGGCCGAACCGAACTCGCACTGACCCTGTTCGGCATGACGCCAGCCACGTCAGGCGAGATCGAGATGGAGGGTAAGGCGGTCCGCATCGCCTCGCCACGCCAGGCGCGCGATCTCGGCATCGCCTATGTGCCGGAGGACAGGGGTTTGCAGGGCCTCGTCAAGTCCATGGCCATCCGCAAGAACGTTTCGATGGCGACCATCGAGCGGCTATCTTCGGGCATCTTCATCAAGGCCGGCGAGGAGGCGCAGCGCGCCCTCGAAGCGGTCAAGCGGCTCAGCATCCGCTGCCGCAGCATCGGCCAGCCGGTCGGCGAGCTGTCGGGCGGCAACCAGCAGAAAGTGGTCATCGCCAAATGGCTGGAGACCAAGCCCAAGGTGCTGATCCTCGACGAGCCGACGCGCGGCGTCGATGTCGGCGCCAAGGCCGAAATCCACACCATCATGGGAGAGCTCGTGAAGCAGGGCGTTGCCGTCATCATGATTTCGAGCGAACTGCCTGAGGTGCTTGGCATGAGCGATCGCGTGCTGGTGATCAGCGGCGGCCAGATCACCGGCGAGATCGATCGTGCCGACGCCACGCCCGAACGAGTCGGCGCTGCCATGACGGCGCATCGCAGCGGGGAGGCGGCATAATGACGACGACTGTCGAAGCGACCGCCCGCTCCCGCCCGGTGCTGCAGCGCCCGGGCTTCTTCAAGCGGCTTTTTGCCGAATATGGCCAGGAGATCGTGGTGCTCGCTGCCATCGTCGTCCTCTTTGCCGTGGTCACGATGGTCAATCCACGCTTCATCAGCGCCAACAATTTGACCACCATATTTTCCGGCAACGCCTATATCGCTGTCGCCGCCATCGGTATGGCGATGGTCATCGTTACCGGCAACATCGACGTGTCGGTCGGCGCGCTGATCGGCGTCTTGGCGACGATTTCGGGCTCGCTTGCGGTTGCCGGCTATCCGATCTGGTTCGCTTGGCTGGCGCCGGTGCTGGTAGGCATGGCTGTCAATGCCATCATCGGCATCCTCGTCGCTTATGCCAGGATACCATCCATCGTCGTGACGCTCGGCGCGCTCTCCATTCTGCGCGGCGGCCTGATCAGTATCACCGGCGGCACCTGGATCACCGACTTGCCGCCCGCCTACCTGATCGCCCAGAAGCAGATCTTCGGAATGCCGGTGCCGCTGGTCTTCATGGTCGTGCTGACTCTGCTTGCCGCATTCTGGATGCGCTATACCGCCTTCGGCCGCTCGCTCTATGCCATCGGCGGCAATGCCGAGGCAGCACTGGCGACCGGAATCCCGATTGCGCGTCGCACCGTTGCCGTCTTCGTCATCCATGGCGCCTTTGCCGGCCTCGCCACGATCCTGTTCGCCACCCAGTTGCAGGTCATCCAGTCGACGGTGCCGCCAAATCTCGAACTCACCGTCATCACCGCCGCCGTCATCGGCGGCGTGTCGATCCTAGGCGGTTCGGGCACGGTGATCGGCTCGACGCTGGCGACTGTCCTGTTCGCCACGATTGGGTCGGCTCTGATCTTCGTCAACGTCTCGGCCTACTGGCTGCGCGCCGTGATCGGCCTTCTGATCCTGGCGACCGTGCTGGCCGATATGCTGCGCCGTCGCGGCAGAGGGGTATGAGATGACGCTGAAATCCCTCATCCGCCACGAAACCTTCCTGGCCCTGCTGCTGGTCGCGGTCCTGATCATCCTATCGTTCCAGTCGGACCGCTTCTTCACCGTCGACAACCTGCTCAACCAGGGACGGCTGATGACCGAGATCGGGCTGATCGCGATCGCCATGACCTTCGTCATCGCTACCGGCGGCATCGACCTGTCGGTTGGCTCGATCCTTGGCCTGACGGCGATCCTGACCGGTGTGTTCTGGCAGAATGTTGGCCTGCCACTGCCGGTCGCGGCTACCGCCGCGATTGCAGCGGGAACCTTTGCCGGCTTCGTCAACGGGGTCATCATCACGCGCTTCCGCGTCCCACCGCTGATCGCCACGCTGGCGACGCTCGCACTTTATCGCGGCCTCGCCGAGGGCATCAGCCAGGCACGCTCGGTACGCGGCTATCCCGAATGGTTCTACGTGCTGGGTCAGAAGGATGTGCTCGGCGTGCCGACGCAACTGTGGGTCCTGCTGTTCGCGGCCATCGTTGCCTCGGTCATCCTTGCCTATACGACATGGGGCCGCACGGTCTACGCGGTCGGTTCCAACGAGGTCGCCAGCCGTTTCTCCGGCCTGTCGGTCGAGAAGACCAAGTTGGCGCTCTACACCGCCTCGGGCTTTGCGGCTGCGGTGGCAGCCGTCATCTTCGTCTCCCGCGTCTCCACGACGCGCTCCGACATGGGCACAGGCATCGAGCTCGACGCCATCACCGCGGTGGTGCTTGGCGGTACTTCGATCTTCGGTGGGCGCGGAACGATCATCGGCACCATCATCGGACTTTGCCTGATCCAGGCGCTGAAGAACGGCCTGTCACTTGCCGGCATCAAGGGTGACGGCACGATCATGCTGATCGGCGCGGTACTTATACTGGCGATCCTCGCCAGCAACCTCTTCGAGAGGAGCGGCACTCGAACCTAGGGAGAGCAACGTCCTTCACTGCCGCTCTACAGTGTCCGGACGATCAATGGAGGATGGAATGCGTAACGTAGTACTTTCCGCGCTCTTGGCCTTGTCGTTCTCGACAAGCCTCAGCAATGCCCAGTCTGTCTGGACGGGCGGCGACGACCTGCCGACCAACCCGCTGGCCTGCGACGCCACGCCCGCGACCGCTGCCGCCAAGCCTTATGATGGCGGCCAGCCGACCAACGCGCCCGACCGCAAGGGCAAGACGATCAAGGTCGTCGACGTGCCGAAGCTGGTCGGCATCGGCTACTTCAATGCCACATCCAAGGGCATTGCCGACGCCGCCAAGGAAATGGGCTCGATGGATGCCAAGACCGATGGTCCGTCCAAGGCCAATATCGACGACCAGATCACGCTGATCGACAACTACATCACCTCCGGCGTCGACGGCATCCTGTTTGCCGCTAACGATCCCGTCGCCATCGCGCCCGTGCTGAAGAAAGCGCTCGGCGCCGGCATCAATGTCGTCGGCTACGACGCCAACTCGTCGCCGGATGCTCGCCAGTGGTTCGTCAACCAGGCCGAGTTCAACGGCATCGCCAAGGCCATGGTCGACTCCATGGCTGCCGAAATCGGCGATGAGGGCGCATTTGCCATCGTCACCTCGACCTTCACCACGCCCAACCAGGCGCGCTGGATCGCCGAGATGCAGGCCTACCAGGCCAAGTGCCATCCCAAGATGAAGTGGCTCGAGACGGTCGAAGCCCAGGAAGACAACATCCTGTCCTTCAACCAGTCGAACACGCTCATCAACAAGTATGGCGACGAGCTGAAGGGCATCTTCGGCATGACCAGTGTGGCGACGCCGGCCGCTGCCGACGCCGTGACCCAGGCAAAGAAGTGCGGCAGCGTCGCCGTCGTCGGCCTCGCCACGCCGAACGCGATGAAGCCCTATGTCGGTGCTGGTTGCGTCAAGTCTGTGGTGCTGTGGAACCCGGTCGATCTCGGTTATGCCGCAGCCTATGTGCTGCGCGCGGTTGCCGATGGCACTTTGGCTCCCGGTGCGACCTCGGTGAAGGCTGGCAAGCTCGGCGATCTCTCGGTCATCAACGGCTCGGAGATCCTGCTCGGCGCGCCGACCGTCTTCAACAAGGACAACATCAACAACTTCGACTTCTGAGGTCGGAGTGGGAGGCGCGTTCACGCGTCTCCCCAATTTCCGGAGTTGGCCGGCGACATGACCACCGGCCAATTCCACCCCCAATTTGAAAGGACCGTCGCCATGCCAGAAGCGGCCGGCTGGCAAGCCGAACTCGAAGAGCTGAAAGTCGTCTCTGCCCGTATTGGCGGCGACCCGCTGCTGACGCAGGGCGCCGGCGGCAACACGTCGCTCAAGACTGGCGGCACGCTCTGGATCAAGGCGTCAGGTACCTGGCTCGCGCATGCGCTGGCGCGCGACATCATGGTGCCGGTGGAAATGGCGCCGTTGATCGCTGCTGTCGAGGCAATCGATCCCGCTGCCGAGCAGGCGCACCAGTTCACCATCACCACGCTCAACAGCTCGGGCCTGCGCCCTTCTATCGAGACGACTGTGCATGCGCTGTTGCCGCAGCGCGTGGTGCTGCATGTTCACTGCGTCGACACCATTGCCCATGCGGTCCGCGCCGATTGCGCCGAACGGATTGGCCCACGCCTCGCCGGGTTGAACTGGGCTTATGTGCCTTATGCACGGCCGGGTCTGCCGCTGGCGCTGGCCATCTCGGAACATCGCGGCCAGCAGCCTGACGTGCTGATCCTTGGCAATCATGGTCTCGTCGTGGCGGCCGACACGGTGGCGGGTGCAGAAGCCTTGCTGGAAGACGTCAAGGTCAGGCTGCGCGCTGAGCCGCGCGGCGCTCCCGCGCCTGATGTCGGTCGCCTTGCTCAACTTGCCGCGGTCACTGACTATCGCCTTCCGTCATCCGAAGCCGCCCATACTGCTGCGACCGACCCGATAAGCCTGAAATTGGCAGGCAAGAGCAGCCTCTATCCAGACCACGTGATCTTCCTTGGAACCGGTTCTGTCACTGCCCGTGACGGGGAAGACGTCGCGGCCGTGGTCGCACGCTTGGGTACCTCACCGATCTCGATCCTGTTTCCCGGAACGGGTATCCTGATGCGCAGGGATGCGACGCCGGGCGCCGATGCCATGGCCCGCTGCCTCGCCGACGTCCTCGCACGCATTCCAGGAAATGCGCCGGTACGGGTGCTGACGCCGGAAGAGCATCTCCAGCTGACAGACTGGGATGCCGAGAAATACCGGCAGGACCTCGCCCGCAAGGCTGCGGCCAAGAAGATCGCCTGAGATGAATACCCCGCTTGCCATCGGCATCGACCTCGGCACGTCAGGCGCCCGCGCCGTGGCGATGACGCCCGGTTTCGAGATCGTGGCGCAAGGGGCAGCCAAACTCTCTGATTTCGGCGCTGACCAGCGCGACCCCGGCATCTGGTGGCAGGCGGTCGGGGTGGCGTTGAATGCGGTGCTTGTCCAGGTGGATCGAGCCTGGGTTCATGCCCTTGCCGTCGACGCCACGTCAGGCACGCTGCTGCCGGTCGACGCCGAAGGCACACCGCTCGCAGAACCGCTGATGTATGACGACAAGGTCGGCGATGCCGCCATCCTGGCACGTATCGCCGCCGTCATCCCGGCCGAAAGTGCCGCCCATGGCGCCACGTCGGGGCTCGCCAAGGCGCTGGTCTTCCAGTCTGTGCCCAACGTCGCGAAGGTCCTTCACCAGGCCGACTGGATCGCGGGAAGGCTCGCCGGCCACTTCGGCACGACGGACGAAAACAATGCGCTGAAGACCGGTTACGACCCGATCGACCGGCATTGGCCGGACTGGCTTGCTGCCGCCGGTCTGAACACCAGCCTGCTGCCGCGCGTCGTGGCGCCGGGTGCGCCGATCGAAACCATCGAGCCAACCATGGCCAAGGCGTTCGGCTTGAGCGAGGAGGTCGAGATCATCGCCGGGACCACCGACGGCTGCGCCTCGTTCCTGGCGACCGGCGCTGACAGGCCGGGAGATGGCGTTAGTGCCCTTGGCTCGACGCTGACGCTCAAGCTGCTCTGCGACCGACCGATCTTTGCGCCCGAATTCGGCATCTACAGTCACCGCCTCAACGGCATGTGGCTCGCCGGCGGCGCCTCCAACAGCGGCGGCAAGGTCTTGTCCCATTTCTTCTCCGCCGATCAGATTGCGCGCCTGTCCGCAGCCATCGACCCTGATGCTCCGACCGGCCTTGATTTCTACCCGTTGCTCGAAGCGGGCGAACGCTTCCCGGTGCTTGATCCCGCATGGCCGCCAAGGCTGACGCCGCGTCCGTCCGACGATGCCAGCTTCCTGCAAGCCATGCTCGAGGGCATCTCCGCCATTGAAAAGCTCGGTTATGACAGGTTGGCCGAACTCGGCGCGCCGCCGCTGCAGTCCATGCGCAGCCTTGGCGGCGGCGCATCGAATTCCGGCTGGACCGCGATCCGGCGCAACAGGCTCGACGTGCCGTTCCTGCCCGCGCATTCGCAGGAGGCCGCCGCCGGTGCGGCGCGGCTGGCGCTGATCGGCCTCGAAGCGGTGGGGGACTTTTGATGCCGACCCACCAACTTGCAGGCATTCGTGACCTGGCTGATCGCTTCGACGTCTTTATCCTCGACCAGTTCGGCGTCTTGCATGACGGTGCGGCGCCTTACCCTGGTGCTGTCGAGACGCTGGTTCGGCTGAAGCAGGCCGGCAAACGCACGTTGCTCTTGTCCAATTCCGGCAAGCGTTCGGCGCCCAATGAGGCGCGGCTGGTGAAGCTTGGTTTCGTACCAGGCAGCTGGGATGATTTTCTCTCGTCGGGCGAAGTCGCCTGGCAGAGCCTGCGCAAGCAGCTTGGCAACGAAGCAGGCCTGCGCTGCCTGCTGATCGCGCGCGACGGCGACCGGTCCGCCGTCGAAGGCCTGCCGCTCACCTTGGTCGAAACCGGCGAAGAGGCCGACATCGTGCTGCTTTCGGCCAGCGAGGGTGATCGCTTCGACCTGGACCACTACCGCCAGCTGCTTCAACCCGCCGCCGCACGGGGCGCGAGGTGCCTGTGCACAAACCCCGACAAGATCATGCTGACATCGGTCGGCCCGCGCTTCGGCGCCGGACGTATCGCCGAACTCTATGCTGAGCTTGGCGGCGAGGTGACCTGGATCGGCAAGCCGTTCCCCGAGATTTACGCTGCTGCGCTCGACATGCTCGGCACTCCCGAACGGAAGCGCGTCGTCTGCGTCGGCGACAGCATCGAGCATGACATATCAGGCGGGCAGGGGGCTGGGCTACGGACCGTCCTTGTCATGACCGGTGTGCTTGAGGCGAGCAGTGCGGCAGAGCGCGAAAAACTGTTCGCTGAGCACGGCGCTATTCCTGACTTTCTTGTGCGGACATTTGCGTGGTGAGGCCGCGCAAGAGGAGGATGTGATGGAGACGATGATTTCAGGCGACGCCGTCGAAAAGAGTAATGCCACACTCGAGAAGGCTCTGCGCGCCGACTACGCGTCGCTTGGCGCGCAGCTCGACCGCCGCGGCATCGCGATCGACGCCATTCTTGCCAAGGTCGAGACGTTCGGCGTCGCCATCCCCTCTTGGGGCGTGGGCACCGGCGGCACACGCTTCGCCCGCTTTCCCGGCCAAGGCGAGCCGCGCGATGTGTTCGACAAGGTCGAGGACTGTGCCGTCATCAACCAGCTGACGCGGGCGACGCCGACCGTCTCGTTGCACATTCCCTGGGACAAGGCCGACGCCAACAGGTTGAAGCAGGCCGCGGCGCGTTTTGGCCTCGGTTTCGATGCAATGAACTCCAACACCTTCTCCGACGCGTCGGGGCAGAAGCAGTCCTACAAGTTCGGCTCGCTCAGCCACGCCGACGCCGCAGTTCGCCGTCAGGCGGTCGAGCACAACATCGAATGCATCGAGATCGGAAAGTCGCTGGGGTCGAAGGCGCTGACGGTGTGGATCGGAGACGGCTCGAACTTCCCGGGCCAGGTCAACTTCGCCCGTGCCTTCGAGCGCTATCTCGGCGCGATGAAGGACATCTATGCGGCGCTGCCCGACGACTGGCGGCTGTTCACCGAGCACAAAATGTACGAGCCGGCCTTCTATTCGACGGTCGTGCAGGACTGGGGCACCAACTACATCATATCAAAGGAACTGGGCGACAAAGCCTATTGTCTCGTCGACCTCGGCCACCACGCCCCCAACGTCAACATCGAGATGATTGTCTCCCGTCTGATCCAGTTCGGCAAGCTGGGTGGCTTCCACTTCAACGACTCGAAATATGGCGATGACGATCTCGATGCCGGTTCGATCGATCCTTACCGACTGTTCCTTGTCTTCAACGAACTCGTCGACGCAGAGCTCTTTAGCGCGAAGGACTTTCGTCCTGCCCACATGCTCGACCAGAGCCATAACGTCACCGACCCGATCGAAAGCCTGATGCTGTCGGCCGTCGAGGTTCAGCGTGCCTACGCGACCGCATTGCTGGTCGACCGCAAGGCGCTCGAAGGCTTCCAGGAAGACAATGACGCGCTGATGGCGACGCAGACGTTGAAGGCGGCATACCGCACCGATGTCGAACCGATCCTTGCCATGGCGCGGCTCAACCGTGGCGGCGCCATCGATCCGGTCGCGGCTTACCGTGCCAGCTTCTATCGCCAGAAAGTTGCGGCCGAGCGGCCGGCATCGGTCGGTGGCGGTGGCGGCATCGTATGAGGAGGACAGGAAATGCCCGAGCGCATCGCATTCCGTATGGTCCTCAATCCAGGCCAGGCCGCCGAGTACAAGAAGCGGCACGACGAGATCTGGCCGGAGCTCAGCGCGGCGCTGCGCGAGGCGGGCGTGTCCGACTACACGATCTGGCTCGATCCCGAGACCAATCACCTGTTCGCGACGCTGGTGCGCACCGACGACCACGGCATGGACAGCCTGCCGCAAACCGAAGTCAACCGCCGCTGGTGGGACTTCATGGCCGACATCATGCAGTACACGGACCGAAACGAGCCGTTGGTCGTGCCGCTGCGCAAGGTTTTTCATCTGGAGTAGACAATGACTGACAAGGCACTGCGCGAGGAGATGGTGTCGATCTGCCGGCGCATGAATTCGAACGGTATCAACCAGGGTACGGCAGGCAATCTTTCGGTGCGGTCGAGCGGCGGATTCCTCATCACCCCGTCTGGCATGCCTTACGACATCATGGGTCCGGACGACATCGTCGAGATGGATTTCGACGGCACCTATGTCGGGCGTCGCCCGTCGTCGGAGTGGCGCTTCCACCGCGATATCCTGAAGGCGCGCGAAGACATCAGCGTCGTGCTGCATTGCCATTCGGTCTATGCGACGACGCTCGCCTGCCACCACAAGACCATTCCGTCGTTTCACTACATGACCGGCGTCGCTGGCGGCACCACCATCCGCTGCGCCGCCTA
The DNA here is from genome assembly GCF_900445235.1 of Aminobacter aminovorans. Taxonomy (NCBI): domain Bacteria; kingdom Pseudomonadati; phylum Pseudomonadota; class Alphaproteobacteria; order Hyphomicrobiales; family Phyllobacteriaceae; genus Aminobacter; species Aminobacter aminovorans. Next base: position 40,253 of record NZ_UFSM01000003.1, on the reverse strand, counting down.
TGCCACCTTCGGCACCCAGGCCCTGTCGGACAATGCGCTGATCGCGCTCAAGGACCGGCTCGCCTGCCTGCTCGGCCAGCACGGCCAGATCTCGCTCGGCACCAATCTCGAACACGCGCTGTGGCTGGCTATCGAGGTGGAGACGCTGTCGCGCATGTATGTCCAGGCGCTGACGCTCGGCGAGCCGCCGATCCTATCTGACGAGGAGATGGAGAGGGTGATCGAGCAAATGCGCCGCATGAGCTACGGCCTGGCGCCGGATGCCGAGGGCACCAACGATGTGGCCCGGCCGCGTTAAGGCAGACGCGATGTAGTGTATCTGGGCTCATGCAGTACGGGCGATAGCGGAGCCGTTTTTACCTAACAGCGACACTCGATTGCGTCTCGGCGATGCGCACGAATGTGTCTGCAGGCGCGTTGACGTTGATCAGGGCGAGGCGGTCGATATTAAGCCAACGAACCAACCGCTGCCTGCGTCAGCTTTCAAGACGGTCCGCGACCAGCGCCGGTATTTCCTTTACTGCAAAGGCGCGGAAGGCGGCGGCGACCGGCGAGGGCGAGACGTCGCGTCGTTCGACCAATCCAACCTGTCTCGATGCCGCGGCGTCGGCAAGCTCTAGCACAGACACGCCATCATGGGCGCCATGCATGGTCAGGGACGGCAGGATGGTCAGGCCGAGCCCAGCCTTCACCAAAGCCATCAGCGAAGTGACGTTATAGACGGTCATGAGTGACCGTGCCGAGAGCTGCTTGTATGCCTCCGCATCGATCGTGTCGGATGCGCCATTGCGGATCAGCGTCGTGCCGCTCAGGTCGCTCCATTCGACAGGGCGTTGGAGCTGGCAGAGTTCGTGATCGTTCTTGCAGAGCAGCTTGAACCGGTCGCTGAACAGTGGCGTGAATTCCACGCCGCCGCCGGCACGGCTTTCGCCGGCAATGCCGATGTCGGCGACGCCACTCTCCACCATGCGCCGCACCTGGGCGCTGTCGATGTCGAACAGCTCGACCTCAACCTGAGGCCGCGTTTCGAGGAAGCGCTGCAGGATCGGCGGCAGCACGTTTGTCGCGACCGAGGGCACCGAGGCGATGGACAGGCTGCCGATACGGCTGTGCGCGAAGGCCCGCATGATACCGACAGACTTGTCGAAGCTGCGGATCTGCTCGCGGCCGAGATCGAGCATCAGATTTCCGAGTGCCGTCAGGCTGTTCTTGCGGTCGGTCTGAAACAGCGGCCCGCCGATCTCGTCTTCCAGCTGCTTGAGCGTCATCGAAACGGCTGAGGCCGTGCGGCCAACCGCATCGGCTGCGTCCTTGATGTTGCCGCTCTCGGCGACCGTGACGAAGACCCGCAATGCTTCCAGCTTGATCATGGCACCGACTTCAATTCTTCTGAAATTGATAACAGAAATATCTGCTTGATTGAAGCGGTGTGGTGGCGGATTTTTCGTCCGATCAATGGAGACGGACATGGCAGAACACTATGCCAATCTGATCGGCGGCCGGTGGCGGAAGGGGGAGCGCTTTCACGAAAACCGCAACCCGTCCGATGTCAGTGACCTGATCGGCCTGTATGCGCAGGCCGGCGCGGATGATGTCGACGAGGCGGTCGCTGCCGGCCGCGCGGCCATGCCGGCCTGGCGGGCGATCGGGCTCGAGCAGCGCCAGGCGATCGTCAACAGGATCGGCAATGAACTGATGGAGCGCTCGGCCGAGCTCGGTGAGCTGCTTTCGCGCGAGGAGGGCAAGCCGCTTGCCGAGGGTCGCGGCGAGGTGTTCCGCGCCGGCCAGTTCTTCACCTACTACGCGGCCGAGGTGCTGCGGCAGCTCGGCGAGAATGCGGACTCGGTGCGTGCCGGTATCGAGATCGACATGCGCCGCGAGCCGATGGGGCTTGTGGCCGTCGTCTCGCCCTGGAACTTCCCGACCGCCACCGCCAGCTGGAAGATCGCACCAGCGCTCGCTTACGGCAATGCCGTCATCTGGAAGCCGGCCAACGAGACGCCGGCCTCGGCTTGGGCGCTCGCTGAGATCATCCATCGCGCCGGCCTGCCCGAAGGTACGTTCCAGCTGTTGATGGGGCCGGGCGCAGTCGTGGGCAACGGGCTTGCCGGCCACCCAGGCGTTGATGCCATCACCTTTACCGGCTCCTACGAGGTCGGCCGCGAGGTGGCTGTGACCGCAGCCGCGAAGTTGACGAAGTTCCAGCTGGAACTTGGCTCCAAGAACGCGCTCCTTGTGATGGATGATGCCGACATCGACCTGGCCGTGGCGGCAGCCATTGGCGGTGGCTACTCCGGCACGGGCCAGAAATGCACCTCCTCTTCGCGCCTCGTCGTCCAGGAGAACATTCACGACGCCTTCGTCGAGAAGCTGGCAGCGGCAGTTGGTGGACTGAAGGTCGGTCACGCGCTGGCGGACGGCACGCAGGTCGGCCCGGTTGTCAGCGAGCGCCAACTCACTGCGAACCTGGACTGGATGGATCGCGCCCGAGCCGCCGGCGCCGAGGTGGCTGTCGGTGGCGAGCGACTGCAGCTTGCCCATGACGGCTTTTACATGGCGCCGGCGCTTTTGACCGGCACGACCAATGCGATGGCCTTCAACCGCGAGGAAATGTTCGCGCCCATCGCCGCCGTGCAGAAGGTCGGTTGCTATGAAGAGGGGCTCGCCGTCGTCAATGACACGCGCTTTGGGCTGGTCGCCGGCATCTTCACCCGCTCGCTCGCCCGTGCCAGCCATTTCCGGCGACATGCCGAAACAGGCTGCGTCACCGTAAACCTGCCGACGGCGGGAACCGACTATCACGTGCCGTTCGGCGGACGGAAGGATTCCAGCTTCGGCTCGCGTGAGCAGGGCCGGTCGGCGGCCGAGTTCTACACTCAGGTCAAGACAGCGTATATTCGAGCAGGCGAGCCGGAGTAAGACCATGGACGCGAAGTTTACCAGCCCTGTCGTCGACTGCCTGCAATATGCCAACTGGAGCCCAAGCGTCTTCGCCGAAATGCGGGCCGGCGGCGTGCATGCCGTGCATGCCACCATCGCCTATCATGAGAATTTCCGCGAAACGGTGGCGAACATCATCGCCTGGAACCGCCATTTCGAGCGCCATTGCGACCTCATCTTCCCCGGCCGCACCGGCAGTGACATCGAAAGGGCGATGCGCGAAGGGCGCACGGCCATCTTCTTCGGCCTCCAGAACCCGTCGCCGATCGAAGACGACATCGGTCTGGTCGAGGTCTGCCATGCGCTCGGCGTGCGCTTCATGCAGCTGAGTTACAACAACCAGTCATTGCTTGCCACCGGCTGCTACGAGGGCGAAGACCCCGGTATCACCCGCTTCGGCCGACAGGCCATCGCCGAGATGAACCGTGTCGGCATGGTTGTGGACATGAGCCATTCGGCCGAACGCTCGACACTCGAGGCGATAGAGCTCTCAGCGCGGCCGATCGCCATCACCCATGCCAATCCGCACTGGTGGCATCCGGCGCTGCGCAACAAATCCGATACCGTGCTGAAGGCGCTGACGCGATCGGGCGGCATGCTCGGCCTCTCGCTTTATCCGCATCATATGAAGGACGGCTCGAACTGCACGCTAGCGAACTTCTGCGCCATGGTCGCGGAAACGGCCTTACGCTACGGCGTCGAGCATGTCGGCATCGGCAGCGATCTCTGCCAGGACCAGCCGGATGCGGTCGTCGCCTGGATGCGCAACGGCCGCTGGTCGAAGGTCTTGGACTATGGCGAAGGCTCGGCGTCGGCAGCGGGTTTCCCCCGGCAACCAAGTTGGTTCACCAGCAATGCGGATCTCGGAAATCTCTGCGACGGGCTACGCAGAACTGGTTTCTCAAACGAAGAAGTCGGCGCCATCATGGGCGGCAACTGGCTGCGGTTCTACAATCACTCCTTCGGACCGATGTCATGATAAACAGGGCAGCAGCCATCACGACAGCGCCTGAGCTGGCCATGCGTTCGCCCGATGTCGTCATGCGCCTACGGCGCATGGGGGCTTCGTTTCCGACACGATTGAGTTTCCTGCGCAGCCTGATCCGGCGTCTTGCCTCAAGCGGTGCTACGGTGCGCTGCCCGCTCTGGCGCATGGACGACCAGGGTTTCGGCGATGCGGTCTATACACTCGAGCTGGGCGGGCACGATTACAGTCTCGTTGCCTTTTCCTGTCCGCTTCCCGACAACCAGCGTTCCGACCGTGTCATCGCCGAGGCCTGGGACACCAGCTACGTGCTTTATGACGGCATTCCCGATGACGCCGAGATAGCACGGCTGCGGGACAATGCGCCGCGGCAGGAGGCGGGGCGTTTCGGACCGCGCGACCTGGTGCTGAGCCGCGCCAACAAGTCCGTGCGCTTTTTCGAACATGTCGTCGACAGCCTGGCGCGTGGGCGACAGCCGGAGCGCGACCGGCTTGGCGAGGTCGGCTATCTCCTGCGCACCACCGCCGTCTATGGCAACGGCAAGTTCGGCATCGCCGACCGTTTCGTGCTGGCCGAACGCGAGGGGCTCGCCGGTCCGTTCCAGGCCGAGATGCTGACGGTCTGGCTGATCCGCGAGTTTTCGCATGATCTCGTCGAGCACGTCGCCAGGTGTCGCGCGCCGGAAACGTTCGTGCCGCTTGCGCCGGAGCTGCGTCGCCATATCGGGGTCGGCAATTCCACCGGTCTAGGCATGGCGCCGTTCCTGGCAAATCATCCACAGCTGCTGAACAACTGGGTTTTCGCCCGCGAGACCGCGCTAGCGCGGGTGCGGTCCAAACGATACCTGGATGCAGCGTCGCTGGACCGACTGGCTGAACTCTGGCAGCAGGCGGGCATGCATCTCGATCAGTGGTCGGTCGAGGACGATGCCTTGATGGCGCGTATCCTGGGCCTGCGTGAAGAGTGGGCCGAGGCTCAGGCCTGGAGCGAGCCCGCAAGGTTGCGAACCGTATCGTCACCGGTGGCGTCACTCCTCGAGCGTTCGCAATTCATGTCGGTGGACTTCCAGGAATTGCTTGCTGCGCTGGTAATCGAAATGGCGGGAGCTGAAAACGATGATCTGGCGGACGGTATGTCAGCGGCGCGGGAAGCAACCTTCCAGCCAGCCATGAGGCTTGCGGCACTTCGCGGGCTGCTGCGCGACCACTATGGCTGGGCCTTGGCTGTGGCGTTCGACAGGTCCGCCGAAACCGCCCAGTTCTGGTATGTCTCGGAGGAGAAGCTGGAACCCAGGCTCGGCCGTCGCGCCACTGAGCCTGGCGCGGATCTCGAGCTTCCGCTCGATATCGCCCGGCAGGTGCAACGCCTTGCCGCTGACCTTGCGGCCGAGCCGGATATGCTGACCGTTGCTGCGTTCCTCGCCCGCTTCCCGCAGCATCGTCATGTGGTTCGCCGCATCCAGACGGCGGCGACCGCACCTTACTCCGAGATCCGCGACAACCTGCTCTCTGACCGCTGTCTGCCGATCCACATGCTGCGCTGCAAGCTTGCCTTCTTCGGTGCATCGAAGTTCGATCCGCGCTCGGATCGCTGGACACGGATCACCCTGTTTCAGGGCGCCCCGACGGCGGGTGAAATCGCTGCCGGAGAAACCGACGATTGCTGGCTTCCGGTGCTCAGATGACGACGATCCAGCTGTCCTACAACGAAGCGCAGACGCTTGCCCGCAAGGCCGCGAACGGGGCGGGGCTGCCTCACGGCGTCGCAGAGGACATAGGCGGAGCTGCCGTCTGGCTGTCGGCGCGTGGCGTCGATGCCATCGGGGTCGTGGTCGCCGCCCTTTCAGACTGCCAGCCGGCAATTCTGGCCGGCCAGGCGGCGATTGACGCGCTGTGCTGTGGCGAGTCGGACGAAGTCAACGTCGATGATGACAATCCGCGCCTGCTGTTGATCGGCCTAGCGGGTGCTGCGGCGATGAACATGGGATTGAGCCTCGCGGTGCGGTTTCGAAATGGCGATGTGGTGTCGCTGGCGCAGGTCAGCGATCTCGCAGATCAGGCATCTTCAATCGAGGCCTTGCGCCTGACATCTCGCAATACCGATGACATGTCCGAGCGCTTGGTGTCACGACGACCGGCCGCGACCGACACGAAAGCCTACGCAGCGGCACTCGGTCTTGCGGCGAAGACTTATGTGCCCGCCTCGGAATTGTCGCGCGTCCAAGGGGCCGGTGCGGGCACCACCGACAACGATTGAGGATCTCATGACGGAGCTGATGATGACGCTCGCCGCGGTCGAGCAGCTGTGCCTGCGCGCGCTGACGGCGGCGGGAGCCAGCGAGGACAATGCGGGTGCCGTTGCCCGCTCGACGATGCTGGCGGAGCGCGACGGCATCCGCAGCCATGGCCTGCTCTATGTGCCGATCTATGCGGAGCATGTCCGCTGCGGCAAGGTCGACGGCAAGGCCCGGCCAGGAGTGTCGCAGCCGCGGGCCGGTGCCGTCGTCGTCGATGCAGCAACTGGTTTCGCCCATCCTGCGATCGATGCCGGATGGAATCGATTGATTGCCGCCGCACGGCTCAACGGCATCGCTGCTATGACGGTGTTCAATTCCTATAATTGCGGCGTGCTCGGTCATCACGCCGAGCGCATCGCCGAGGCGGGACTGCTCGGGCTCTGTACCACTCATGCACCGGCTTCCATAGCGCCCCCGGGTGGGCGCTCACCGGTCATCGGCACCAATCCCTTTGCGCTTGGTGTTCCCGACGGGGCAGGGGGTGCCGCGCTGGTGCTCGACCAGTCGGCGAGCGTGGTGGCGAAATCGGAGATCTTGCTGCGCGCGCGCGAAGGGCGGCAGATCGAACCCGGCTGGGCTATAGATGAGCATGGCGCGGGCACGGTTGATCCAGCCGAAGCCCTCAAGGGCTCGATGCTTCCGGCCGGCGGCCACAAGGGCTTTGGTGTAGGGCTTCTGGTGGAAATTCTCGCATCGTGTCTTGCGGGGGCCGTTCTCAGCAAGGATGCAAGCCCGTATTCCGGAACGTCGGGCGGGCCGCCGAGAACCGGACAGTGTTTCGTCGCCTTTGACACGGCGGCCTTTTCGACGGGATTTTCGCATCAGGTCGCAAGTCTGGTGAACGCCATCGTCGGGCAAGGCGACGTCCGCCTTCCAGGTAGCGGCCGGCAGGTCGCGCGCCGTCGCACGGAGCGGGAAGGCGTGCGGGTCGATGCCGACCTGGTGGGTCGGATCGAGGCGTTCTGCCATTAAAGTTTTTCTGAAATCCGGATCAGTTATTTCGGTTTGATAAAAGTGGCTGCTTTCGACATCGTATTCCTTGAGGCCATTACAACGACAACAAAGGGAACTGCGATGAAGCTCAAGACATCCATTCTTGCGGGAGTTTGCCTTGCCTGCATGGTTCTCGGCAGCAATGCCGCCGAGGCCACCGAATGCGGGACGAAGGATCCGATCACGATCGCCGAAATGACCTGGCTGTCCGCCGGTACGCTCGCCTATGTCACCAAGGAGATCCTTGCCGAAGGCTATGGCTGCAACGTCCAGATCGTGCCCGGCGACACGGTGCCGACCGCATCGTCCATGCTGGCCAAGGGAGAGCCTGACATCGCGCCCGAGCTCTGGGTCTCTACCGTCAAGTCGACCTGGGACCAGATGCTGGCCAAGGGAACCGTCTACAAGGCCGGCGACATTTTCGCGAGTGGCGGCCAGGAAGGCTGGTGGATCCCTGATTACATCGCCGAGGCTCATCCGGAAATCCGCTCCGTCAGCGACCTCAAGGACAACTGGCAGGTGTTCGAGGATGCGTCGAACCCGGGCAAGGGCCGCTTCTATGCATGCCCGCCCGGCTGGGGCTGCGAAATCATCACCAACAACCTGGTCAAGGCGCTTGGCCTCGAAGCGACCTATGAGGTCTATCCGACCGGCTCGGGGGCGAACCTCAAGGCGATGATCGCCAGGCAGGTCTCACGCAAGAAGCCGTTCATCGGCTGGTACTGGGGCCCGACCGAGGTGATCGGCAAATACAAGCTCAAGGTGCTCGAGATGCCAGCCTATGATCAGGCGAAGTTTACCTGCCTCACCGATGCCAAGTGCGAGAAGCCGGAACTGACGGGCTGGGCGGTCGGTGAAGTCGCAGTCGCGGCCACCACCAGCCTCAAGGACAAGGCGCCTGCCGTGGCCGAGTTCCTGTCGAAGATGCAGGTGCCCAATGTCGAGATCAGCGACGTGCTGGCCTGGGGCGACGACAACAAGGCCTCCCCCGAGGAGGTCGCCACCTATTTCTTCAAGAACTACGAAACGATCTGGACGAAATGGGTTCCGGCCGATGTCGCCGAGAAGGTGAAGGCTGCGCTCTGATCGCAGCCTGGCGGTCGCGTATCTTCCCCAAGGCGCGGCCGCCACTTCGCATGCGATGCCTGTCGCGCTTATGCGCGGAACGCCGGCAACCGGCCGCCTCCGCGAGAGCCGCAGGTCGCCAACCTTGAAAGGGTCATGTCGTGGCAGACAATTTTCCCGAACTCGTCGATACGCGCGGGCTCCGCTTCGCGATCGATGACGGCTTCAGCTGGGTCGTTGCCAATTACGGCGACACGCTCGAGCGGGTGCTCGGGCCGCTGCTCAAGCTTCTCGGCGCCATGGAGGCGTTCCTGCAATGGCTGCCCTGGTATGTCACGATCGCCGGCATCGCCCTGCTGACCTATTCGGCCTCGCGCAATCTGAGGATGACCGGCAGCGCGATCGTCATGCTGTTCTTCATCGGTGCCGTAGGCCTGTGGAACGATGCCATGGCGACGGTCGCCCTGATGCTCGCCGCCACCGTGGTCGCCGTTGTGGCAGGCATACCGCTTGGCATCCTGATGGCGCGCTCCGACTGGTTGCGATCCATTGCCTTGCCGCTGCTCAACATCATGCAGACGCTGCCGATCTTCGTTTATCTCATACCTTTCGTCATGCTGTTCGGGCCCGGCAAGATCCCGGCCATCCTCGCCACCGTGTTCTTTGCCATTCCGCCTGTCATCAGGTTGACCGATCTCGGCATCCGCCAGGTCGACGGCGAGGTGGTCGAGGCGATTGTCGCCTTTGGAGCGACACCTAGCCAGAAGCTGGTCAAGGTCCAGATCCCGCTTGCCCTGCCGACCATCATGGCCGGCATCAACCAGACGACGATGATGGCGCTATCGATGGTGGTAATCGCTTCGATGATCGGCGCCGGCGGCCTCGGCTACCAGGTTTTGCAGGGCATCCAGCGGCTGGAGGTGAGCCGTGGCCTTGTTGCCGGCATTGCCATCGTCTTCCTCGCCGTCATCTTCGATCGCATCGCCCAGTCTTATGGCCGGCGTGCCCAGAAGCATCTCGAGCACGGGGAGTAAGGCCGTGACCGTTTCGGACGTGAAGATTCAGGTCGACAAGGTCTACAAGATCTTCGGCAGCAGGCCGGACGATGCGATGTCTGCACTCCATGCGGGCGCCGGAAAGGCCGAGGTCCTGCAGAAGACCGGCTGCATCGTCGGCCTCAAGGGTATCGATTTTTCGATCCGCAGCGGCGAGACCTTCGTCATCATGGGGCTTTCGGGCTCGGGAAAATCGACGCTGATCCGTCATTTCAACCGGCTGATCGAGCCCACTGCCGGACGAATCCTTATCGACGGCCGTAACATCATGGACATGAACGCTGGTGAATTGCTGGCATTTCGCCGTAGCGGCATTTCCATGGTGTTCCAGCGTTTCGGTTTGCTGCCGCACCAGACAGTGCTGGAGAACACCATCTGCGGGCCGATCCTTCAGGGTGTGGATCGACGTGAAGCGCTGATACGCGGCATGGAGCAGCTGGAACTCGTCGGGCTCAAGGGTTTCGAGAACCGCTTCCCCCGCCAGCTCTCGGGCGGCATGCAGCAACGGGTTGGCCTGGCCCGAGCGCTTGCGACGCAGGCGGACGTGCTGTTGATGGACGAGGCCTTCAGCGCGCTCGACCCGCTGATCAAGAGCGACATGCAGGAACAGCTGAAGGAGATCCAGGCGCGGCTGAAGAAGACCATCATCTTCATCACACACGACCTCGACGAGGCGCTGCATCTCGGCGACCGCATCGCCATTCTCAAGGATGGCGAATTACGCCAGGTCGGCACCGGCGAGGAGATCCTGTTCAGCCCGGCGGACGACTATGTCGAGCGTTTCGTCCGCAAGGTCGATCTGTCGCGCGCGCTCTATGCCAACGACGCCTTTGCCAAGGTACCTGTCCTGACGCAAGCGGAAGCCGCTGGAGACCGGACAGCCGCGCTGCTGCGCCAACATCCGGCGGTGATCGTCGCGCAAGGGACGGAGATGTGCGTGCTGACATCTTGCGAGCCTTACAGCACCAAGCGGGTTGCGCACATCGATGCCGCGGCCACACTCGGCCAAAGCTTCCCGCTCCTCGCAGGCAACAAGACCGTCGTCGTCATGGACTGCGGGTCCCCGGCCGGAATCCTGACGCGCGAAATGGCGTTCAAGGCGCTGTCCCGGTCAGTGCGTGCTGCCTGAGCGGCTGCTCCGTTGCAGGCATCGGCACAGCGTATCTAGGGTTGGACCCCAGTCCTGAGTGGCGAGGCAGGTGCCGAACACATCAGGTGGCCGACCCAGTCGATCGCAATGTGTTTGGTCCTGGCGCGCCATGTGCGGAAAGGCTCGCCGTCTTCGGCCATGCCGACGCGAGCCCAGTCGCTCCAATCCCGCATGGCCCAGATCAGCACCACTTCGGAATCATTGCGCATGGCGGTACGAAAGGCGCCGACAAGCTGCAGCCCCAATTCCATTGCCGGGCCAAGCCAATGCTGCGACACCAGCTGCAAATAATCCTGCGCCAGGCCTGGCTTGATATTGACGGTCTCGTGCAGGAACACCTTGGCGCCGACCACCCTGCTGTCGGCACAAAGTTGCTCTGTGTCGGGTGAGTAAGGGGCTGCGATCAACAAACGGTCAAAGCCCCCGCTGCGGTAATTTTGCGCCGTGAGCCACCACGTCTCAAGCGCCTTGTCCTGCATCGTGTCCGTGCCGGTCTCATGCGCGAAACTGGCAGCCAGGCTGTCCCAGTCTTCGTACTCCCACAGGTTTACCACTTGTGGCCAACGGCCCGTGCTGCCGAGCGTCCCCCAGACGCCGAAGCATTTTTGAAGGCGTTCGGCACTGTGCCGACCCCAGTCGGTCGTCATGTGTTTGAAGTAGTTAGCCCGGTTGGCGCCGATGATGTCGATATATTCGTGGATATAGATCTTGGAATTCATTCGGGCCTCCCAAAGGTCAGCTAGCTGCCACGCCCTGCCGGGTGGCACTACAAGGGCAGACGAAGAAGGATGCCCATCTCGCCGAACGGCCCCGAAGCGTCGCATTTCGGGGCAGTTCGGATGCTGCTTTGGATCTAGCGGGATCCTTTGGTCGAGGACGCCGTCCAGGGCAGCATCAACCGTCCGAGCCAGCGGACCAGCGAGCTGAACAGGAAACCCATGAGGGCTACGGTGCAGATACCGACATACATCCGGTTGGCCTGAAACAGCGACCACGAATGCCAGATGCGATAGCCTATGCCCTGGCTTGCCTGGACGAACTCGACGCCGACGATGACCAGCACCGCCGTGCCGATGGCGATGCGCATGGAAATGAACAGCTGTGGCAAAAGTGCCGGCCAGGTGACGTGCCTGAACATATTCCAGCCCTTGGCGCCGAAGGAGCGGGCGGCCTCGTGATAGTTCTCGGGGATGGCAAGCACTGCCTCCATGCACTGGATCCAAACCAGGAAGAACACGGTCATGCCGACAAGCAGCACGCTCGGCAGTTCGCCAAGTCCGAAGATCAACAGCAGCAACGGCAGCAGGGCGAGCTTTGGTACCGTGTAGAGCGCGGTAAGGAACGGCTCCAGCGCGGCGCGTGTCAGGCGCGACAGGCCGAGCAACAGGGCGGCGCCAAGGCCTGATGTGACGCCGATGGCGAAGCCGGCGAGCACACGCAGAGCACTCGCGATCACATCCTGCTGCAGCATTCCTGTGCGCAGCATTTCGACCGCTGACAGGAAGATCGCGCTCGGGGCGGGAAAAAAGCGCGAATCGAGAAGGCCGGCGCGGGCGCAGATCTCCCACAGGATGAAGAACACGACGGGCGTTGCCATCGCCAGCAACTTTTCCTGCCTTCGCGCCCGCAGCGCATAACCACGGGGGTCGCGCTCGGCTTCGCCCGGTCTGATAGCGATGGTCTTTTCCATGCTCGGCGCCTCCTCTGCGTCGATGTCTGTTTCAGGCAGCGTGCTTGCCGACCTGCTCTCGCAGCAGGTTCCAGATTTCCTGCTCAAGCTTGGCGAACATCGGCTCTCCGCGGATTTCCGGCGCGCGTGGTCGGGCGAAAGGCACCTCGAATTCGGCGATGATGCGACCCGGTCGCGCCGACATCACCACGACCCGGTCGCCGAGCAGCAACGCTTCTTCAAGGCTGTGGGTGACGAAGACGACCGTGCGTCTGTCTTCTTGCCAGAGCGTCAGCAACTCGTCCTGCAGGATGCGACGGTGCTGGGCGTCGAGCGCGGCGAAGGGTTCATCCATCAGAAGGATTTCGGGCTCGACCGCCATGGCGCGAGCGATGGCGACACGTTGCAACATGCCGCCGGAAAGAGCCGGGGGATATGCATTGGCGAAGTCGGCGAGGCCCATCTTGCCGAGCCATGCCGTCGCGCGCCTGTCGGCCTCGGCTCCAGACATGCCAGTCATCTCCAGACCGAAGCGGACATTGGCCTGGATCGTCTTCCACGGAAACACATTGTAATTCTGGAACACCATGGCGGTGGGGACCGCACGCGTGCCACTGGCATGGACGAGGACCTCGCCCTCGCTCGGCCTGTGCAGGCCGGCAATCATCCTGAGTACCGTCGACTTGCCGCAACCCGACGGACCGACGAGGCAGACGAATTCGCCACTCCTCACGTTGAGATCAACACCGGCAAGCGCTTCGACATTGCCGTTGGCATCATAGCGCTTGCGCACGCCTCGCACTTCTATCTTGGCAGGGGCCTCGGCGGCCAATGGCATGGCAGCGTCGATGTCGGTTCTGCGCAATGAATTCATCTGTCGCTCCGTAGGAAGTGCAATCCGGCGAACGACAAGGGCATCCGCGGAGGGGAGGCTAGGCCGATAGGCGAAATCAAAACAATCGCTTCCGCAGATTTTCCGGATAGCCGGAAAATTGTCGGTTGCGTTTGACAGCCTGCTCCGTTCGACGCCTAATCGACGTGTCTCAAGTGGCGGAAATCGTTGCCGCCTTGGAGAGCGGCGGCGGCATTCGTTCCCCGCAGGATTGTTTCAATTCCGTGCCGGATTTCCGGCTTTCACGGCAGGCCATCAACGGCGAGCGCCACGCGTTCGACGGACGGCGGACTGCGTCCTGAAGAATGATTTGCGAGTTTGCATATGCAGATCGTCGGCATCGACACTGGCGGCACCTTTACCGATACGGTCATTCTTACCGGCGACGGCAGGATCGGGGTCGGCAAGGCACTGACGACGCACGGCCGCCTGATGGAAGGCGTGATCGCCTCGCTTGCTGTCGCCTCCCGCTCGCTTGGCAAGAGTCTGCGCGAAATCCTCGAGGCGACCGACATCCTGTCGCACGGCACCACCGTCGGCCTCAATGCCCTGCTGACCAACGCCGGCGCCAAGGTTGGCCTGCTTGTGACCTCAGGTTTTGAGGCGACACTGCCCATGGCGCGCTCCAACAAGGTGCACGGCCTGCCCGACGAGGACAGCATCAATGCGCTCAAATGGCGCAAGCCGGATCTGCTCGTACCCCGCCGCCGCATCATCGGTGTGCGCGAACGCATCGACGTCGACGGCAACATCATCGTGCCGCTGGATGAAGAGCAGGCCCGTCAGTCGATCCGCCAACTGGTCGCGCGCGGTGCCGAGGCGATCGGCATTGCGCTGATGTGGTCGCCGGTCAATGGCAGTCATGAGCACCGCCTAGCCGAACTGGTTGCCGAGGAGGCACCTGGCCTGCATGTGACGCTGTCGAGCGAGCTTGCGCCGCGCATCGGCGAATATGAGCGCACCGCGACCGTTGCCATGAATGCCTATGTCGCGCCGCTTGTCCGCGACTACCTGACCTCGCTCGACCAGGCGTTGCGCGATGAGGGATTTTCGGGCCTGTTTCTGATCGTGACCATGGGCGGCGGTGTCCGACGGGCGAGCTCGTTGCGCGACGCCCCGGTTCACCTGCTTCAGTCCGGGCCCGTCGGCGGCATCATGGCCGCCCGCCAGATCGGCGCGCGGCTTGGGCATGCCGATGTGCTCGCCACCGATGTCGGCGGCACAAGCTTCGATGTCGGCCTCGTCGTCGGTGGTGCCCTGCCGACCGCTTCCCGACCACGCATCGACCGGCATAGCTTGGCCGTTCCCGTCATAGACCTGGCCTCTATCGGGACGGGTGGAGGCAGCATTGCCTATGCCGATCCGGAACTCGGTGTGTTGCGGGTCGGACCGCAAAGCGCCGGTTCAATGCCCGGCCCGGCTTGCTATGGCCGTGGCGGCACGCAGCCTACAGTGACGGATGCCGCTGTCGTTCTTGGCCATCTCGATCACCTCGGTGGGGCGCTCACCCTGGATCGCGACGCTGCGCGGTCGGCGCTTGCACCGCTTGCCGGCAAGCTCGGCCTTGAAATCGAAGAGGCGGCCGAGGGGATCTTGCGCGTCGCCAATGCACAGATGGCCGATCTCGTCCGCCGTGCCAGCGTGCAACGCGGCCACGATCCTCGCAACTTCGTGCTTTATGCCTATGGAGGGGCGGCGCCTCAGCATGTCGGGCGCTATGCCGCCGAGATCGGTGTGAAGGCAATCGTCATACCGCGTCTGGCGCCGGAGTTCTCCGCCTGGGGGGCGGCCTCCAGCGACATGCGGACCTCCTATGAAATCGAGCTGCCCGCCCGGCCGCTGCAGGACTTCCGTGATGGCGAGATCGACGCCTTCGCCCGGCTCGAGCAGCGCGCCCGAGGCGAATTCGAGGGGCTGGCGGAGGCGAGCCTGGCAGGTGCCGTCGAGATACGGCGCAAGATCGGTCTGAAATTTTCTCGCCAGCTGCACCGGATCGACATCGAAGTGCCATCGCCGCGGCTTGGTAGAGCCGAGATTGCCGCTGCCGAGGCCGCGTTCCGGTCCCGCTACGAGCAGATCGTTGGTCGGGGTTCGGCCCATGCAAAAAGCACGATCGAACTTGCGGCCGTCGTCGTTGAAGCGCGCATGCCGATCGTCATGCCCGACAGCGCTCCGACGGGGATGCGCGGCGCGCTCCGGCCCAGCCGGCAACGGCGGGCCTGGTTCGGGGGTCGTGAGCAGGAGACGCCGGTCTTCTTGTGGGCCGAGCTTGGCGTGGGCGTCGTGATATCTGGACCTGCCTTCATCGAATCCGACCAGACAACGGCAGTGATCTATCCTGGCCAGACGGCGACGACCGACGCGGACGGCAACCTCACCATGACAGTGGCTGTGGTGCATAAGCGCGCGCCGTCGCCGAGCATCGAGGAATTCGCATGACAATCGGTCCGATCGAGCTCGAAATCATCCGCCACCGACTTGAAGCCATCAATGCGGATGCAGGGGAGACGCTGGTCCGTGTCTCCGGTTCGCAGATCGCCTCCGAGGCGAGTGATTTCAACACCGCGATCATGACGGCCAACGGCACCGTGATCTCGTGCAGCAAGTTCATTCTGGTGCAGTCGACATCGCTCAACCTTATCGTTCGCGACATTCTCGATCGCTATGGCGAAAACCCGGGCATTGGTCGCGGCGACCAGTTTCTTACCAACGATCCCTATCTCGGGACGCTGCACCAGCCCGATGTCACGCTGGTGGCGCCGATCTTTCACGGCGACAGGCTGATTGCCTGGGCGGGGTCGACGGTGCACGAGCCGGATGTCGGCGGGCCGGTCAGCGGCGGCTTCAACTATGCAGCCCGCTCGATCTTCGACGAAGCGATTCCGATCCCGCCGGTCAAGATCGTCGAGGCAGGCAGCATCCGCCGCGACATCGAGCGTGACTACCTTGCCCGCACCCGAACACCCGAACTCAACGCGCTCGATTTGCTTGGCCAGATCGCGGCCAATCGCGCATCCGAACGTCAGGTGCTGGAACTCTGCGCCGCCTATGGCACCGATGGTCTCGTCCACGCGATGGACAGGCTGCTCGCTTCCACGGAGGCTGCCTTTCGTCGCCGCCTCATTGAGCTGCCAGATGGCATTTGGCGCGAGAACTCGTTCATTCAGCATGAGCAGCGTAGCGGCGCCGACTATTTGCCGAACCAGGTCTACGCCGTCCGCCTCGCCATGGCCAAGGCAGGCGACAAGCTCAGCTTCGACTTCACCGCCAGCGACGACCAGGCTCCTGGCGCGGTCAACTCCACCTATCCGACGCTGGCCAACTTCACCATGGCGGCGGTGCTCGTCCACATCTGCCAGGGCCTGCCCTGGATGCCCGGCGCCATATGGCGAACCATCGACATACATACTCGAAAGGCTTCGATCGTCGATGCCGAGTGGCCGGCCGGCGTGGCGATGAGCACAGGCACCTCGGCACAAGCGATCCGCAACTGCGTCAGTGGTTGCCTCGCGCGCCTGCTGGACGGTTCGGCAGCTCATGCGCACATGGCCATGGCATCGTCGCAGTCCTCGGGCGCGGGTGGCATGTCGATTTCGGGCCACCGGCTCGATGGCGCCCCATTCACCACGCTGTTTCTGGACGAGTTGAGCGGCGGGGGCGGTGCCACCAGCAATGCGGACGGAAGCGATACCTCCGGCACCGCGACGTCGCCCGGCGCAACGCCCTCGAACATCGAGACCAACGAAGCATACTATCCGGTACTGTATCTGACGCGCCGCGAGCTGGCCGATTCCGGCGGACCGGGCAAGCGACGCGGTGGCGTCGGCGCGATGCATGCCTATCGACCGCATCAGACCGCTCAATCGATCGCACTGCTGTCCATGGCGCAAGGCTTGCAGCATCCCGCGACCATGGGCGCAATCGGCGGTGAACCCGGTTTTCCCAGCGGCTTCGCCATCATGAGTTGTGACGTGCCAGTGGCCGTTTCAAAAGGCTGGCCGGAGCTTGCGGATGCCACTGATTTTCGGCTGCCGGATGCTGCAACCAGGCTCTACCCGGGTCAGATGTTGGTCACGTCGTCGCAAGGGGGCGGCGGCTTTGGCGATCCGCTCGAACGCGATCCGGCTGCGGTTGCCATGGATGTGCTCGATGGCCTCGTCAGTCTGGGCAATGCATTGCGTGACTTTGGCGTGGTCCTGCGTCTCGACGGCGACCAGGTAGAGATCGACCGTGACGCGTCGGAGGCCGAGCGAAAAGTACGGCTCAAGGCTCGGCTCGGCGGTCGCGATCCGCGCACGATTGAAGGTCCGGTCAGCGGACGTCGCCTGTCCAGCCATTTCCGGGCCGTCGCAGTCTCCGGTGGCGAGCAGGTCGTATGCGCCGTCTGCGGCTATAGTATCTGCCGCGTTGGCGCGGACATCTACGCATCCCTTGCCGTCCATGAAGCCGTCGCCGGCGAGCGATCAGCCATCACCGACCGCTATCCCGGCAGCGAACGCTTCCGCATCCGCCATTTCTATTGTCCCGGTTGCGCCCGGCAGGTCGACGTCCAGGTCGCGCGCGCCGACGATCCAGTGCTCGAGGCGATTGAATTGCCGGTTCCCCGCATTCCGACAGAGACAAGACCATGACAGCCATCCCTTTGCCCTATGCTGACGATCCCGACACGGCGGGCTTCTGGGATGCGGCCCGCGAAAGGCGCCTCGTCGTCCAGCGTTGCAAGGCCTGCGGCCATTGTCAGTTTCCACCACATCCGTTCTGCGCCGCCTGCGCCCATGCCGAGACGGAATGGACCGAAACGTCCGGTCGAGGTTCTGTCTGGTCGTACGGTGTTGCGCATGGTCCGACGCTGCCCGGTTTTCAGGATGTGGTGCCGTATCCAATGATCGTCGTCGAATTCGAAGAACATCCGCATATCCGCATGGTCGGCAGCCTGGTTGCGGCACCCGACGCTGCCATCGACAGCGTACCAGCTTCGGCAATCCGCATCGGCATGCCGGTCGACGTCACCTTTGCCGCCGTCTCCGACGACATCACCCTGCCGCGCTGGATGCCGCGCGCTTCCGAGAGCCTGAAGCCATGAGCGATACGATCTCCCTCAAGGACCGGACTGCGATTGTCGGCATCGGCGAGACCGCCTTTGGCAAGGCGATGGTGCAAAGCGAGGAGCAGCTTGCCTGCATGGCGATCAAGGCGGCGCTCGACGACGCCGGCATCTCGCCGTCGGAGGTCGACGGCCTCTGCTCGCTCAACATGGAGAACGTCTTCCAGCACGACATCGCGCGTGACCTCGGCATGAAGGAGGTGACCTATTATTCGCAGATGCCCGCGGGTGGTCATGGCGGCTGCGGTACTGTCGGCCATGCGGCCATGGCGATTGCCACCGGCCAGGCCAAGGTGGTCGTCGGCTGGCGCTCGCGCAAGCGGAGCGGCCGTGCAAGCCGTGTCTGGGCGCAACTGGAGCAGCGCATTCAGGGCAGCCGCGACACTTGGCTGAGGCCCTGGGGCATCATCCGGCCTGTCGACGAGGTCGGTGTGATGTACACCCGCTATATGCACGAATTCGGCGCCACCCGCGATCATCTCGCCAATGTCGCATTGGCGTTCAGAAGCCATGCCAACCGCAATCCCAAGGCCTTCATGCATGCCAAGCCGATGAGCCGCGAAGACTATTTCGCAGCGCGCTGGATCAGCGAGCCGTTATGCCTGTTCGATTGCTGCCTTGAGACGGACGGCGCGATCGCCTTCGTCGTCACAGCAGCGGACCGCGCCAGGGATTGCCGCAACAGGCCCGTCTACGTCCACGCCGCAGCCCAGGGGTTCGATGGCGGCAGCGCCATCCTTGCCAACTACTTCACTGCCGATCCGATGTGCTCGCAGGCTGCGACCTGCGCGAAGTCCCTGTGGCGACAGAGCGACTTCCGTGCTGCCGACATGAAGGTGGCGCAGTTCTACGACGCCTTCACGCCGGAGGTGTTCTTCACCCTCGAAGGCTACGGCTTCTGTGGGCGAGGTGAAGGCGCTGCCTTCACAGAGGATGGGGGCGTCGCGCTCGGTGGACGCCTGCCGGTAAACACCGGCGGCGGCAGCCTCTCGGAGGTCTATCTGCATGGTTTCAATATGATCACCGAAGGGGTGAAGCAGATGCGCGGAACCTCGAGCGGTCAGGTCGAGCAAGCCGACTGCTGCTTCGTGAGCTCGAGCGATCTGGGCCCGACCTGTGCTGTCGTGTTGCGCAACTGAGAGGGGGCTATTGATGCACGATACCATTGTCTGGATCAGCGGCGCTACGCAGGGTGTGGGCCTTGGGCTTGCTCGCAACGTTCCGTTCAAGAACGCCCGCATCATCAATCTGTCGCGTCGCAAGCACCCCGACTATGAGAGCGTCACCTTTGATCTGACAGACCCCGCTTCATGGGATCGCGTCCGTGGACATTTCATCCGGGAGCTGGCTGCCTTTCGCGGCAAGCGCGCCATATTCATTCACAACGCATATTATTCCGAAGCGATCGGCGTGGTCGGCAAGGTCTCCTCGGAGACCTACGAGAAGGGCGTCCTTGCCAATCTCGCTGCACCCTTCGTGCTTGCTGAAGCGTTTCTCGACGCTTGTCGTCCCGGCTATGAGGCAGGGCTGGTGATGCTCTCTTCCGGCGCCGCAGTGGCAGCGCTCGAAGGTCTGGCGACCTACTGCGCGTCAAAGGTGGCGATCGAACACTGGGTCGAAGTCGTCGCACGCGAACGCGAAAGCCGCGGCGGAGCCGGGCCATGGGTGGTGGCGGTACGGCCGGGCGGCGTCGACACGCCGGCCCTGCGCGCGGCATCCGAAGTCGATCCTGAACTCTATCCGCGCGTGGCGAGCCTCAAGCGCAACATTCCCAATCGCCTAGACATAGACACGGCGGGCAGACGGATCTGGGCGGCGCTGCCGCCGGCCCCTGATACCGCGGTCATCTCATTCGCCGAGCCGCCGGGCGAGCCGGCATTCCAGTTTGGTGGTCCGCGCATAAGGCAACTCGCCGGGTCGAGCTGGAAGCTGGTCTACGACGCTGGCTGACAGGCGCATCGGTCCGAAACCGGAACGGTTTCCGGAGAGCACGATGTGCAGGGGCAATGGATCAGAGCGTCCTTTTGCGTTCCGTTCGGACGCACGGCGCTCCAGGAGGTTGCCGACCGGTGGAGGACCGGCGGCGAAAACAAGCAACAAGGGAGGAAGCAATGAAATCTCTATGGAAGAAACTGGCACTCGCCGCCGCCGTGGTCGGGGTAAGCTTCGGCGCCCGTGCCGAGGGCTCCGACGCGCCGAAGCCACTGCCGCAGCGTGAGAAGGTGATCGTCGCCATGACCGCCAAGGTCGAGGCATACATACCGATGCTGCTTGCCGACCGGATGGGGGAGTTCGACAAGGAAAACATCGACATCGAATACACCTTCGCCAAGTCGAGCGACGGCATCGTGCTCCTGTCCACGGGGCGCGCGGACGTGCTTGGCGGCCAGCCGAGCGCGGCCATCTTCAACGCCATTGCCAGTGGCGCCGACATTCGTGTCGTGGCGCCGCTCTTCGTCCAGTCGCCGGCCTCGAAGCAAGGCATCTGGGCCAATAACGTCTTTCTCAACGGCCGCAAATTCACCGTCGACCTGTTCAAGGATCAGACGGTCGCCAGTGCCATCGGCCTCGGCTCGACGGCCTCCTACTTCCTGCAGACAGAGCTGGAAAAGGTCGGCCTGTCGCTCAAGGACGTGAAATTCCAGACCATGGCTTCGGCCGACATTCTCGTGGCTCTGGAAAACGGTGCCGTCAATTTTGGCTACCTGATCGATTCCATCTGGCAGAAGGCCGACGAATCCAAAGTGTCTTTGGCCTTCGTCCAGGGGCCTGAGATGTCCGCAGGCTCTTGGAGCTTCGGTCCGCGCCTGCTCAAGGAGCGGCGCGACGTGGGCGAGGCGGTGATGCGGGCACTGGTGCGCACGACGCGCACCTATCTGCAGGGGAACTACCACGACAACCCCGAGATCATGAAGATCATGCTCGAGGAATTGCAACTGCCCGAAGAGACGCTGAAGAAGGGCGTATCGCTGACCTTCGATCCCAATCTCTACATGCCGGCAGATCTCGCCGCGCGCCTGCAGAAGACCTACGCGCTCATTCCGGAAGTGCTGTCCTACAGCGAGTTGATGCCGGAAGACCGTGTCGTCGACCAGGGCTTCATTGCTGCAGCGGGCATTCCCATTCCGGCGAAATAGGCAAGTCGTCATTGGCCCGGTGCAATTCCGCGAGGCGTTGATGCCGGGCAGCTATCTGCCGGAGAGCGGATCCCAAGGCCGCTGTGGCGGGACTTTCCTCGGGATCGGCACTGACAAGCCCGACGGCGACGGGAACACGCATGAACTTCGACTGGAAGGATGCCGCGACAGCGGTAGCCCCTTCCGCCGAGAAGCCGCGGGAGGTGGCATAGCCTTGTTTGCGAACCGATCTGACCTTGTCGAGCAACGTGGCCACACTGGCGACGCGCCTTGCCGGAGGTTCGGTGCGAAACATGCGCTTGGCAATCTCCACCACCACCTCCTGCGGCTTGCCCGACAAAAGCGCCATGCCAGCCGCCGTCGACCAGTCGTAGTCGGTGAAGCCTTCGACATGGACGCCGGCGTGAAAGTCAGAGCCGGCGATGATCGCCGAGCACTGGACCCAGCGGTCATTCTGCATGCACAGCCATACCGTCAGGCCGGTGCGGCGATGAACTTCGTCCATCAGGTCGGAGACTGCCGTGCCGCCGAAGAAGGAACCTTCGATGCGCCGGGCCAGAGTGACGATCCTGTAGGAGGGCAGGTAAACCTTCTGGCGCGGGTCGAAGGCGAGGTAGCCGGTGCGCACCAGCGTCTTCAGAATGTCGTCGGCGCTGGAGTTGGGAATGGCAAGCGCGCGGCTGATCTCGGTCGTACGCGCCGGCCGCGCATTGGCCTGGAAGTATTCGAGCACGGAAAGCACGCGCAGGCTGGATTTCACCACGCCGCCAGAGCGGTCATTGGTGACGCCCCGCAGCAATTCGTTGGGCTCCTCGAATCCCAACTCCGCCTGTCTCGCCGTGTTGGCTGCGGTTCGCATGGCGCTCTCCTCTCCTTGCGCCGGCGGGCCGGCACAGAGCGTTTCGCCTCCAGCATGGCACCTTACCGAGAAGCTGAATTCGGCCATTTGGCCTAGGCCAATCGCCCGGAAATCCGAGAAACCGAAAGACCCGAGATCATGCAGACCATCCCACAGGCAATCCTGCACGCCCGCGAAGAACTCGACCGCAGCCTGGTCGATCTCCAGCGCATGTTTCGCAAGAAGAGCGGCATTGCCTATGTCGGCCGTGTCGACGCATCGCCGCAAGCGCATAGCTGGTTTCGCCGCTTCGGCGATGACGTGCGGTTTTGCTACGTCAATCCGCGCGGCGGTGAGGCTGGTGGTGTGCCTGTCTTCACGTCGATGGCGGAGGTACCTGATTATATCGACCTCGCCGTGGTCAAGGTGGCGCCGGCGATCGTTCCGCAGGTGATCGCCGATTGCGGTCGTCGCGGCGTGCGCGATGTCATCGTCTTCAGCTCCGGTTTTTCAGAAGTGGGTGCCGAGGGTGCCGCGCTCGAGGCCAAGGTCGCCGAGGCGGCGCGTGAGCATGGCGTGCGTGTCATTGGGCCGAACACCAACGACAATACATTCGAGCAGTTTCCCGTGCCGGAGCATCATCGCGGCGGCCTTGTCGGGCTGGTAACCCAGAGCGGCTTCAACGGCAGGCCCATCGTCGAGGGCATCGCCATGGGCGCTGCCTTCCGGCGTTGGGTGACGGTGGGCAACGAGGTCGATCTCGAGGTTGCCGACTTCATCAACTACTTTGCCCACGATCCACAGACGTCGGTCATTGCAGCCTATGTCGAAGGCTTCAAGTCGATCGCCAAGCTCAGGCTGGCGCTTGAGGCTGCCAATGCAATGATGAAGCCAGTGGTCATGCTCAAGATGGGATCGACCGAGCGTGGTGCGCGCATGGCCGCATCGCATACCGGCCACCTCGCAGGAGCGGATGCGGTCATCAACGGCTTGTTCCGGCAGTATGGGGTGATCCGGGTCCGCGATCTCGACGAGTTGCTCGAGACGGCCAACCTGCTCGCCAAGCTGCCGGCGGGCACCGGCCCAAACTGTGCGCTCTACTCGGTTTCGGGAGGCTCGACGACGCTGATGGCCGAGCTGGCCGACAGCTATGGCGTGAGCTTTCCCGATCTGTCGCCGGCGACGATCGAAAAGCTCTACACTTACCTGCCCAACTACGTCACCGTCTCCAATCCGATCGACAATGGCGGCGGCTTTGTCATCGCTGCCCCGCAGCAGCAGCGTATCGAGGTGCTTGAAGCCATCGCCGCCGACGCAAACGTCGACGTCATCGTGGTCGGGCTGACGGCGGCCCTTGGCCTGCTGTCCGACAGCTTTGCCGCCGACGTTCTGGCTTTCGCACCACGTTCGCCCAAGCCCTTGGTCGCGGTGTGGGGGTCGGTGCTGACCGACAGTCCCGGCTATCGCGACCTGGTCAAATCAGGCGTGCCGATCTTCCGCTCATTCCGCAAATGCTTCCGCGCCATGCGCGCGCGCGCTGATTACGAGGCCGCGAAGGCGGCATTCCGCAGCCGCTCCTGGGATGCAGCACCATTGTCGGCCAGCCAGCAAGGCGCGCTGAAGCAGGATGGAATTCTCGATAGCGGACAGGTCGCCGCACTGCTGGACGGCTCAGGCATCTGTCGTGCCGGCGAGCGCCTGGTCACCTCGTCCGCCGAGGCAGCAGAAGCGTTCGCGGCCTGGGGAGGACGCGTCGTCATGAAGCTGGCTTCGCCCGACATCGCCCATAAGTCGGATGCGGGTTTGGTGCTGCTCGACATCGGTGACGCTGTGACTGCCGCAAGCGCATACGAGAGCCTGATGGCTAAGGCGAAGATCCATTTTCCTGCTGCTCGGATCGAGGGCGTGATGATGCAGGAACTGATCGGCGCCGGCGTCGAGATGATCGTCGGACTGACGCAGGATCCCGATCTTGGCCCAACCATTACCGTCGGTGCCGGGGGCATCTATGCCGAAATCCTGAAGGATGCGGCTACGCGACCGTTGCCTGTCGACAAGGACGATATCCGCGACATGATCGCCAGCCTGAGGCTGTCCCCGTTGCTCGATGGCGCTCGTGGCGCGGAACCCTCGGACAAGGAGGCCCTTGTCGATTTGGTTTGCAAGCTGGCGGAGCTGGGGCTTGTCGCCGGTTCGGCGATTGCCGAGCTCGACCTGAATCCGGTTATCGTCCTGCCGGACCGGGCCGTGGCCGTCGATGCGCTTGTCGTCGCCAGTCGATCATCGACCTAGCTATGTGACGACGTCATTGCGTCCCGTTTCGGCGGTGCCGGCTCCCGACCCTGATCGCCGCAACGAAAGGGGCATGTCGGCCGCCGACGAGCGGAAAAGCCCGATCCGCGCTCTAGATTACCAAGCTCCCCTGCGCCAGTTTCGTGAGATCTCAGGCGGTCATCTTGTGGCGGTCTGGCCAGACAGCGTCTGGCTAGACATGTCGACGAGATGGTTCGGGAAGCAGCTTCGAAGAGAGCGCGGCCGGCCGCAATGTGCGACGGCAGGTACGCGTCGCTGACCATTTCTTTTGAGGGGCAAAATGCCTGTGCGCTTTTGGCCTGCAACCGTGGCAGCAAGCGCACCGCTCGACTACTCTCATGGCACATGATTCGCGCCAGCCAACCACCTGCCGTCCCGCCTGCGCTGCCGCGCCTGCCTGTGTGGGCACAGCCCGACGGACCGGTGGCCAATGATGTGGACGCGGCATTCTATGCAGGTGCGGCCCTGGGTTCCCTCGACGGCCTGGTGCGCTCGGAGCCGGTGTGGGTCGGCAGCTGGCGCCAGAGGTTGGCGCTCAAATGTGCTGTCGCTGCCGTCCGGCTCGCCGGACGCTCCGAGGAAGAGGCGGCGCTGCGCGACGCCTGGTATCTGCGACCCGCAGGCGGAGATCCTGGACCCGCAGGCAGCATTCTGGGAGCATGGCGCTACCTGGCCTCGCGTCCGCCGGCGATAGACGCTGGAGGACTGGAGCAGGTCTGCGAGTGGCTCGGCCTGCGCCCCGACGATAGCTACGACAGACTTGCCGAAACCATCGAGGAACTGGCAGCAAGCGACAAGCCGGCGCCGCTTGCTGCAGCCGCAATCGCCAGTCATGTCGTTGCCGGTCGGGGTGACGCCGAACTTTTGGCATGGTGGCTTGCCGATCTCGTGTTGGCGCGAAAGCTGCGCTGGTCCCTCCCCGTGCCGCTTCTGGCCGCGCAACTGTTTTCGCCGGCCTTCCGTTCTGGAGACGGGCGCGGCAGGCGCATCCGGCCCGGGGAGGCAGCATTTGAACGGGCGGTGTATGTTGCCTTTGCATGCGGTGCCGGCGACGGCCTGAGGCTGGCGCTCGACATCGCACGGCGCGCCGACCGGCTGGCGGCAGCAACGCCGAAGCTGCGGGCGAAAGGTGCAGGCGAGGCAATCCGGCGATTGCTTGACGACGATGCCGTCCCCAGCTCGCTAACCACGCGCAATCTGTCGCGATTTGCGGCTCGGCGTCTGTTCGAGCGACTACAGACGTTCGAGGCGGTGCGCGAACTCTCCGGGCGCACTTCCTTCCGGCTGTACGGCTTGTAGCGATGACCGAAACATCCGCGCGCCGAATGCAAAACGATCAGCCGGCCTTGCTCGACACCGAGCTCGAACATCTGCCGCCGGAACTTCGCTGGCGCGAATGGATGGGCCGGGTGGAGGCGGTGATCTTTGCCGCGAGCGCACCGGTGCCGCGCGAGATGCTGGTTCGGGTCGTCGGCAAGGACTGCAATCTCGACCTGATCATCGACGACATCCGGGCTGAGCTCGCCGGTCGACCCTATGAGCTGGTTTCGGTCGCCGGCGGCTGGCAGCATCGCACCAAGAAGGCGTTTGCCGATGCCATTCGCGCGGCGACCGGCCAGGTTGATATGGCGCGCCCGCTGTCACAATCGGAAGTGCTGGTGCTGATGTGCATTGCCTATTTCCAGCCGATTACCCGCGGCGAACTGACGGCCTTTTTCGGCAAGGAGGTCAGCCGCGACTTGATCGGCGTGCTGAGGTCGCAGGACTTCATTGCTTCGGGGCCGCGCAGTCCGACGCCGGGCGCGCCCTACACCTATGTCACCACCAAGACGTTCCTGTCCCAATTCGGCCTCGATACGCTGCGCGACTTGCCCGACTTCGAAGCGCTCGAAGATGCCGGGCTGCTCAGCAAGGAACAGCTGCTTGCAGGGAATGTATCCCTGGGATTGGCACGCGCTGGAACCGGCGAGGACTCCGATTAGCCCGCCTTTCTCGTGGTGCGAACTGCATAGGGATCGGCAGAGTGCATGCCATCAAGAAGCAGAGTTTGAGCTTGAATTGAGCGCATTGTGAGCACATATTGAGCTCATGGTTGTCAAAACAAGTCAGGAGCGTGTCATGGCAGCTCAGAGTTTTGGAATGTCGGCGGCCCATTTCGGCGAGGCCAGGTCGCAGTTTCTCTCGGCTCGCCGCGTGTCGGAACTGCTGGGTGTGACACAGGCTGACCTTGCTCGGCTCGTTGGCGTGGCCCGCAACACACTGACCGCGCGCTCTGGCGCGCGCAAGGTCGATCAGGCGCTCAGCCCAGTCGTCCGCATCCTGGCGATGGCCGCCGAAATGGCCGGCGACGAGAGCCGCGCCGCGATCTGGTTCAAGCATCAGCCGATCCCGGGCTGGGCCGGCAAGACCGCCTATGACCTGGTCGGCGAAGGAAAGGCGGACAAGGTTCTGGCCTATCTGGAGGCGGTGCGCTCCGGCGTCTATGCCTGAAGCCGGCCTGCAACAGCAGCGAACGTTGTGGCGGGCCTTCGTGCCGCGCTGGGCGCATATGCCGCTGTCGGGCGAGGGTGCGGCGCGCTTTGGCGGACGCTGGAACCCGGTCGGCGCAGTGACGTTGTATGCGGCCTGCGAGCTGTCGACCGCATGGGCTGAATACAACCAGGGTTTTGTCCAGCATCCGGCGTTGATCGCCCAACTCGAGCTGTCGGACGCCAGGCTGGCCGACCTGACTGATGCCGCGATTTTGCAAGAACTCGGCGTCGACGCCGGCATTCACAGATGCGAGTGGCGCGCCGATCTCGATGAGGGCAGGGTACCGCAAACCCATCTGCTGCGGCAGCGCCTGCTTGTCGAAGGTTTCGATGGTGTCGTCTACCCCTCCTTCATGTCGCCCGGCGGCAGCTGCGTTGCCCTGTGGCATTGGAACGGGCCCGGCCAGCCGTCGCTCAAGGTCATAGACCCTGATCAGCGCCTGCCAAAGACGCCGGCCTCCTGGCTCTAGCGTTGACCAGATGAACAGTCTTGGCGACCCGGCGCCTGGCCGCCTGGTGTCTTGAACCTGGTGAACGACGCGCATCTGCTGATGCCGGCGCATGTCCTGCGCTCGAAGATACGGCAGGGTTCTGCCATTTGGGCGAAGGCGGCAATGCTGGAACGTGGCCGCGGTGAGCATTGCTGAAATCGCCGGTTGGTAGGCGATCAAATGGCTGCGTGCCTGATGGCACCATCAGGCACTTCATCCCATTTTCGATTGGTCTCCCAATGCTTGTATGTTAGGAATAACTAATTCCTCGTAGGGGTGGCTATCGGCAGCAGCGTCATAAGTTGCCCCGGGCCATGGCTTGGAAACCGGCCGACGAGGGGCATGGAAGGCGGAGGATCGGATGTTCGCATTTTACCTTGCCATGGACGGCAGTTGAGCATGGGCTCGACGGGTGAGCCCTGGCGCGTTGGCGTCCTCTTCTCGCAATCCGGAGACACCGGCGCGATCGAGGAGACGCAGCTCAAGGGCACGATGCTGGGCATCGCCGAGATCAACGCGGCGGGCGGCATAAATGGCCGCGAGATCGTGCCGATCATCTATGATCCGACATCCAGCACCGAACTCTATTCCCACTATGCGCGGAAACTTCTGATCGAGGATCGCGTTACCACGATCTTCGGCTGCTACACCTCGACAAGCCGCAAGGCCGTGCTGCCGCTGGTGGAGCGGGTCAACGCATTGCTGTGGTACCCGACGCGTTATGAGGGCTTCGAATTCTCGCCCAACATCATCTACACCGGGTCGTCGCCCAACCAGAACACCATCGAGCTGATAAACTACCTGCTCACGACCCACGGCAACCGGTTCTACCTGCTCGGCACCGATTATTGTTATCCGCGGCGTACCAACCGGATCGTTCGCGATCTCGTGTGCGGCCAGGGCGGCACGATCGTTGGCGAGGAGTATCTGAGCTTCGGTGCCAGCCCGAACGACTTTCGTCCGATCATCCGCGACCTTCGCAACAACAAGCCCGACGTCATCTTTTCGACCGTCGTCGGTCAGGCGATCTCCCATTTCTATCAGGCCTACACCGACGCCGGCTTCAGCCCCGACAACATGCCTATCGGCAGCCTGAACACCTGCGAGGCGGAGTTGCGGCTGATGGGGACGGATGTCGGGGCCGGGCATATCACCGCTGCGACCTATTTCGAGAGCGTCGATAATGAAGAGAACGACCGCTTCGTTCGTCTCTTCAAGCAGCGCTTCGGCCAGGATCAATCGACCAACATGTGCGCCGAGGCGGCGTATTTCCAGGTTCACCTCTTTGCCCAGGCCGTTGCCGAAACCAACAGCATGGACACCGACACCTTGCGCCCGGCGGTACTCGGCCGGGAGATCGCAGCGCCTCAGGGACGGATCGGCATCGACTACAAGAACAGCCACGCCGAGCTCTGGACGCGTATCGGCAAGGCGGATGATCACGGCCGGTTCGACATATTGCGGGAATCGATGGTGGCGCTGCGGCCCGATCCGTTTCTGGTCACATGAGGGTGGCCGACTTGCCTGAGAGCTCAGCATACGAGGTTCGGTCATGAGCGGTCCATCTCGCGGTCTCCACGGAGCTGGTGCCGACGGCTCGCAACGTGCAAGTGCTGCGCAGCCACGGGCCACGCGCGGATCGGGCGGCGTGCAGGCGGAATTGCGTCAGTCGACTGTGCTGCTTGTTCATCCGCGCGGCGGCGAGGGCGACGCCGTCCTGCACGAGATCAGGCGGGTTGGATGTCGCGTCGAGATGGCCTGGCCTGCGCCGATGCTGCCGCCGATCGGTTTCGACTTCGCGCTGGTGGCAATCGATGCCGCGGTGCTTGCGGCGGCGCCGTGGCTTTCCGGGGCGCCACCGGTGCCCGTCATTGCACTGGTCGACGGGGACAAAGGCGTGCCGGTCGACGTGCTCAGGCTTTCCAACGCCCAGGCAGTGCTGGTCAAGCCGTGCCAGCCAGCCGCGATCCTGTCCAACCTCGCGCTGGCGCGCAATATATTCAGCTATGAGCGACGGTTGCTGAACAAGGTGGCGAAACTTGAAGAGACACTGCATGCGTCACGTCAGATCGAGCAGGCAAAGCTCATCCTGATGTCGCAGAAGAAGCTGCGTGCCAACGAAGCCTATGACTACCTGCGACGGCAAGCCATGACCAAGCAGATGTCAGTTGCGGCAATTTCTGCGGCGCTGGTTGACGCCTACGGATTGATGGAATAATATTCAAGTGTTCGTGAGGCCTGATGGCCTCCGAAGGCTCCAAGCGAGCCAGTTTCCGCGGCAAAAGCGCCGTGTTTCATAGAGGATCTAGATAGACCTCGCGCAAACTCAGGTTTCTGAGTGCGCGGGGTTTTTGCGTTTTTCTGCCGATTGCGGATCCCGCTGGAGAATTACGCCAGAAAATTCGAGGAAGACTGCAACTGACCATAAATGGTCAGAACGAATACTTATTGCCTGATCGGAACTATCAAAGCAGCCATCCTGAACCGGGTGGCTGAACCCTGAATTATTGCCGAAAGCAGGAGGTAGCTATGGCGCAGTGGAAAATAGACAAGGAAGTCGACTATGAAGTCTTTAATCTTGGAGATCTGAAGCTCCAGAAAGGGATGACCCTTCCCAACGCGAAGCTCGCATACAAGACGTTCGGCAGGCTGAACGCCGACAAGAGCAACGTCATCGTCCTGCTGACTTACATGGCCTCGACCCACTACGACAACCAGTGGGTCATCCGGGAAGGCGGCGCGCTCGACCCGAGCAAATATTTCATCGTCATTCCCAACGTCTTCGGCAACGGTCTGTCGTCATCGCCGAGCAATACGCCGGCGCCCTACAACAAGGCACGCTTCCCCCATGTCACCTACTACGACAACATCAAGGCGCAGCATCGCCTGCTGACCGAGAAGTTCGGCATCACCAAAATCAAGATGGTCACCGGCTGGTCGATGGCCGCCGCACAGACCTTCCATTGGGCGGCACTCTATCCTGAAATGGTCGAGACGATCTGCCCGACTGCCGGCTCGGCGAAGACGGCAAAGCATAACCACGTGATGCTTGAGGGCGTGAAAGCAGCGCTGACGGCTGACGATGCCTTCAAGGAAGGCTGGTATGACGAGCAGCCCTTCAAAGGCCTGCGCGCCATGGGCCGTGTCTATGCCGGCTGGGGTTTCTCGCAGGAGTTCTTCCGCAAGGAAGAGTATCTCGAGCTCGGTTACGCCTCCGTCGAAGACTTCATCGTCGGCTATTGGGAGCAATGGTTCAACCTGCGCGACGCCAACAACATGGTCGCCATGATCCGCACCTGGCAGTCCGGCGACATCAGCGACAATGAGCTCTACAACGGCGATTTCCGCAAGGCGCTTGGCGCCATCAAGGCCAGGGCGATCGTCATGCCGGGCGACTGCGACCTCTACTTCCCCCCCGAAGACAGCGCGTTCGAGGTCGAGCATATGCCGAACGCCGAACTGCGTCCGTTCCGCTCGAGCCATGGGCATTTCGCCGGCGGGTCCGGCCTCAGGCAGGCGGACGTGAAGTTCCTCGATGAAGCCTGGCGGGAGTTGCTCGGCGCCTGACGAGGCGGACGTTCGCGATGTGATTTTCAAGCATGAACCTAGTCGGCCGGCGCATTGGCGTCGGCCGCGGAAAACAGGGGAACAAAAATGATAATGAATTCACACCTCAATCGCCGCACACTTCTCAAATCCGGCGCTGGTGCCGCGGCGGGCCTCGGCCTGGCCAGCATCGGTGGCCGCGCTTTCGCGCAAGAGGATACGATCAGGATCGCCAGCCTGCTCGATCTCTCAGGTGGCCTCGATGCCGCCGGCAAGCCGATGCAGGACGCCATCACCTTCGCCGTCGAGGAGATCAACCAGGCAGGCGGGCTCCTGGGCAAGCAGATCAGCCTGATCACCTACGACACCCAGACCGACATGCGGCTCTATCCGCAATATTCCCAGCAGGCAGCCTTGAAGGACAAGGTGTCCGCCGTGTTCGGCGGCATCACGTCCGCCTCGCGTGAGGTGATGCGGCCGGTGCTTCGGCGCCTCAACACGCTCTACTTCTACAACACCCAATATGAGGGCGGGGTCTGCGACCGCAACATCTTCTGCACCGGCATCACGCCGGCGCAGAAGCAGTCCAAGCACGTGCCCTATGCGATGAACAAATGGGGCAAGAAAATCTACACGCTGGCTGCCGACTACAATTATGGCCAGATCACCGCGGCCTGGACCCGGAAATACTGCACGGAAAATGGCGGCCAGATCGTAGGCGAGGACTTCTTCCCACTCGACGTCACCAACTTCGGATCGACGATCCAGAAGATCCAGGAAGCCAAGCCGGACTTCCTCTATCTCGTCCTTGTCGGCGGCGCGCACCAGTCGTTCTACCGCCAGTGGGCTGCCGCGGGCATGAACAAGCAGATCCCGATGGCATCGACGACGATGACCATCGGCGGCGAGCAGATGGTGCTGTCGCCGGAGGAAACCAACGGCATCCTGTTGTGCTTCAACTATTTCGAGGCGCTCGACACGCCGGCCAACAAGGCCTTTCTCGATCGCTTCCACAAGCGGTTCGGAGCCGACTACCCCTATGTGACCGAACTGGCGATGGCGACCTACCAGTCGGTCTATCTGTGGGCGGAAGGGGTGAAGCGGGCCGGGACCGCGGAGCGCATGCCGGTGATCGAAGCGCTCGAATCCGGTATCAGTCTCGACCTCCCCAGCGGCAAGTTCTCGATCGATCCGCAGACGCATCACTGTGTCATGGACATCAACATCGGCCAGATCCAGGACCGCAAGATCAACATTCTGGAGAGCTTTTCGCAGCAGCAGCCGCTCGACACTTCGGGCGTCTGCGATCTCAAGAAGAACCCTGACGACAACTCGATGTACGTCATCAAGGTCTGAATGACCCGAAAGCTTGCGGGTCGTTCGGTCGCGTTGGAGCGAACGACCCGCAGCGATCCAGGAGGCTGTGCCCGATATGGACCTGCTCGTTGTACTTTCCTTTGAGGCTCTCAAAGCCGTTGCCAGCCTGGCGCTGATCAGCGTCGGACTGGCCATCATTTTCGGCATGATGCGGGTGATCAACCTCGCGCATGGCGAATTCCTCATGCTCGGCGGCTATGCTGCGATTGTTGCGACCAAGGCGGGCATCAACATCTGGGTTGCCACGCTGTTGATCAGTCCCCTCGTCGTCGGGCTGATCGGCGTGGTCATCGAGCGGACGATCATCCGCTTCCTCTATGGCAGGCCGCGCGACACCATGCTTGCGACCTGGGGGCTGAGCCTATTGCTTGTCGGTTTGGCGACGACGGTCTTCGGTAATACCACCGAAGGCATCTCGGCGCCGGCCGGCTCGCTGCTGATCGGCGACTACCGCATCGCCGCCTATTCGCTGATCATCATCGTCATCGCAGTCGCCGTGTTCGCGGCCATCTGGGCCGTCTTCCGCTTCACGCGCTACGGGCTGATCGCACGCAGCACGATGCAGAATGCCGACATGGCCGCCGCACTGGGGGTCAATCCGTCGCGCGTCTATGCCGTCACATTCGGTGTCGGCGCGGGGCTCGCCGGGCTTGCCGGCGGCGTCATGGCGCCAATCACCGGCATCGTGCCGACAATCGGCGCGGCTTACGTCGCCAAGGCATTCATCACCGTCATCGGCGGCGGCCCGGCAATCCTCGCGGGCACGGTGTCGGCCTCCGTCATGTTCGGGGCGATAGACCAGATCATCACATATCTCTCTACCCCGGTTATCGGCGAAGTGGCTCTGCTGGCCGCGGCCGTCGTGTTGCTGCGCTTCATGCCGCAGGGCATCACCGGGCGCTTCTTCAGGAGGGCGGCATGACCGCGAATTGGCAAGGAAACGGCGGGCTGGTTGCCGCCACGGTGCTGGGGCTGTTGTTGTTGCTAGCGCTGCCGCAGATCGTTGACCCGGTCATGATGATCGAGCTGACATCCTATGTGATCATGGCGATCCTGGCGCTCAGCCTCGGGTTGATCTGGGGTTATGGCGGCATCCTGTGCTTTGGCCAGTCGGCATTCTTCGGCATCGGCGCCTATGCCTATGCCATTGCCGTCATCAATTTCGGCGACAGCACCATCCCGCTGCTGCTCTCGATCGTCGTCCCCGGACTGTTTGCGGCGTTGCTCGGCTATTTCCTGTTCTACGCGCGTATCACCGATGTCTATTTCGGCGTCATCACGCTGACGGTGACACTGATCCTCTACAAGGTCATGGGCGCGACCTCGGGTTCCCAATATGTCATCGGCACAGCACCCCTCGGCGGCTACAATGGCATTCCGGCTGTGCCGCCACTGAATTTTCCCGGCAGGCCCGACGTCGCGCTCTCCTTTGACGGCCTGTTCTACCTGTCCGGCCTCACCTTGCTGGCGGTCTATGTCGGCTTGCGGCTGATGTTGAAGAGCCGCTTCGGTCAGGTCGTCGTTGCCATTCGCGAAAACGAACGCCGCGCCGAACTGCTTGGTTATGACGCGCGGTTCTACAAGCTGGCGACCTTTGCCATCGGTGGCGCCATCGCCGGCCTGGCAGGCTGCCTGTTTGCCAATTGGGGCATGTTCATCAGCCCCGATGTCTTCGGACTGGCGCAGTCGGCACAGGTGATCATCTGGGTGATCGTCGGTGGCACCGGCACGCTGCTCGGCCCCATCGTCGGCTGCTTTGCCATCCAGTGGATCGCCACGAAACTGGGCGCCCAGCAGCTCCTCAATGCCAATCTGGTGCTCGGCACGATCCTGATCGGCTTCGTCTTGCTGGTGCCAAAAGGCGTGGTGCCGACTGTCAGTGATGCCTTTCGCCGGTTGAAGTTCCGTCCTTACGTCGCGCCGCTCGTCGAGCAGAGGAGGGTGCCATGACCTCGTCGGATTCCATCCTCGAGACCCGGGGCCTCGAAAAGCGCTTCGGCGGTGTCGTCGCCATCGCCAGCGTCGACTTCAACCTGAGACAGCGCGAGTTGCGCTGCCTGATTGGTCCAAACGGGGCTGGCAAAAGCACCTTCTTCAAGATGCTCACGGCGCAGCTCAAGCCGACGACGGGCCAGATCTTGTTCGATGGCATCGACATCACGCGCGCTCAGCCGCATCAGGTCAGCCGGCTCGGCATCGGAATCAAGAATCAGGTGCCCGATGTGTTCAACAACCTGACGGTGGCGGAAAACATCTCCGTTGCGGCCAGGTCGCGACATGGCAAGGCCCGCGCCGCCGCCAAGGGCAAGGACGTTATGGAGCGGCTGGGACTGACCTCGCTGACGGGCAGGCTGGTCGGTGAACTTGCCCACGGTCAGCGTCAATGGGTCGAGCTTGCCATGGTGGTTGCGCTCGAGCCCAAGCTGATCCTGCTCGACGAGCCGGCAGCAGGAATGACGGCGGATGAGACCAACAAGACCGCCGAACTCATTCGCGAGGTCAACAAGTCGGCCGCCATCGTCGTGGTCGAGCACGACATGCAGTTCATCAAGCAGATCGCGCAGACGGTGACCGTTTTCCACCAGGGGCGCGTGTTGATCGAGGACACGATGGACAAGGTTCAGGGCAACGAGCTTGTCCGTGAAGTCTATCTGGGGAAATCCGAAGATGATTGAGGTCAAGAACCTGCACTCCGGCTACGGCCGGATCCCGATCCTGCACGGTATCAATTTCGCCATGAAGCCTGGCGAGGTCGTCGGCATCCTCGGCCACAACGGCATGGGCAAGACCACGCTGCTGCGAACGCTCGTCGGCCAGATCAAGACGACGCAGGGGCGGATCGAGTTTGACGGCAGAGACGTCACTTTTGCCAGCTCGTCCGAGCGCGCCCGCGCCGGCATCGGCTACGTGCCGCAAGGTCGCGACATCTTCCCACTGCTCTCCGTCATGGAGAACCTGAAGATGGGCGAGATCATGCGTGGCGGTGAAAGCGCGATCCCAGAGATGCTCGGCCATTTCCCGGTGCTGACGGATCTGCTCGATCGGCCCGGACGAGGGCTGTCTGGTGGACAGCAGCAGATCCTGGCGCTCGCCCGGTGCCTTGCCGGGCGCCCGAAGCTGATACTGCTCGACGAACCGACCGAAGGCATCCAGCCGTCGATCGTCGATCTCATCGCCGAGAAGCTCGGCGAACTGAAGGTAACACTGGGTCTGGGCATCATCCTTGTCGAACAGGACATCCGCTTCATCCGCCAGCTGGCCGACCGTGTGCTGATCATCCAGAAGGGCGCGTTCGTTGCCGAGATCTCTCCAGATCAGCTCTACGACAGGGAAACGGTCGACACCCATCTGGGGATCTGATCCGTACGTCTGCCTGCGAACTGCCTTGCGACCCAGCGGTCAACCGCTCCAGGGGACTTTGAATGTTGAAGCTGAATTCCATCGTCGGATTGGCGGCCGACCAGCAGCTGAGCGCTCGGCTTCATCTGCTGGACCACGAAGGCCGTGTCGAGTTCATCATGCTCGACACTGCCGAAATCGCGCGACGGCGACTTTCGGCAAGGACCGACCGCGGCACGCTCTGCGCCATCGCCCTGCCGCGGACGCAGCGGCTCGTCGACGGCGCGGTGCTGTTGCTGGAGGACAAGCGCGCCATCGTTGTCCGCGCCGAGCCGGAACGGTGGCTGGTCTTCAAGGCGGCCGATGCGGCCGCGGGGATCGAACTCGGATATTGCGCCGGCAACATGCACTGGCCGGTGCGTTTCGAAGGCGACCACCTCTACGTAGTCGGTGAACTAGGCTCCGGTCATGTTCTGGACCGGCTCCAGCATGTGCTCGACCAGGGCGCTGTCGTTTTCCTCGGCGAAGGCAAATGATCGTAGTTTTTGTCAGATGAGAATAAGCGAAACGATGCCATAGTCCCGCTAGGGCAACGTCCTCTTGGCACTTCTTATGCCAGCGTCAGCTTGGCACGCTGATCTTCGAGATACCGCCTGAGTTGCGAAATCGCCATCGGAGGGCTGAAGAAGTGTCCCTGGACGGCGTCGCATCCGGTGGCGCGGACGATCAACAGCTGCTCTTCGGTTTCGACACCCTCGGCAACGGTGGTCATCTCCAACGCGTGCGAAAGGTTCACGATTGCGCTGACGATGGCGCAATGATCGCGGTTGCCGGCGATCTCGGCGATGAACGAACGGTCGATCTTGACCTTGTCGACGGGAAAGTTCCTGAGATAGCTGAGCGACGAGTAGCCCGTCCCGAAATCGTCGAGCGAAATCTTTACGCCGAGCGCGTGCAGCTTGTTCAGGGCGAGCAAGGTTTCCTTGTTGTCGCCCAAAAGTAGCGATTCCGTGATTTCAAGTTCAAGGCGCTCGGGCGCAAGGCCCGTCAGCGACAGCACGTTGGCGACGGTTTCTACGATGTTTCCCCGCCTGAACTGTCCCGGCGACAGATTGACCGCAACATTGACGTTGCCCGGCAATTTCACGGCTTCCCGGCAGGCCTTTTCGAGCACCCAGGCGCCGAGTTGCACGATCAGGCCTGTGCTTTCGGCGATCGGGATAAATTCGTCGGGCCGGATCTGACCGCGCTGGCAGCCCGGCCAGCGCAACAGCGCTTCAACCACGGCGACTTGCTTGCTCTGGAGATTGACGATTGGCTGGAAGACGAGCTCGAACTCCGTGTCGAAGTCGGCGCCCCTGAGGTCGAGTTCGAGCATCCGCCGGCGTTGCAGCCGGTCGTCCATCTCGGGCGCATAGAACTGGTAGCTGCCGCGGCCATCACTCTTGGCGCGATAGAGTGCCAGGTCGGCATTCTTGACCATGTCGTCGGCAACCCCGTCACAATCCGAGGCAAGCGCAATTCCAATACTTGCGCCGATGACGACATGGTGGGCGTCGAGATGGTACGGTTCCTCGAGGGCTTCGATCAATCGCTGCGCCACATGGGCCGCATCCTCGCGTCCAACCGCCGGCTGGATGACGATGAACTCGTCACCGCCGAGGCGTGCAACGACGTCATATTCACGAACCATGCCCGAAACGCGGTTGGCAACCTCGCGCAGCAATGCGTCGCCGACGGGATGGCCGAGCGTGTCGTTGACGTTCTTGAAGTTGTCCAGGTCGAGGCAGAGGACCGCAGTGTCCTGATGATGCCTGCGGCCATGCGCAAGCTCCTGCTCCAGGCGCTCGCGCAGCATTAGGCGGTTTGGCAACCCGGTCAAAGGATCGTGGCGCGCCATGTGGGCGATGCGCTCTTCCGAGAGATGGCGTTCGGTAATGTCCTCATAGGTGGCAACCCAGCCGCCTGAATCCATCGGCTGATGCAGGATCGAGACAATGCGGCCGTCGACGAGCTTCTGCAGCAGGACGCCGGGCTGGCCCTTTTCAATCAGCTGTTGCTGGGAGCGATGGGCAAGTTCGGCACTATGCTGCGTCGACGTTGCGGCATCGATCGACGCTTGCATGATCTGCTTCGGCGTAGTCCCCGGCGCAAGGCTACCTTCGGGGAGGCCGTACATGGCGGCGAACTTGCTGTTGCTGACGATGAGCCGCTGGTCGGCATCGAACATGCACAGGCCCTGGGACATGTTGCTCAGGGCGGCATCAAACAGGCCGTTCTGAGTGGCAAGCGCGTGGTTGGCCCCAAGCACCGCGGCGTTCGCCCTTTCGAGGTCATCGGAAGTGCGGCGCAGGTCGTCATTTGCAGCATTGAGAGCGTCGGAGGTCTGCGTCAGCAGCCGATTGTGCCACCCCAGAAGCGCGATGAAGGCAAGGCTGCACAGGAAGAAGCCGATCGCCACGGCGGAGAAGCCGCTGTGGAGGCGCAACAACTCGTCGTCGACCTTGGCCGCCTGCACGGCGCTGTACTGGTTGGCCTCCGAGGCGAGGCCGATCAATTCGGCCTCGAGCGCGCGCATCGATGTCAGTATGGATTGCGCCTGGCCCGGGGCGTCGACCCTAGTGATGACGCTGTCCATGTCCGCGACGAACTTGGACAGCTGAGCTATTGTTGCCTTTCGCTCGGGCGCCTCGGCGACAAATTCCTCGAACTGGCCGGTGCTGAAGCCACCGAGGCGGCTCTTCAGAATCTGAAAGCGAAGCTGCGTGTCGGCCTTGAGCTGATCGTTTGGCGATGCAGCCAGCGTGGCTACCCGCTGGTAGAGGCGCAGATATTCGTTGACGCCCTGGCTGGCACTCCACGCCACGTCGTATCGCGAGAGCTTCCCGATAGATGCCTGACGTTCGAAGATGACGACGGACAAATAGGCAGCTGCGACAGCGAAGACGGCAATGGTGCCGATCAGCAGTGCCTTGAGCAGATGGAATGCAAATGCACGGCGGGATCCAGGCGCCAACAAAGCGGCCATGACATCTTCCCTACCGGATGATCAACCGGGCCAGCTGCCAAACCGAGCGCGAATAGAACTTCTGGCTCTGAAGCTCCGGCTTGCTGTCATAGGGATAGACGATGAACAGCGGGCCCTTGTCGCTGACCTCCATGTACTGGCCGTCGCGCTTGAGCGCCAACAGAACGTTGTGGAGCGCAAAATCCTCAGTCGGGATCGTCGTCTTGTAGTCGTTGAGGGCAACTGCAACGGCTTCCTTGCCGTCGGCGCCCACCAGCTCCATGATCTTCTGGAGCGGAACGCCCTCGAACTTGACCATGCCCGTAAACCACGGCGTCGTGGTCTCGATCGACGTAACGCCGAGCGCTTCGAGCATGTCGCGGTCAAACGAAGCCACACCATTGCCATTTGTGGCGCTGATCTTGCCTTCGATGACCAGGATCGGGGTGCCCTTGGGTGCCTGCAGTTTGCCGTCTTCGGCCTGAGCCGACGTCAGCGCGAAAAGTGCCAATGACGTCGCCACTGCGACTGCGCGGATGATTGAAGACACAAGATGATTCATAGCACGTACTCCCCGGCACCGTCAGTTTGCATCGGACCATGCCAAAGGTCACTGAAAAACACATTAACGACGTTGAATATGCCACAATAATCAGCACGATATCGTGCATCAACAAGTAGCAAGCGGATGTTTCTTGTTTTGATCGAATTGACCGGCTCGGAAGCCGGTGGCAGATATCCGGCACCAGGTTGAGCATGACGATGGGCAGGACGGCAAAATGATCGAGACTTACAAGGAGTTCACCTTCGAGGCAGCACACCAGCTGCAGCCTTACTCGGGCCTCCACGGTCACTCGTTCCAGGTCAGCGTCCACCTCGTCGGAGACCCCGACCCGGTCTTTGGCTGGCCGGCCAATCTCTATGAGCTGGAGCAGCAGATAGAGGTCGTCCGGATGACCCTCGACCACAAATATCTCAACGAGATCGAGGGGCTGTCCGTGCCGTCGCTCGAGAATGTCGCGCGCTGGATCTGGGAAAAGCTGGAACCCCAGTTTCCGCAGCTCGATCGCGTGGCGGTTCGCCGGGGCGCGCAAGGTCAGGCCGAGGGTACGGTGTACAACGGACGCGTCCTGCGAAGGGCTCGCGCTTAGGCGGCTTTGGATTCTACCCCTCGTACGGCTTTGCCCGGCTAGACATAGCCGATCGATTGCAGATCCATGTGCGGCTTGGGCTGCGAGTTGAGCAGTCCCATCAGCCGGTTCAAGCCGAGCGCGATCTGTGGCAGGGAGTGTGCCGCTCCGAGGCAGAGCCTCACTGCATGCGGCGCGTGATCCCGTTTCACCGCGAACGCATCGGCGGTGATTACCCTTACTCCTTCGCGCAGGGCCGTTGCCGAGAACGAATCCATTCGCCAGGGTTCGGGAAGCTGCAACCAGAGGTGATAGCAGGACGTCGAAGCGTGCTCCGCATGTGGGCCAAGGATCCGGTGGGCGACTTGCTGGCGCTCATGCGCCTGATTGCGGT
>NZ_UFSM01000002.1:300000-420426 GCF_900445235.1 Aminobacter aminovorans | reverse complement strand
GCACGGCTCCTCAGATGATTTGAGGCTATCGCACTGGCCGGTCCTCCACTATCGCTAGAATGTCTATACCGCTTCAACGATTCCTGCATAACGGTGCCAAGATGGACCTGAAACTTGTCGAGTGTTTCCTGCGCGTCGCTGAGTTCGGTAGTATGAACAGGGCGGCAGCCGACCTGAATCTTTCACAACCGTCGCTGTCCCGGAAAATAGCCCTTCTTGAAGGCGAGATCGGCTCAGCACTCTTTCGCCGAGATACGACCGGGACCCGCCTCACCGAGGCAGGCATGGTGCTGGCCGGCAGGGCGCCGCAATTGCTGCGCGAAGCCGAATTGATCAAGAAGGAGATCGTCCAGGAAAGCTCGAATTCGGTCGCCCTGGCGTTGCCATCCTCATTGAACAGGCTGCTTGCGATACCCTTCATCGAGGCGACGGTGAGGGAGCATCCTCACTACTCGCTGCACGTATCCGAGATCGTTTCAAACGCGCTGGAGATCTGGATGCAGCGGCGAACGCTGGATGTCGCGATCACCGCCTTGCAGCCCCGGACACAGCGCTTCAAGCTCACGCCGCTGATCCGAGAGCCGATGATGCTGGTTGGATCGGCGGACAAGGGGCTGTCGGTCGACGAACCGGTCACCGCCGAGTTCGCCGTCCAGCACAGGCTGGTCTTGCCCGAGGCCGGCAATCCCATTCGTCGCTATCTCGAGCAGAAGCTGGGCTCAGGCAATCTCAGCATCAATACCGTCGTTGACGTCGAATCCGTTTCGCTTTGCTACGAACTGGCGCGGGCCGGCGTCGGCTTCACGATGCTTCCCTACTCGTCGATCTACGAACACCGGCGTGACGACAAAGTGACGATGGCGACGATCCAGGGTTTCGACGTGACATGGGCGCTTGCCGTCAATCGGTACCGAATGCATTCCGCAGCAGTCACGCAGGTGGCCGAGAAGCTTCACCAATTCGCCGTCAGTCGTGCCGTCGATCCGGTCTGGAGGTTTGCCAGCCTGGTCGGGTAACAACTCCTGACCACGCGTCTCCAACGGGTTTTCAAAGCATAGTCCGATCAGACGATGTTTCCGAAGTCGCAGTTGCCAACCCTGAATAGGCATACGGAAAACCTGTCGATGGGAGAGGCAAATGCTCAGGTTTGGTGCGTTACTAGCGTTTTCTTTATTGCCAGTTGTTAACCCGGCCGCTGCTGCCGAATGGCGAATTCTTGCACAATTCGATGACGCGCCCGAAGGGCTGGTCGCCGATAAGGATGGTGGCCTCTATGTCAGTCTTTTCCACTCCGGCCTTGTCATGCGGGTGGCAAAGGACGGCAAGGCTACCAAGATTGCCGATCTGCGAAGTGTCATCGGTGATGCCAAGGGCAGCACGGTCGGTCTCGAATGGGATCGCAAAGATACGCTTTACGTCGCCTTCTCGGAATATTCCAAGGGCTTCCCGTGGCCGGCCAAGGCCAATCTTTCCGTCGAAGCTTGCGGCGATTCCACAGTCACCAAGTCTGGCCTGTACAAGGTTACCATTTCGACAGGCAAAGTAGAGCCGGTGGTGACACGCGCCGATGGCTACCCGTTTTGCTTTCCCGACGATCCGGTGATGGCGCCGGATGGCAAGATCTACCTCTCGGACCTCAGCCTCCAGGCGATCTGGAAGATCGACCCGGAAGCGAAGTCCGCCGAAATCTGGTCGAAGGATCCGCTGTTCAGTCCTGGTGACAAGTCGCTGAGCGGCTATCCGGTCGGGGTGAATGGCATCACTCTGTCGGCCGATGCCAAGACCCTCTACGGCGTCACCGGCGGCATCCCGATGCTCGTCAAGGTGCCCGTCAAGGACGACGGCAGCGCTGGACCGGCTGAAATGCTGGCCTTCGGTTACGACAACATGGACGGGTTGGAACTCGACACTGACGGCAACTTCTACCTGACAGAGACGACGCGCAGCGAGATCTGGAAGGTCAGTGCCGACGGCAAGAAACGCCAGCAGCTCGGCAATCCGCTCGAGGCGCCGCTCGGCGCACCCGCGAGCATTGCCATTGCCAATGGAGAGATCTGCGTTACCAACTTGAATTTCTTCAAGCACCTGCCGCCGGAAAAGGCCAACTCCATCGCCTGTTCCAAACTGGAGAATTCACTCTGGTAGGCAACGCCCTGCCGGCGGGAGCTGTTCAGCGCTCGTACGCTGCCTGTCCGCAATCTCCTCACTTGGCGAAGCGGTGGTACCAAGTGAGGTTCAGGTTTCAAACAAGACGTTCATGGGTTGGCGAATTTACGAGAGGTCGACTGGACGCCGGCGGGCAATCTTGCGCAGGCCCCGCACCAGTAGCCGAGGTTGCCGCTCAAGACTTGCGATTTCGGCAAGACGCCGGCCTGTCGCTTGCGCTTGCATCGCGGCTAGCACCGATGGCCCGACAACCGTATTCGATTGTCGGAAAGCAAAATGCTCAAGTTCAACGATCTGGAGCGATGAAATTACGGGCGGCGGCTGGTGCCAGGTAGTGCCGCCGCCCACCTTCAACGTCTGGGCGCTGCGCTCAATCCCGGAGGAGATCGAACATCAGCTTGAAGAAACGGTCGGCATCGACTTCGTAGGCGATCCTGGCGTTGTCTTTTTCGCCACGCTCGCCCCAGAAATCGGCAACCGTCGCGCCGAAGGTATGGGTGCCAGTAAGGTCCACGGCAATGTGGGCCGGACGGGTCTTGACCAGTGTTGGATCGATCGCCAGCGCCAAGGCCAACGGGTCGTGCATGGCGCCACCGACGCCCATCGAGTTGCGGTGAAGCTTCTCGTAGAACAGCAGCCAATCGTTAACGAGCCTGCCGAGCGGCGTGTCGATCGTAGCCAGCTCGGCATACTGCGCTTCCTCGACCAGCACCTGCATGGTGACGTCGAGGCCGACCATCAGGATCGGCACGCCGGAATCGAGCACGATCTTCAGCGCCTCGGGGTCGCAGAAGGCGTTGAACTCGGTCGGCGTTATGATCTCGCTCTTGCGGTAGAACACGCCGCCCATCCAGATCAGCTCCTTGATCTTGGGCAGCACTTCAGGGTGCTTGAGGATCAGCAGGCCGATATTGCAGAGTGGACCGGTGGCGACGACGAGCAGCGGCTCGGACGCGGCCAGAAGCTTCTCGGCGAGGAAGTCAACGGCATGCTGGTCGACCGGCTTGATGGTGGCCTGCGGCAGGTAGGGCGAGCCCTCGAGGCCACTCGGGCCATCGGCAGTGCCAAGCACCAGCGGTCGCGCCAGCGGGCGGTGGCAGCCGGCCGCGACAGGCACCCCGCCGGCGCCGATGTATTCAAGAATGCGCAGGGCGTTGGTCGTCGTCTTCTCCAGCTCGGCATTGCCGCAGGTGGTGGTGACGCCGAGCAGCTCGATGGCAGGCGAGCGATGCGCCATGACCAGGGCGATGGCGTCGTCGTGGCCGGGATCGCAGTCGAAGAGAATGGGTGTGGCTGTCATGATGTCACTCTGCCGCCCGGTCGTAGCGCGCGATGGTTGCTTTGAACATTTCGAGGAAACGGCGACCTTCGAGGTCGGTGCCGATGCGGGTGGTTTTGGGGCCGCCGCCAGGCAGGATCTGGAAGCCGCGATAGGCGACCGTCTGGCCGCGCGAAACGCTGCCATCGATCAGCACGTCGACGAACAGTGGCTCGGTCAGCGATGCAAGTTCGGGGTCGAAGGCAAGCGCCACTGTGATGACGTCGTCGAGTGGGAAGCCGACGAGGCCAAAGAACTCGCGCCAGATGTCGATGTAGATCGGAAACACCTCGGCGATCATGTCGAGGACGGGATTATCCTCGGCCTTCGCCTGCATGTCGGCGATGTCGTCGCGCGTGAGCATCGAGGTGGCAACGCGGTTGTCCTCGCAGATGTCGAGCGGCACGAGGATCTTGTCGACCTCGGCATTGAGCACGATGCGCGACGCCTCCGGGTCGGCCCAGATGTTGTATT
Organism: Aminobacter aminovorans; assembly: GCF_900445235.1. Lineage (NCBI taxonomy): Bacteria > Pseudomonadati > Pseudomonadota > Alphaproteobacteria > Hyphomicrobiales > Phyllobacteriaceae > Aminobacter > Aminobacter aminovorans. The sequence continues at coordinate 416,468 of NZ_UFSM01000002.1, read as the reverse complement.
CGGTCACCGGGGTGATGTTGCCCGGCGTGGTGAAGGTACCGCCAAGCACGATCAGGCGCTTGAGCGCGGCCGCGAGCCGCGGCTCCTGCAGGAAGGCCATCGCCGCATTGGTCAGCGGGCCGGTGGTGACCAGCGTGATCTCGCCTGGATTGGATATCACCGTATCGATGATGAAATCGACGGCGTGACCCGGCGTCGCCTTGCGCTTCGGCTCGGGCGCGGGCGGGTTGAATTTCTTCAGCCGGTCACCGAAGCGCGCGGTGAGCGTCTTTTCGAAATGCACCGGCGCTTCCATGGCCGCCTTGGAATGGCCGACGATCGGGCGCCAGGCGCCGGCATAGACAGGAATGTCGTCGCGGCCAGCAAGCGACAGCGTGTTGAGGACGACATTTGTGACCTGCTCGATGGGGCCAGCCGCACCGGTGCAGGTCGTCACGGCCTCCAGCTTGACATTGGGGTTGGCCGCGGCAAACAGCACGGCGAGAATATCGTCGCCAGCTGAATCCACGTCGAGAATAATACGTTCCATTCCTTGGTAAAGCCCTTCAGCGTGAGAGGTTACTTGCCGGACTCGGCCGGCCTGTTGTCGACCGAGAGCAGCTTGCGCATGCTCTCCAGTGTTTCGCGGATGATCTTCGGACGGCTGCGGTAAGACAGCGCAAACAGTGCCGTCAGCGCCACCAGATAAGGCACCGCCAGGATCAGGTAGGACGGGAAGCCGAAGGTCTGGAGCCTGAGCGAAAACGCGTCGGCGAAACCAAACAGCAGGCAGCCCGCCAGCACCTTCAACGGGTTGCCGTTGGAGAAGATCAGGATGGCCACAGCCATGAAGCCACGACCCGAAGACATGTTTTCGGTGAACATGGTGATGTAGCCAAGCGAAAGGTGCGCGCCGGCAAGGCCGGCGAGCAGGCCGCACAGCAGCGAGGCGATATAGCGAACGCGCGTGATCGAAATGCCGAGCGCCTCTGCAGCCTCGGGTTTTTCGCCAACGACGCGGATGTAGAGGCCAAGGCGCGTGCGTTTGTAAAACAGCACCAGCAGCGGCACGGCGATGAAGGCGACGTAAACCATCGGCGTGAAGCCGTTGATCAGAGGCGCCCATGAGCCGAGGATATCGCGGGCGCCGGGTATCTGCACCTTGGGCAGGCCGACGATGCCCTTGCCGACGATCGAGCCGCGGGTACCGAAGATCGCCTTCATCAGCGAAATCGTCATGCCTCCGGCCAGGATGTTGAGCGCCAGGCCCACGACCACTTCATTGGCCCGGAAGCTGACGACCAGGACGGCGAACGCGAGCGCGAACACCAATGCCGCCGCGACACCACAAGCGACGCCGACCAGGGCTGAGCCCGACCAGATCGAACCCAACACGGCAAAGAAGGCGCCGACCAGCATCTGGCCTTCGAGGCCGATGTTGAAGATGCCGGCCTTGGTGGTGAACGAGCCGCCTAGAGCGACGAGCAGGATAGGGGCCGTCATCCGCAAGGTGGCAACGAGCAGAGCGACGTTGAAAAGGCTCAGAATTTCCATCGGCGCTCTCCTGCCGTGCTGTCACCGCGACGCTTCATCAGAACCTGGGCCGAGACGCTCAGGATGATCAGCGCCTGGATCACGGTGATGATTTCGCGCGAGGCGTTGGTATCGGTCTCAAGCAGCAGCGAACCGTTGCGCAGCGCGCCGAAAAACAGCGCCGTCACGATGGTGCCGATCGGCGAACCATTGGCGAGCAAGGCCGCGATCAGGCCGTCGAAGCCGAAGCCAGGGGCGAAACCTTCCATGAAGCGGTGATGCACGCCAAGCGTTTCGATGCCGCCGGCCAGGCCGCCGACCGCACCCGATGCCAGCAGCACCAGGAAACCCTGGCGCTTGACGTCGATGCCGCCATATTCGGCGAATTTCGGCGCCGAGCCAACCATCGAGATCGAATAGCCTTTGGCCGTCGAACGGAAGAACCAGGCAACGAAGAGCGCCAGCACCAGGCCGATGATCAGGCCCCAGTTGAGCCGCGAGAAGGCAAACAGCTCTGGCAGATAGGCGCTCGCCAGGATTGGTGGGGTCTCCGACCAACCGCCGGGACGCTTGAACAGGAAGATGGTGAGGTAGGAGGTCAGCAGCACCGCGACGTAGTTGGACAGGATCGTCGAGACGACCTCGTTTGTGCCGTAGCGCGTGCGGAAGAAAGCCGGGATCGAAACCCAGGCCGCGCCCGCGATCACGGCAACCGCCATGGCGACCACGACATGCAGGCCGGGCGGCAGCGGCATGGCGAAACCGACCCAGGCGGCAGCAAAGCCACCGAGAAACAATTGTCCCTCGATGCCGACATTGAACATGCCACCGCGCAGTCCGATGCAGGCGGCGATACCGCAGATCAGGATCGGCGTGGTCTGCAGCAATGTGCCGGCGATCTTTGCCTGGTCGCCGAAGGCTCCGCGCATCAGGGTCATAAACACCTTGATGGGGCTTTCATCGATGAGCATGATGATCACCGCGCCCATGGCGAGTGCGATCAGGACGGCGACCAGCTGGCCGGAGAACGCACGCAACTTGTCGTTCACGACGCCACCTCGTCTGAAACGTTTTTCGGTTCGAGACCTGCCATCATCATGCCGATCCTTTCGCTGTCGGCGCTGCCACCTTCGACTTCACCCATGATCCGGCCGTTGAACATCACAAGGATGCGGTCGGCCAGGGTGAGCAGTTCGTCGAGCTGCACCGAAATGACGAGCACCGCGCGGCCAGCGGCACGCTGGCGCATGATCTCGTCGTGAATGGATTCCTGCGCACCGATGTCGACGCCGCGCGTTGGCTGATCGATCAGCAGGAAGTCGGCCTCATTGGTGAATTCGCGCGCCAGAACGACCTTCTGGATGTTGCCGCCGGACAGCCGCTTGACGGTGTCTTCGGGCCCACGGGCGCGGATGTCGAAACGTTTGATCATCTCGACGGTCTGGGTGGCCGCTGCACGCCAATCGAGGATGCCTTTGCGGCTCCACGGCGCTTTGTCCTGGCGCCCCATCAGAAGATTGGACGAGATAGAAGCATTGCCGTCGACGCCCCGCACCAGCCGGTCGCCAGGTACGTGGGCAAGACCGGCTTCGCGAATTTCAGACGTCGAAAGAACGGTTAGATCACGGCCCTTGAGCATCGCCGAGCCATGGCTGGCGGGACGCAAACCGGCCAGCACTTCGGCAAGCTCGGTCTGGCCGTTGCCGGCGACACCGGCAATGCCCACGACCTCGCCTGATCGTACGGTGAAGCTTGCATCACGCAAAGCCGGAAGGCGGCGGTCGTCGCGTGCCCACAGGTTCTTGACGTCGAGCACCACCTTGCCATCCGACTTTTCACGCGGGCGGCGATCGAAGCTGACATCGCGGCCAACCATCATGCGCACCATGTCAGCCTTGGTCAGCTCGGACGTAGGGCCCGTCGCGACATGCTTGCCATGGCGCAGCACGGTAACCGTGTCTGAAACCTCGATCACCTCCTCGAGATGATGCGAGATGAAGATGACGGTCATGCCGCCAGCAACGAAGCCACGCAGCGTCTGGAACAGCTCGCGGCTTTCCTGCGGCGTCAGCACTGCGGTCGGCTCGTCGAGGATGATGGTGCGCGCCCCGCGCGCCAGAACTTTCAGTATTTCGATTCGCTGCTCGATGCCGACGGAGAGCAGCGAAACGCGCTCCTCAGGGTCGACCTTGAGACCGAAACGTTCGGACAGTTCGCGGGTCTTTTCGATCTGGGCCGTATGGTCGATCAAGCCGTTGCGGCGGATTTCCATGCCAAGGAAAACATTGTCGGCAACTGACAACGACGGCACAAGCTTGAAGTGCTGGTGTACCATGCCGAGGCCGGCTGAGATTGCGGTGGCGGGATCGCCGACCACCATGTCCTGACCGTTCAAACGGATCGTGCCTTGGTCGGGCTGCAGCAACCCGAAAAGGATGTTCATCAACGTCGTCTTGCCGGCGCCGTTTTCACCAATGATGGCGTGGATCTCGCCGCGTTTGACGATGAGATTGACGTCCTCATTGGCAACGAATGCACCGAAACGCTTGGTGATACCGATCAATTCGACGGCGGTTTCGGCAGGTCCTGCCTCTGGTGCCGTCATGGCTGGCGACGTGGTCGACAACATAGCCTCGCAGCTTCAGATCTATCCGTCCCGCAAACCGGGACGGACACATCTCTACCTAGTCCTGGACGAAATGATGCCGGAAGCCGGCAGAACCGACTTCCGTGCAGGCCGCGCCTTACTTGGCGCGGTCGACCTTGATCGAACCGTCGGCGATGCCCTTCTTGATTTCGTCGAGCTTGGCGGTCACGTCGGCCGGGATGGAGGGTGCGATGTCGTCGCAGACCTTCACTTCGACGCCACCCGAGGCCAGATCGAAGGTGTGGGTGCTGCCGGCGACCACCTTGTTGCCCTCGACCTCGTTCTTGATCAGGCTGTAGACGGCGACGTCGCCGCGCTTCAGCATCGAGGCAAGCACGTTGCCAGGGGCCGAGCTGCACATGTCGATGTCGACGCCGATCGAGTATTTGTCGGCCCCAGCGCTCGCCTGCATGACGCCTTCGCCCGTCGGGCCGGCGACGTTGTAGACGATGTCGGCGCCCTGGCCGTAGAGCGCCAGCGCCAGTTCGCTACCCTTGGCCGGATCGTCGAAGGTGCCGGCGAAGACCGAGTTCACTTTCACGTCAGGCGCGGCATATTTCGAGCCCTGCTCGTAACCGCCGAGGAAGTTGCGGATGACGGGGATGTCGCGGCCGCCGACAAAACCGATGGCCTTGCCATCGCCGATCTTGTCGAAGGCGCTGCCCTGGTTTTCGATCATGCCGGCAAGCGCGCCGGCGATGAACGAGCCCTGCTCCTCGGCGAAGTTGGCATAGATGATCTTCTTCGAATCGAGGACGCCGTCGATGAACACGAAACGCTGGTTCGGATAGGCCTCGCTGGCCTTGGTCAGCGCATCAACGAGTTCCCAGCCCATGACGAAGATCAGGTCGTACTGACCGTCCTTGGCGAGGTTGGCGAACTGCTCTTCATAGTCGAGTGCTCGGTTGCCGGTGTCGACCAGCTTCAGGTCGATGCCGAACTCGCCTTTTGCCTTGTTCAGGCCGTCGACGATCGAGATGCCGAAACCTTGCGCGAAATAACCTGAGATCGCCGCGACGGACACCTTGTCCTGGGCTGAGCCCGAGCCGATCGAGGCCGCAAGGGTCGCACCGGCGATAATGCATTTACGGAACATGTTCTTCATCTCAACTCCCCAAATTGAAGCTCTGGCACCAGCCGCCGGGTCCATCCTCGATGCCCAAAACTTGTTGGTGGTCATATGACTTTATGGGTGGTCCTACAAACTGTCAATCGGCCAGCGAACGCTCGAAGTCGCTGTGAACAATCGACGCGGCGGCGGTTTTACGCATCCGGCTTGACAAAAATGCCGGAAGGATAATTGTTGATACTCTAACAAGTTTTAGCCCGCCAGAAATGTGGAGCATCCGATGCCGGACGTAGTCGTCAGGAAGTTTATCGTGCAGGTCGAAGAGATTTTTCATGAGGGCGGGCCGGTCCGTACCCAGCCCGTCAAGCGCGGGACAGTCATGGCCGTCGTCGCCAATCCCTATGCCGGCAAGTATGTCGAGGACATCCAGCCCTTCATGGAGGACCTGAGGCCGCTCGGCCTCGAGATGGCCACCAAGCTGCTCGCTGCCCTCGGCGGAGATGCCGCAACCATCGAGGGCTACGGCAAGGGCGCAATCGTTGGCGGCGGCGGTGAGCTTGAGCATGGCGCGCTGTGGCATAACCCCGGCGGCTACGCGATGCGGGAGCTTCTGGGTGACGCCAAGGCCATCGTGCCGTCGAGCAAGAAGGTCGGCGGCCCCGGCGTGCGCATCGACATCCCGGTCACCCATGTCAACGCCTCCTACGTGCGGAGCCACTTTGATGCTATCGAAGTCGGCATCAACGACGCGCCGCGCAACAACGAACTGGTGCTCATCCTTGCGATGACCACCGGTTCGCGCGTGCATGCCCGAGTCGGCGGCCTGGACGCCAAGGACATCAAGGGCGAGGACGGCCTGCGATGAGCGTGGAAATACGGCGAATCATCACCATCGTCGAAGAGACGCGGACCGAGGGCGACAAGCCGGTCAGCCCTCCGACGCGCCGTGCCGCTGCGGTCGCTGTCATCCGCAATCCCTATGTCGGAACCTTCGTCGACGACCTCACAGCACTCAGCGACATCGGTGCCGAGCTAGGCGACATCCTGCCGCGCCGTGCTGTGGCTGCACTCGGCATTACGGGCGAGCAGGTCGAGAGCTTCGGCAAGGCAGCAGCCGTCGGCGCCGATGGCGAGTTGGAGCACGCAGCGGCGATCCTCCACCCCAAGCTCGGCGCCCCTTTCCGCGACATTCTCGGCAAGGGTGCGGCGCTGATCCCTTCGTCCAAGAAGCGTGGCGGCCTCGGCATTCCGCTCGACATTCCATTGGGCCACAAGGACGCGGCCAAGGTCCGCAGCCATTTCGACGGCATGGAAGTGCGCATTCCCGACGCACCGCGCGACGACGAGATCGTGGTGGCGATTGCCGTCACCGACTCGGGACGTCCCCACCCGCGCGTCGGCGGACTGACCAGAGACCAGATCGTGGGCAAGGACGGCGTAAACTGAAGTTTATCGCAACCCAAGAAAAAGGCGGCTCCAGGGCCGCCTTTTTCTTTGGGACCGTGCGTGGATCAGGTCGCCATGACCTCCGGCACCCGGATCGCCGGCGGCGTGTTGCGGCTGCGCGCCGTGCGCACGATACCGTCGACCATGATCATGCCGATGCCGGGCAGATTGCCAAGCGCCAGGCTGTCCAGGAAATCCTTGCCGATGCCGCCGGCGGCCTGATCCATGAACACCAGGTCGGCGGCCCGGCCGGCCTCGATGACGCCGCGGTCGTCGAGATTGCGCACGCGCGCCGTATTGCCGGTAGCGAAGCAGAAGGCGACTTCGGTCGGAACGTCGCCGAGCGAAGCGAGGTGGCAGATGGTCCTGAGGATGCCGAGCGGCTGCACACCGGAACCGGCCGGACCGTCGGTGCCGAGGATGACGCGGTCGAGGATGTTGCGCTCCTTGGCGATGCCGAGCACGAACAGGCCGGTGCGCAGATTGCCGTTGTGGACGATCTCGAGGGCGCGCGTGCTCTCCTCGCAGATGCGGCGGATTTCGTCGTCGGGCAGCGCCGTTGGGCCACCATTGATATGCGCCACCACGTCGGCGTCGACTTCGAGCACGACATCGGCGCCGATACGGCCCGAACCGGGGATCGACGGCCCGCCGGTGTGGGTCATCGAGGTCATGCCGTATTTGCGCGCCCATGCGATCATCTGGCGACCGGTAGGGCCGTCCTTGACGCCACCGAGGCCGACTTCGCCGATCAGCGTTACGCCGGCTTCTGCCAGTTCGCGAAAATCGTTCTCGGTCATGCCGGGTTCGAGTACTGGCGCCCCGGCGATGATTTTCATCCCGCTCGGGCGGAAATTGGCAAAGGTCCGCTGCGCAGCGATGCCCAGCGCCTTGACGCCGACGATGTCGCGCGGCCGCCCCGGATAATGCGCCTCGCCGGCTGAAATCATGGTGGTGACGCCGCCATGCAGCGTCGAATCGATCCAGCCAATCTGGTTCTGGCGCGGCGTCCAGTCGCCGGCAACCGGGTGAACGTGGTTGTCGATGAGGCCGGGCGTGACGACGCAGCCCTGCGCGTCGATGATGCGGGTTGCGCCGCCGTTATCGAGATCATCAGCCTTTCCGACCGCGGAGATGCGGCCATTGGCAACAATGATGGTGTCTGCATCGAGGATCGGCTGGGCAAGATCGCCGCTCAGCATCAGGCCAATATTGCGGATGACGAGCTTGTCAGTAGCGGCAGATTTGGTTTGCGGATCAGGCGACATCGATGGCGTTCCTTGCGTCTGTTTGGAGCATGAGGCGGTCGATCCGGCCCAGGGGCCGGCAATCGGTCGCATCGGAGAATGATCTGGTGCAAGAGGTGCTAGGTCAGCCTGTCATTTGCCTTCGGCGCTGCCCGGCTCGTCGCCGCTGATGCGCTGGAGCAGGCGCAGCAATGTCGCCTGCTCGGCGGGCGAAAGCGGCGAAAGCAGCTTCTGGCCGACTTCGACGCTGCGCTCCAGCCGGTCGAGCGTGTAGCGCGTGCCTTCTTCGGTCAGCGTGATTATCGACAGGCGCTGGTCGGTGTCGGAGGCACTGCGCTTGATCAGCCCTTGCTTCAAGAGCTTGCGTACCACCAGGCTGATTGTGGAGGGGTCCATCGCCGTAAGACGGCCGAGATGATTTTGCGAAACCTCGCCATGGCGCAAGGTAGTGGCGAGTGCCGCAAACTGTGTCGGCGACAGATCCTCGCCTGCCATCACCTGCTGGAAGCACAGCGTGGCGCGCTGATGGGCGCGGCGCACGACGTGGGCGGGATGAACGTCTAGGTCGTAGCCGGTCTTGGTATATCGGGTCATTATCTCTTCGCGGCTCAACGGAACGTCGCCCGCATCTGCCGTCTTGCGCTTGTATTTCTGGACTCCGTCGAGGGTTGTCACGGCGCTTCCAACTCCTGGCTTGAAACCTGAGACTTCGCCGACCGACGGACTATGCGGCGATATTTACGTTCTCAATGAATGCACCTTCGCGTAGCGCCCTCACCACGTTTTCGGCATCGCTGACGACGCCGAAATGGGTCGAGATGTCATAGAGCGTGCTTTCCTGCTCGCGAGGCCCGGTGGCAGCGCAGCAGTCCGCCGGTACCACAACCTCGTAGCCGTTGAAGAACGCGTCATGCACTGTCGAACGCACACAGATATTGGTGACCACGCCGAAGACGACGATCTGTTCGACCAACATATCCTTCAGCGTCATGTCGAGATCAGTCTGGAAGAATGACGAGTAGCGCCGCTTGATGACGTGGATCTCGTCGTTGCGAGCGCCAAGATCGTCGATGATCTCCGTACCCCAGGTGCCTTCAACGCAATGCGGCGCGCGTTTCAGCCATTCGCGGTCGCGGCGCATGTCGCGGCGATGCGCGTCATGGACCCAGACCACCGGTGCCCCGGCGGCGCGTGCTGCCTCGATAACGCTGAGCTGTGGGCCAACAAGCGCCTCGTATCCCGGCAGCACCATGGCACCGCCCGGCTTGCAGAAGTCGTTGATCATGTCGACGACGATGACCGCCACATGCGCCGGATCGATCTTGATCCCGGCGTCCTGGCGATGAGACGAAAAGCTGTCCAGTGGCATGACCCTACCTCCTCAGCGAATTGCCGATTGTTGGTGGTCATACAAAAAACCGTGACGACTTCCAAGTCAATCCTTGAGCTGCAGCTTGTCACAATATGGCGGACTCGGTTGCCTTGCCATCCGGCTTGTGGCCACGACAGACGCTTATCCACCACTGCAAGAAAGGCATTGACAAGCCGGCCGGTTTGCGGTGTCCGATTGTTTGACCATCAACGATATTTTGCTGTGTGGCCGCGCGTGATCGACAACAGGAGCCTGAGATGAAAATCGTCGTTACCGGATCGAGTGGCCTGCTTGGTCGCCATGTCGCCTCAGCCTGTGTGACCGCCGGCCATGACGTTCTCGGCATCGACGCTGTCGCTCCCGCCGAAGCCAATTGGGCTCATATCAGTGCCGATCTTGCCGATCTCGGACTGACGCTTCAGTTGATCCGCGAATGCGACGCCGTCGTCCATATCGCCGCAATCCCGCGCCCGCTCGGCAAGGCACCGGCAGAAGTGTTCAAGACCAATATGGCGATGGCTTACAATGTCGTTGAAGCTGCCGCGCTTTCGAAGGCAAGGCGCTTCATCTACGCCTCATCCTTTAGCGTGCTCGGCTATCCTTTCGCCGAAAACTTCGTCGATCCGGCCTATCTGCCGATCGACGAAAACCATCCGATCGGCGCGCAGGATGCTTATGGCCTATCGAAATGGCTCGGCGAAGAGATCGTCGAGGCTGCCGTGCGCCGGCGTACGTTTTCGGCAGTCAGCCTACGCATGCCATGGATCCAGACGCCGGAAAGCTTCTTCGACGCCGTTGGCCCGCGCCGCAATCTCGCCGAATCGGCGCGCGACCTGTGGAGCTATCTCGACGCGCGCGACGCTGCCGATGCATTCATCAAGGCACTGGCTTGGCAGGGCGAGGGCCATCTGCGCACCTTCCTCAGTGCTGCCGACACCTATTCGGAGGAGGCGACGGACGCTTTGGTCAAGCGCGCCTTCCCGGCATCGCCGCTGAAGCGGCCGCTTTCGGGCCATGATGCGGTCATCGACAATACCCATGCGCTGGAAACGCTTGGCTTTGCGCCGCGTCGTTCCTGGCGCGGCTACGGCAAGTAAAGACAGGAGGCGAAAATGATGCGTTTCGAAGGCAAGGTCGTTCTGGTCACCGGCGGTGGCGGCGCCATCGGCAGTGCGGCGGTGCGCCGTTTCATCGATGAGGGCGCACGTGTTTCGATCGTCGACCTTGATGCTGAACGTGCGACACATGTCGCTTCGGCATTCGGCGACAAGGCCATCGCCATCACAGCTGATGTTTCCGATGAGGCAGCGGCAAACGATGCCGTCGCCAGGACGGTAGAAGCCTTCGGCCGGCTCGATGCGGTGTTCAATAATGCCGGCATTTCCGGCAAGGTCGCGCTCGTCCACGAACTGCCCGTCGAGGACTGGGACCGCATCGTGCGCATCAATCTGCGCAGTATGTTCCTGGTGCTGCAGGCCTCGCTCAAGGTGATGATCTCCGCCGGCATCGAAGGTTCGATCGTCAACATGGGTTCGTCGATGGCCGGATGGGACGTGCTTTCGGGCGGCGCCGGTTACGCCTCGACCAAGCATGGGGTTGTCGGTCTCACCCGCGTCGCAGCCCTTGACGCCGCCGCCTACGGCATCCGCGTCAACGCCATCTGTCCCGGCGTCATTGAAACCACCCTTGGCGTACCGGCCAATGACCGCGCGGCCTATACAGCCGGAATCCGGCGCTTTGCCGACCGCATCCCGCTGCGCCGCATCGGCCAGCCCGAGGACGTCGCAGCAGCCGTCGCCTTTCTGGCATCGGACGAAGCGCGACACATCACTGGCGTCGACTGGCTCCTGGACGGCGGGCAGACCCTGCAGAGCTTTGCCAATGCACCGGATAACGGTGCTTACCCGCGTCACCGCACGCCAAACTGAACAAAGCGCTTCACGCATACTACAGGGCGCTTGCCTAGACCGGGGCAAGCGCCTTTCACCTTGGTGCCCGGCAAAGCTGTTGCCGGCAGGCGGCGATACCTCCAACGCAACTAGCATCGAAACAATCGAGGCAGCCAGATTGGAATGTCCGCTCGGGCGCAAAGTGCCGGAGTGCCGCGGCGCCGCCAGCCTGAAACGTCTTCAAAAGTCGCTGCACCTGGCGCGTCGTCAGTTAAGGGACATGCGCGGCCGAGACAGTCGTCATGCGCCGCTCAACAACCTTCGACAGCACCTCGATCCGTTGCAGCTCACGTTCGCTCATCACTATCAGTCACATTCCGCTGCCTCCCGCTCAACGAGCAGGGCGACATTCCTACTTTGCAGAATCAAGACATTTTAACTTTGCGCCAATACAAATTTGCCGCGTAACAGGAATTATGGAACCGCCCGCTTCCTGTTTGCGAGGCACATCCTTCGATCCGGGATGATGAGTTGCGTGCCGTCGATCGCCCTTTGATCCTCGTGTTCTCAGTCGCTTCCGAGAGCCATTTCGTGCTGCTCAGGCAAAGAGATGTCGAACAATGCCTTGTCCGAAGAGGCAAAAAGTCAACAATGATGGGCGAGATGAGGTAATACTTTCCTGGAATCAAAATGAGTGCACGCGACGAATGACGGACGGAACATCGTTGATTTGGATGATCGTCTTGCCTTTCGTTGGCAGTGCCATTGCCGCCCTCCTGCCTGCCAATGCCCGCAATGCCGAAGCTTGGCTCGCCGGCCTCGTCACACTCGCAGTGCTTGGCATGGCGTCGGCGAGCTATCCAGTGGTCGCAGCCAGCGGCGCGATCCGCCACACCATCGAATGGGTGCCTTCGCTCGGGCTCAACCTGTCGCTGAGGATGGACGGCTTTGCCTGGCTGTTCGTAATGATGATCAGCGGCATCGGCTTCCTGGTGGTGCTGTATGCCCGCTACTACATGTCGCCGGACGATCCGGTTCCACGGTTCTTCTCGTTCTTCCTGGCCTTCATGGGTGCGATGCTTGGCATCGTGCTGTCAGGCAACCTGATCCTGCTTGTCGTGTTCTGGGAACTGACCAGCGTCTTCTCCTTCCTGCTGATCGGTTATTGGCACCATAACGCCAATGCGCGCGACGGCGCCCGCATGGCCCTGACCATCACCGGCATCGGCGGACTTGGGCTGCTCGCCGGCATGCTGCTGCTCGGCCACATCGTTGGCAGCTACGATCTCGACCGCGTGCTTGCCTCGGGCGACGTGATCCGCTCGCATGATCTCTATGTTCCGGCGCTGTTGTTGATCCTGCTCGGGACGCTGACCAAGAGCGCTCAGTTTCCCTTCCATTTCTGGCTGCCCAACGCGATGGCTGCCCCAACGCCGGTATCGGCCTACCTGCATTCCGCAACGATGGTAAAGGCCGGGGTCTTCCTGATGGCGCGGCTGTGGCCGGTTCTGGCAGGCTCGACCGAATGGTTCTGGATTCTCGGGTTCTGCGGGATGATGTCGCTTGCGCTTGGCGCCTATTTCGCGATCTTCCAGCAGGACATCAAGGGCCTGCTCGCCTACTCGACGATCAGCCATCTCGGCCTGATCACGCTGCTGCTCAGCCTGGGCAGCCCGCTCGGCGCGGTGGCGGCGATCTTCCACATGGTCAATCACGCGACCTTCAAGGCGTCGCTGTTCATGGCGGCAGGCATTATCGACCATGAGACAGGTACGCGCGACATTCGCCGGCTGAGCGGGCTGTTCAGGTTCATGCCGATCACGGCCACACTGGCGATGGTGGCCAGCGGCGCCATGGCAGGCGTGCCGCTGCTCAACGGCTTCCTGTCCAAGGAGATGTTCTTCGCCGAGGCGATCGAGACGCATGCGATCTCGGTGCTCGATACCGCAGCCCCCTATGTCGCGGTGCTGGCGAGCGCCTTTGCTGTGACCTATTCGATCCGCTTCATCCATGGCGTGTTCTTCGGGCCGCTGCCGACAGACCTTGCACGCGTGCCCCATGAACCGCCTTTCCTGATGCGGTTCCCGATCATGCTTCTGGTGTTGGCCTGCATTCTGGTCGGAACGATCCCCGGCATGACCATCGGACCGTTCCTGCACACCGCCGTCAGCTCGGTGCTCGGCTCGGAAACGCCGCAGTACAGCCTTTCGGTCTGGCACGGTTTTAACCTGCCCCTGATGATGAGCACCATCGCGCTTGTCGCCGGCGGCATCCTGTATCTCTGCCTGAAGAACTATCTCGCCACTTGCGAGGAGGGTCCGCCGATCTTCCGTCGCCTGAAAGGCCAGCGCGTCTTCGAGCGGGCGATGGTCACCGTGTCGTGGCGCTGGGCGCGTTTCGTCGAATTTCGCCTTGGAGCGCGCCGGCTGCAGCCGCAGCTGCGGCTGCTCGTCTTCGTCGCCTTCGCCGCAGCGTTCTGGCCGCTCTACAGCCTAGGCTTCGGAGTGGGTCGCCTCAGCTTGCTCGGCGCCGATCCGGCCTTCGCCGGGGTCTGGGTTCTGGGCATGCTCTGCGCCATCGGTGCGGCCTATCAGGCGAAGTTCCACCGCCTCGCCGCCCTCGTCTTGCTGTCGGGGGCGGGGCTCGTCACCTGCATCACCTTCGTCTGGCTGTCCGCGCCCGACCTTGCGGTTACCCAGTTGCTGGTCGAGATCGTGACAACGGTTCTCATATTGTTGGGCCTGCGCTGGCTGCCCAAGCGCGTCGAGGACGCAGATGCATTGGCCGCGGCAAGCAGGGGCGCGCGCTTGCGCCGCCTTCGCGATCTTGCGCTTGCGGTAGCCGCCGGGCTTGGCGTGACCGTCATAGCCTATGCAGTGATGAGCCGCACGCCACCAGCGACGATCGCCGACTACTTCCTCGAGAAGGCATACAGCGAAGGCGGCGGACGCAATGTCGTCAACGTCATCCTGGTCGACTTCCGTGGCTTTGATACCTTCGGAGAGATCACCGTACTCGGCATCGTGGCGTTGACCGTGTTTGCCTTGCTGCGGCGCTTCAGGCCAGCGTCCGACAACGTCGGCTCGCCCGAACAGCAACGCATCCAGACGGCCTTCGACGAAGCCCAGCCGGATCGCCAGGTGGGAGACACGGCCAGCGACTGGCTGATGATCCCCGCCGTCATCATGCAATGGCTGTTTCCGGTCATCATCGTGTTCGCCGCCTATCTGTTCCTGCGCGGGCACGACCTGCCGGGCGGCGGCTTTGCCGCCGGCATCGCCATGGCCGCCGCCTTCATCCTGCAATATATGGCGGCGGGTACCAGATGGGTCGAGGATCGGCTCAAGGTGCTGCCTGTCAGGTGGATTGGCGCCGGCCTGCTGATGGCCGCGATCACAGGCGCGGGTTCGTGGCTGTTCGGCTATCCGTTCCTGACGTCGCATTCGCGCTATGTCGACCTGCCGCTGATCGGCGAGGTGCCGTTGGCCAGCGCCCTGTTCTTCGATCTCGGCGTCTTCTCGCTGGTCGTCGGCGCGACGGTGCTGATGCTGATCGCCCTTGCCCACCAGTCGATCCGGCGCCATCGCGTCCGCACCGCCTCAGCCGTAGTCGAGGAGAAAGCCTGATGGAACTGATCCTCGCCATCGGCATCGGCGTGTTTGTCGGTTCGGGCGTCTGGCTATTGCTGCGGCCGCGCACCTATCAGGTCATCATCGGCCTTTCGCTGATCGGCTATGGCGTCAACCTGTTCATCTTCTCGATGGGCAGGCTGCAGAGCAATGCGGCACCGGTGCTGGCGTCCGGGACGATCGACCCCGCCGACTATACCGATCCTATACCCCAGGCGCTGGTGCTGACCGCCATCGTCATCGGCTTCGCCACCACGGCGCTGTTCCTGGTTTTGCTGCTGGTGTCTCGCGGCCTCACCGGCAGCGACCATGTCGATGGCCGGGAGCCCCAGTGATGACGTGGGCGAACCATCTTCTTATCGCCCCGGTTCTGCTGCCGCTGGTCACAGGCGCATTGCTTTTGCTCTTCGACGAGCGCCGCCATTCCTTCAAGGCGCTGGTCAGCCTGTTTTCGACGCTGACCTTGCTCGCGATCTCCATCGCATTGATGGCCTATGCCGACGTTGCGCCAGATCAGGGCGCCGCAACCAAGGTCTACCTCCTCGGCAACTGGGCCGCCCCGTTTGGCATCGTGCTCGTACTCGACCGTCTGTCGGCGCTGATGCTGGTGCTGACTTCGGTGCTGGCGATTGCGGCGCTGACCTTCTCGCTGGCACGCTGGCACAAGGGCGGCCCGCATTTCCACACCCTGTTCCAGTTCCTGCTGATGGGGCTCAACGGTGCATTCCTGACCGGCGACCTGTTCAACCTGTTCGTCTTCTTCGAGGTTTTCCTGGCTGCCTCC
This sequence comes from Aminobacter aminovorans, assembly GCF_900445235.1. Taxonomy (NCBI): domain Bacteria; kingdom Pseudomonadati; phylum Pseudomonadota; class Alphaproteobacteria; order Hyphomicrobiales; family Phyllobacteriaceae; genus Aminobacter; species Aminobacter aminovorans. Next base: position 400,873 of record NZ_UFSM01000002.1, on the reverse strand, counting down.
TATGGCCTTGCCCTGCATGGTTCGGGCACACAGCGGGTCAAGGCGGGTCTGCATTATGTGGTCATCAATCTCGCCGGCGCGTCGCTGTTCCTGATCGGCGTCAGCCTGATCTACGGCGTCACCGGCACGTTGAACATGGCCGACCTCGCACTGCGGATTCCTCTCGTCGACGCCGACAACCGCATGCTGCTGGAGGCGGGCGCGGCCATTCTCGGCATCGCCTTCCTGATCAAGGCTGGCATGTGGCCACTCGGCTTCTGGCTGCCCACCACCTACAGCGCCGCGGCGGCGCCGGTGGCGGCGATCTTCGCCATGCTGAGCAAGGTCGGCATCTACATCCTGCTGCGCCTGTCACTGCTGCTGTTCGGGGCCGACGCCGGCCCCACCGCAGGCTTCGGCGAGCCCTGGCTGCTTTACGGCGGCATGGCGACGATCGCCTTCGGCGCGATCGGCGTCCTCGCCTCACAGGCCATGGGACGGCTGGCCGGCTCCTATGTGCTCGTCTCCTCTGGCACGCTGCTTGCGGCGATCGGCATGGCCAATGTCTCGGTCACCTCGGGCGCGCTGTTTTATCTGGTCAGCTCGACGCTGACGATATCGGCCTTCTTTCTGCTCATTGAACTGGTCGAACGGGCCCAGGACCCCGCCGCGCACGTTCTCGCCGTCACCATGGAAGTCTATGGCGACGACCTCGACGAGGAAGAGGTGGAAGCGGAGGTCGGGGTTGCCATTCCGGCGACGTTGGTCATCCTCGGCATCTGCTTCACAGCCTGTGCTGTGCTGCTTGCCGGTATGCCGCCACTGTCTGGTTTTGTCGCCAAATTCGCCATCCTGACGGCCCTGCTCAACCCGCAAGGATTGGGCGTCAGCGAAGGCACGATCTCGATTGCCGCCTGGTGCCTGGTCACGCTGCTGATATTTTCGGGTCTCGCCGCCATGATCGCCATGACACGCGCCGGCATCCGCACCTTCTGGGCTCCAATAGAAGGTACGGTGCCGCGCGTGCTGGTCATGGAGTTTGCACCCGTCGCCTTCCTGCTTGTGTTGTGCGTCGGCCTGACCATCCAGGGCGGCAAGGTGATGGCCTATATGGACGCAACCGCCCAGTCGCTGCACGACCCGCAGAACTACATCGCCGACGTGATGTCGGCGCAGCGCCTGCCAGGCTTCAAGTCGTCGGAGGCCAGATGAGGCGCCTTCTGCCCTACCCTCTCCTGACCGCCTCACTAGTGGTCATGTGGCTGCTGCTCAACCGGTTCTCGCTCGGCCATCTGGTCCTTGGCAGCATCATCGCGCTCGTCGCGTCGCGGGCGATGGCGGCGCTGCAGCCGGCCAAGCCGCAAATCAGGCGATGGGACAAGATCCCTCTGTTGGTCTGGCTGGTGTTCGTCGACATCTGCCGCTCCAACATCGCGGTCGCCAGGATTGTCCTGTCGCGGGGGCGGCGGCAGAACTCCGGCTTTGTCAGCATTCCGCTCGATCTGCGCGACCGTACCGGCCTGGCCGTGCTCGCCTGCATTGTCACCAGCACGCCCGGCACCGCCTGGCTCGAATACAACTCGACCAGCGGCCACGTCTTGATCCATGTGCTCGATCTGGTCGACGACCGGGCATGGATCGACACGATCAAGCACCGTTACGAGCACTTGCTGATGGAGATTTTCGAATGAGCGGCGTCATTCTCATCCTGGCCATCACGCTTTCCCAGATGATGCTCGTCGCAGCAATGGCCTGTGCCGGGTGGCGGCTGGTACGCGGACCTCGCGCCCAGGACCGCGTGCTGGGGCTCGACGCACTTTATGTGGCGGCGATGCTGTTGTTGCTGGTGTTTGGAATTCGCACAGGCTCGACGACCTATTTCGAGGCTGCGTTGGTGATCGCCCTGTTGGGGTTCGTCTCGACAGTGGCGCTGGCGAAGTTCCTCATGCGCGGCGAGGTGATCGAATGAGCCACATTGCCGACCTTCCTGTTTGGGCAGCCTTGCTCGTCGCATTCTTTCTGGTGCTGGGGTCTGGGCTTACCCTGTTGGGGGCCATAGGGCTGGTCCGGTTCGAGACCTTCTATGCGCGTGTCCATGCGCCAACCCTCGGTACGACCTGGGGCGCCGGCGCGATCTTGATCGCCTCGATCGTCTGTTTTTCGGTACTGCAATCCCGACCCGTTCTGCACGAGGTTCTGATAACGATCTTCGTCGTGGTGACCACACCCGTCACCTTGATGCTTCTGGCACGCGCTGCGCTTTATCGCGATCGCACTGCAAATGAACCGGGCATTCCACGAGACGATCAAATCGAGAGCTAGCAGAACCGCCCTGCCGGGGCGCGGGCGGCCATCGCCGCTTCCAAGCACGTTACGCTCGAGGCGAGACCGCGTAGCCGCACTCGGTCCGGCTGGGCCAGATGACCCGGCCGCCGGCCGAACGGGCTGGTGTCAGCGTCGGTTCTCTCTACCAGTATTTCCCCAACAAGGCGCTGCGTGCAGGATCAATAGCAGACGTTCAGGTCCCTTATCAGTGGGCAAGATTGTCGGTGAGAAACGAGAGGAGAGGTTGAACGATCCGCGCTTCGCTCTTTTCTTCTCCGATAACGACGATCTCGGTCATGGGAAGTGCAGGCCACTGATCCGACGGGCGGATAACCTGCATACCTTCCTGCACAAACGACCTACCGAGCACAGTCACCCCGAACCCGCCTGCGACGGCCGCACACGCGCCGGCCAGGCTGTTGGTGGTACAGGCTACATACCAATCGCGCCGAACCGAATCGAGCGCCTTGATGGCCACGCCGCGATATGTGCAGGGGGCTGGCAAGAGAACCAGCGGCACCGCTTCTCCTCGATCGCGATCAAACTGCTTGGACGAGATCCACATCAACGGTTCGCGCCAGATGACCCTGCCGCGCTGCGCGCGTCCGTCCTTTTTTGCGATCACGATGTCGAGCCGGTCCTCGTCATAGGCCGCCAAGAGGTTGCAGCTTAGGCCCGTCATCAGTTCGAGCCGTACTGCCGGACACAAGCTCGTAAACTTCGACAGCAATGCGGGCAGATGGTGAGGCACGAAATCTTCCGAAATGCCTATGCGCAACAGTTCGGCATCCGAAGTGTCGACGAGCGTACGAACCGCCAGATCATTGAATTCGAGTATGCGCCTGGCAGCGGAGAGAAGCCGCTCTCCCTCGCCGGTGAGGACGAGGGAACGGCTGGTCCGCCGGAAAAGCGGGCGCCCCAGCAGATCTTCGAGCCGGATGATCTTTTGGCTGACGGCAGACTGCGAACGTCCGACAACGTCGGCAGCCGCAGTGAAACTGCCCGTTTCGGCGACCGTCGTGAACGCGCGGAGCAAATCGATTTCTAGATCGGGATATCTCATTGCGGCCCCTGTCGTCGTCCAGGCGTCACCATAAGCCAGAAGCGTTCCAGATCGATAGCATTAGATTTATGCGTTTCCTCTGAGGCGGCGCTGCCGGCAAAGTGCCCAATAGACGAAATGTGTTGGGATTGGTGGATGCGTGCCATGGTCGTGGGGGCTTTCGGAGGCCCGGAGAATTTCAATCTAGCCGAGCTAGCGACGCCTCGGCCAGGCCCGGGAGAGGTGTTGGTGAGGTTGCAGGCCGCGTCCGTCAACCCAGTCGATGTCCGTATCCTGAGAGGGCTCCCGATCGGGCCTGTCTTGCCTGCCGTACTGGGCGCCGATCTTGCCGGGACAGTGGAAGCCATTGGCGAAGGCGTTTCGGACCTGGCACCAGGAGATCTGGTCTATGGCTGCGCAGGTGGCGTCAAAGGGCTTGGCGGGACTTTCGCCGACTACATTGCCGCCGATGCTCGCCTGCTCGCGCCGAAGCCACGCAACCTTTCGATGCTTGAGGCAGCGGCGCTGCCATTGGTTTCGATTACGGCGTGGAACTGCATGACGCGAGCAGCCGTTGGCGCATCCGATCATGTGTTGGTCCATGGCGGCTGCGGTGGTGTTGGTCACATCGCCATCCAGCTGGCGAAAGCACGTGGGGCGCGTGTCGCAGCCACCGTCTCGTCGATGGAAAAGGCAGCACTTGCCCGCGAACTGGGTGCCGACGACACGATACTCTACCTGCGGGAGACGGTTTCCGACTATGTCGGCAGACTGACTGGCGGCCATGGGTTCGACGTCGTCATCGATACGGTCGGCGGCGAATGTCTCGACCGTTCGCTGCAGGCGGCTGCACCGCACGGCCGTGTTGTCGCCACTGCAGCGCGAAGTACCCACGATCTGTCGCCGATGCATGCCAAGGCGCTGTCTCTCCACGTCGTTTTCATGTTGATCCCGCTGCTTTCGGGCATCGGCAGGGAGCAGCATGGCCGGATCCTCGTCGAACTGGCTGGCCTCGTCGAAAGTGGCAAGGTTCGGCCACTGCTCGACCCTGGACACTTCACTCTGGACATGCTGCCCGACGCGTTCCGCCGTCTCGAAAGTGGGCAGGCGGTTGGCAAGGTCGTTATCGATACAGCTGGGGGCTCCCATGCGTGAAACACCCGGGACCTCGAAACGCCTCGACATGCGCGAGGCGGCAGAGGCAATCCTGAGAGCCGAACGCAGTGCGACGAGCATGCCTCCGCTGAGCGGCGAACATCCTGATCTGACGCTCGATGAAGCATATGGCATCCAGAACCTGTTGAACGACATGCGCCAAAAGCAGGGGCTGCGCTTCGCTGGCTACAAGATCGGCCTGACCTGGCTGTCCACCCAGATAGCCTGCGATCTGACCGAGCCGATCCGCGGAAGGATCCTGAGCGATGCCGTCTTCGACAGCGGCTCCAGGATTCCAGCTGCACGGTTCGTGAAGCCGCATATCGAGGTCGAACTGGCCTTTGTCATGGGACGCGACCTCGATAGGCCAGGCGCAACGATAGAAGAGGTGCTGCAGGCAACGGACACCATCGTCCCTGCCCTCGAGCTCGTCGACCATCGAATGGCTCCGCCGCGAATTGTTGCCGACACGGTTGCCGACAACTCGGCCTTCGCCGCCATAGTCCTTTCTGAACGGCGCTTTCGCCCAGAGGACATTGACGTTCGTTGGGTCGGCGCCACCCTGTCGCGCAATGGCATCGTCGAAGAGACGGGCGTTTCGGCAGTCGGCATGGGCCACCCGGCCGCCTGTGTCGCCTGGCTGGCAAACGCGCTTGTCGAGACTGGAGAGCGTCTTCGCAAAGGAGACATCGTCATGTCCGGGGCCTTCGCAAGAGCCGTCGCGGTGGTGGTCGGCGACCAGATCGAGGCAGATTTTGGTCCATTCGGAAGCGTCAGGGCATCGTTCTGAAGCAAGTCCGTTTTCGGCTCGGGCGGCCCACTCAATAGCCGACTTTCACCCGTCGCCACGATTTCGTGGCACCGACATTCCCAGCGAGGAGCACGCAATGAACAATCGCAACCATGATGAAAAGCCGATACCGCCGGCGGTCGCGCAGATGGCGCGGATGGCCAAGGCCGGTCGAATGGATAGGCGCGAGTTTCTGACCATCGCCAGCACCATGGGACTGAGCGCAGCGACCGCCTATGCCCTCGCCGGACTGGCGATGCCTGTGGCTGCGCTGGCGGCGACCCCGCAAAAAGGCGGCGTGCTCAGGGTTGCAATGCCCGTCAAGGAACTGAAGGACCCGCGCACGTTCGACTGGGGCGAGATGGGCAATCTGGGCCGGCAGTTTCTCGAGCCCTTTGTCAAATACACCGCCAACTACACGTTCGAGCCCATGTTGCTCGAAAGCTGGGACGTCAACGACGATGCGACGCAGTATGTGCTGCACCTGCGCAAAGGCGTGAAGTGGAACAACGGCGACGACTTCACGGCGGAGGATGCGATATTCAACATCATCCGCTGGTGTGACAAGAAGACCCCGGGCAATTCCATGGCCGGGCGCATGGCCGCGCTTGTCGATCCCGCAACCGGCAAGGCGCGAGCGGACGCCATCGCCAAGGTTGACGATCATACCGTCAAGCTGTCCTTGTCGAAATCGGACATCTCGCTGATTGCGAACTTTGCCGATTTCCCGGCGCTCATCGTCCACCGCAGTTACGAGCAAACGGGTTCCGAGCTGGTGCAGCACCCGATTGGGACAGGACCGTTCGAACTCGTCTCCTTCGAAACATCGGTGCGCGCCGTCTACAAACGCCGCGATGGCTGGTGGGGCGGCGAGACCTACCTCGACGGCGTCGAGTTCATTGACTACGGCACCGATCCCAATGCACTCGCCAGCGCATTCGAGGCGGGCGAAGTCGACGCCAACTTCGAAACCACTGGCGATCAGATTCAAGTGCTGGACTCAATGGGCCTCTCACGCAGCGAGGCCCAGACCGCTGCGACCGCTGTTGCCCGCTTCAACGTGACCAACAAGCCCTATGACGATCAGCGCGTGCGCAACGCAATGCAACTCGCCGTCGACAATGCTGCGGTCCTTGAGCTTGGATATAGCGGCCGCGGCAATGTCGCCGAAAACCATCATGTCTGTCCAATTCACCCCGAGTATTTCCCGTTGCCGAAGCTGGAGCGGAATCTCGAAAAGGCAGCAGCCCTGATGAAGGAAGCTGGCGTGGTGGATTTCGAACATGAGCTCATCAGCAGCGACGACGACTGGCATCGGGGAACGGCAGACGCGATTGCGGGTCAACTCCGAGAAGCAGGCTTCAAGATCAAGCGCACCGTGTTGCCCAGTTCCACATTCTGGAATGACTGGACAAAATATCCGTTTTCGCTGACCGGGTGGACGATGCGGCCGTTGGGCGTCCAGATCCTGGCGCTCGCTTATCGCAGCGGCGAAGCCTGGAACGAAACCGGGTTTGCCAACGAGGAGTTCGATACAAAACTCAACGAGGCACTCTCGATCTCCGATGTCGAAAAGCGGCGTAGCGCCATGGAAGACATTGAAAAGATCCTTCAGGGGTCCGGGGTGATCATCCAGCCCTACTGGCGCAAGGTCTTTGCCCACTTCGTTCCAAAGGTCAAAGACCATCACGCCCATCCTCTCCTTCAGATTCAGCTTGAAAAGGTGTGGCTGGAATCTTGAAGGATTGACCGATCTTGAGGGATGGGCGTGGCAACCATGCCCTCCCCTCCTGGCGGCATGAATTCCGATTGCCAGAAGAAATCCACGCATGCCCTTGAGTCGATAAGATCGGCGCAAGCAATACATACAGCGCAGGTCGATCTCGCTTTGGTATCCCGCTATCTGTTCCGGTCCCAAAGCGTGACGACGGCCAAGGAATGAGATCCGTCGGCTCAGTGCTAGGTTCCAACGTGTGCGGCCGTGCCGTGCTCCCAATCGTTCGACACTCATATCTCAGGCCTCTTGACAGCGGGTGCGAGTCTGCGGCTTTATTGTAAAGCGGTTTAGTAAAGCGATTTACAACGCGCAGGGAGGAAGTGCGGTTGGCCAGGGAGAAGGTGACAAGCCTCAAGGATGTCGCGGGCGTTGCGGGTGTGTCCGTAACCACGGTTTCGCGACTCCTGAACGGCTCGCTCGAATTGCCGCACGAAACCAGGACGCGCATCGAACAAGCGATCCGCGACCTCAACTACCAGCCGAACCCCCATGCCCGGCGCCTGAGCCGGGGCCGCTCCGACACGATCGGTCTTGTCGTCCCCGATATTGCGAACCCCTTTTTCGCAACACTCGTTGCAGCGGTGGAAGAAGAGGCGGACAGCCGCGGGCTTGCGGTTTCCCTCTATGCGACGCTCAATCGACCCGGCCGTGAAATCGCCTACCTGCAGCTGATCGACCGCAATCATGTCGATGGCTTGATTTTTGTCACCAACCATCCCGATGACGGGCAACTGGCATCGCTGATCAACCGCAGCGGAAAGGTCGTCGTCGTCGACGAAGACGTTCCCGGTGCGCGCGCGCCAAAGCTGTTCTGCGACAACCGGCAGGGCGGATACCTGGCCGGCAAGCATCTCGTCGAGCATGGCCACCGCGATGTGTTGTTCATCGGTGGACCAGACGAGATGATCAGCTCCCGTCGCCGCTTCAGTGGCCTCGAGCATGCGGTGCGCGAAGGTTTCGACGCCGATGCCCGGCTGATCAAATATGCCGGTGACTACACCGTCGGCTTCGGCCGGGAGGCGGCGAAGCGCTTCATCGCCGATGTCAAGCCGGCGACGGCGATCTTTGCCAGTTCCGACGAAATCGTCATCGGTCTCATGGAGGTTTTCCGCTCCGAAGGCGTCTCAATCCCCGAGGACGTCTCGGTTCTTGGCTTTGACGATGTCGGACCGCTGCATCTCTTTGCTCCATCCATGACTGCAATACGGCAGCCGGTTCGAGCCATCGGCCAGCGCGCGGTATCGCTGCTTCTCGAAACAAACTGGCAGGAAACTGATGCGTCCTCGCGCGAGGAACTGCTGCCGGTCGAAATCATCGTGCGGAAATCCGTTGCTCCGCCGGCGAAACGATAATCACGCAATGGAAAACCCTCAGAGGAAGATAATATGACCTGGAATTTGAAACGCAGAACTTTCGTCGCTGCTCTCGGCGCCACCGCGCTGACCTCCATCTCCGTATTCGGCCCTGCAGCGGCTGCCGAAAAGACCATCGCCCTGGTGCAGATCAATCAGCAGGCGCTCTTCTTCAACCAGATCAATGAAGGCGCTCAGAAGGCTGCCGACGCCGCCGGCATGAAGCTGGTGATCTTCAATGCGAACAACGATCCGGCCGCCCAAAACAGTGCCATCGAAACCTATATTCAGCAGAAGGTTGACGGTATTGCCGTCGTTGCCATCGACGTGAACGGCATCATGCCCGCCGTCAACCAGGCAGCCGAAGCTGGCATTCCGGTCGTCGCTATCGACGCGATCCTCCCCGAGGGTCCGCAGAAGGCGCAGATCGGCGTCGACAACGCAACGGCCGGCGCTGACATGGGCAAATTCTTCCTCGACTACATCAAGGCCAACGCCGATGGCAAAGCCAAGATCGGCGTGGTCGGAGCCTTGAACTCGTTCATTCAGAACGTCCGCCAGGAAGGTTTCGAAAAGGCCGTCAAGGTCGATGGCGTGACGTCTGCCGGCGTGGTCGATGGACAGAACGTCCAGGATACCGCACTTGCCGCGGCCGAAAACCTGATCACCGGCAACCCTGACCTGACAGCGATCTATGCCACCGGTGAACCGGCCCTGATGGGTGCCATCGCAGCCGTCGAAAGCCAGGGCAAGCAGGACAGCGTCAAGGTATTCGGCTGGGACCTGACCGCCCAGGCGATCGCTGGAATTGACGCAGGCTATGTCGCCGCAGTCATCCAGCAGGATCCGGCTGCCATGGGCGCTGCAGCCATCGACGCTCTCAAGAAGGTCTCCGACGGCGGCAGTGTCGAAAAGACGATTGCGGTTCCGGTGACCATCGTGACCAAGGACAACGTCGAACCGTACCGGGCAGTTTTCAAATGATGACTGACGGACAGCATCCTCCCGCTGTCGCCGGTGTCGGGGGGGCCATGCCCCCCCGCATCGGTCCCAGCCCGCGCATATCCCTGAAAGGAATCCGCAAGGCATTCGGATCGCACCAGGCGTTGCGCGGTGTGGACCTCGACATCTATCCCGGCGAATGCCTCGGCCTGGTCGGCGATAACGCCGCCGGCAAGTCGACGCTGACCAAGATCATCTCGGGAACCTATATTCCCGATGGCGGCACGATCACGCTCGAGGGCGAAGACATCAGCTTTACCGGTCCCGCCGATGCCCGCAGCCGCAACATCGAGATGGTTTTCCAGGATCTCAGCCTCTGCGATCATATCGATGTCGTCGGCAATCTCTTTCTTGGCCGCGAGATCAGCAAGGGCCCGTTCCTCGACACCAAGACGATGCTCGAGGAAGCGCGCAAGATGCTGGATGCGCTGGAGATCCGCATTCCGCGCTTGACCGGAAAGGTTGCTCAGCTGTCGGGCGGTCAGCGGCAGGCAATCGCCATCGCCCGCGCTGCTTCTTTCAATCCCAAGGTCCTGATCATGGACGAGCCGACTTCGGCTCTCGCTGTTGCGGAAGTCGAGGCTGTTCTGGCGCTGATCAACCGCGTCAAGGCCAAGGGCGTCTCGGTGATCCTCATCACCCACCGTCTGCAGGACTTGTTCCGCGTCTGTGACCGTATCGCTGTCATGTACGAGGGCACAAAGGTCGCCGAGCGCGAAATCGGCAAGACCAATCTCGAAGATCTCGTCAAACTGATTGTCGGAGAGGGTGCCAGGCAATGACGGCCTATACCGAACGCGCCAAGGGCTCGCCCGCGGCAGACTTCCTATCCGAGCACGCTCAGGTGCTGTCGATCACCTTCTTCTTTCTTGCTTGCGTGCTGTTTTTCGCATTCACCACAGATACCTTCATGACGCTCGGAAACGTCCTGAACGTTATCCGTCAGGCCGCTCCCATCCTGATCGTCGCCGTTGCCATGACCTTCGTCATCATCACCGGCGGCATCGACCTTTCGGTCGGCTCGCAAGTGGCGCTCGTCAATGCTATTGCCGCCATCGTGCTCGCCATGGGCTACCCCTGGCCGGTGGTGGTCGTCGCCATGCTCACCTTCGGTGCATTCATCGGCTTCGTGCAGGGCTGGTTTACCGCCTATCAGGGCATTCCAGCCTTCATCGTCACCCTCGCCGGTCTTTCGATCCTGCGAGGCTTCGCGCTCTATCTCACACAGGGTTATTCCATCCCCATCAAGGACGTTCCGGGCTTCTTTGCGCTCGGTCGCGGCGAGCTCTTCGGCATACCTGTCCCCGCTTTGATCGCCATTGTGGTAGCCATTATCGGTTACGTCGTGATCAGATCGACGAAATATGGCCGCCAGGTGGTTGCGGTCGGCTCCAACATGGAAGCGGCGCGCCGCGTCGGCATGCCGGCGAAGTGGATCATCGCCTCGGTCTACATGATCGCTGGCGTTGCCTGCGCGCTGGCGGGCCTCCTGATCGCTGCCCGCCTCGGTTCTGGTTCTTCGAACGCGGCAGTCGGCTTCGAGTTGCAGGTCATCGCGGCGGTGGTGCTGGGCGGAACCTCGTTGATGGGCGGTCGCGGCACGATCCTCGGCACCGTGCTTGGCACGCTGACGATTGCCGTGATCGGCAACGGTCTGATCCTGATGCATATCTCGCCTTTCTTCACGCAGATCGTCACCGGCGCGATCATCCTGATCGCCATTTGGCTCAACACCCGCATCTTCACGGCCAACTTCCGCTTCGGCGGAAAGAAGAGGTGAGTGGCATGACCAACGAGCTCTCCGAAGGTCACGTCCGCTCCGGGCAGGTCATGACCGTCAACGGGCCAGTCGCGGCGGAAAGCCTCGGCATCACCTTGATGCACGAGCATACGCTCAACGACTGCCGCTGCTGGTGGCATGCTCCGAAAACCAAGGAGCGGCAATACCTCGCCGAAGGGTTCGTCTGCATGGAAATCCTGGGCGAACTCAGGCAAGACCCTTTCGTCAACAAGGACAACATCACCCTCAATGACGAGGCATTGGCAATTGCCGAGCTGGAGGCCTTCGTCGCCGAAGGCGGCCGGACCCTCGTCGAACCCACCTGCAACGGTATCGGCCGCGACTCGCTCGCACTGCGACGTATTTCGCGCGCGACGGGCCTCAATATCGTGATGGGAGCTGGTTACTACCTCGGCTCCTCCCATCCGGCGAAGGTCGCCGGCATGAGCGTCGACCAGATCGCCGATGAGATCGTGGTCGAAGCTCTCGACGGTGTCGACGGCACCGACGTCAAGATCGGGCTTATCGGCGAGATCGGTGTCTCGTCCGACTTCACCTCCGAGGAGGAAAAGTCGCTCCGTGGTGCAGCACGCGCCCAGGTTCGAACCGGCCTGCCGCTGATGGTGCACCTGCCGGGATGGTTCCGCCTTGGCCACAGGGTGCTCGACATCGTCGCTCAGGAAGGCGCAGAACTTCGCCACACCGTGCTCTGCCACATGAACCCGTCACATGACGACTTCACCTATCAGAGCGAACTCGCCGATCGCGGCGCCTTCATCGAATACGACATGATCGGCATGGATTTCTTCTATGCCGACCAGCAGGTCCAATGCCCCAGCGACGAAGAGGCGGCACGCGCCATCGTGCGGCTGGTCGAAGCCGGTCACCTTGACCGCATCCTGCTTTCACATGACGTGTTCCTGAAGATGATGCTCAGCCGCTATGGCGGCAACGGCTATGCCTATGTGCTGCGTCACTTCCTGCCGCGGCTGAAGCGCCATGGACTGCCCGATGCCGCACTTGAGCAAATGATGCGGGCAAATCCCCGCTCCGTGTTCCAAGCCGGGTCCTGATTTCCCGCCCTCAACGCATTCAACAAAGACGGATGAACCATGACAAAAAAAGTACTCCTCGTCGGCGAGAGCTGGATCAGCTCAGCCACCCATTACAAGGGCTTTGACCAGTTCGGCAGCGTGACGTTCCACCTTGGAGCCGAACCGCTCGTCAAGGCGCTCAAGGGCAGCGAATTCGAACTGACCTACATGACCGCGCACGAGGCCGTGGACAAGTTCCCATACGAGATGGCCGGCCTCGACGAATACGACGCCATCATCCTCTCCGACATTGGCGCAAACTCGCTGCTGCTGCCGCCGGAGGTATGGCTGCACTCACGCACCGTTCCGAACCGCCTGAAGCTGATCAAGGCCTGGGTCGAGAAGGGCGGCGCGCTGCTGATGGTTGGCGGCTACTTCTCCTTCCAGGGCATTGACGGCAAAGCCCGCTGGCGCCGCACGCCGGTCGAAGACACCTTGCCCGTCACCTGTCTTCCTTATGACGACCGCATCGAGATCCCCGAAGGCGCGGTTGCCGATGTCGTCAAGCCGGATCACCCTGTCATGCTTGGGCTAGGCGACAAGTGGCCGCTGTTGCTTGGTGTCAACGAGGTGGAAGTCCGAGACGGGGCCGAAGTCATCGCCAGACTGCCGCAGGACCAAGGTGGTCATCCGCTGCTGGTACTCGGCAGTCACGGCAAGGGCCGCACTGCTGCCTGGACTTCCGACATCGGTCCACACTGGCTGTCGCCGGCATTCTGCGAGTGGGAGGGCTACGGCCGCCTTTGGAAGAACATTCTCGGCTGGATGACCAAAAGCCCGCGCTGAGCCTGGACAGGCCCGCGCTGAAACTCAGCGCGAGGCCATTATAGAGGCCAATTGCTGGGCTGAAGGAAATGCCGACCGGGTTCCGGGCCGGGCGACGGTGATCGCAGCGGCCTGGGACGCATGCTCGATCGCGGTGCGATCGAGACGGGTTACGCGCAGTGCCGCCGAAGCAAGAGCGACCGCCATGAAGGTGTCGCCGGCGCCAGTCGTGTCGACGACCTCGCAAGGTACCGCTGGAACGCGGACAACGCCGTCCTCGGTGGCAAGTAGCGCGCCGTCGCCGCCAAAGGTCAGGACGACTTCACGAACCCCGCTCGCAAGCAGTTTGCGGGCGGCATCTTCGCCGCTGGTGCCGGTCAACGCCAATGCCTCTCCCTCATTGAGGAAGGCGATGTCGACAAGGCTCCAGAGGCTGCCGAAGAAGGGACGAAGAGGAGACGGATTGAAGGCGGTAACCATGTTGCGGGCGCGGGCGGCCTCGAGAACACCGCGTGTCGCCTCATCCGAGAGGTTTCCTTGCAAGACGGCAAGGTCCTTTGGAGCGGCCCCGGCAAGCAGGCTGACGGCATCGGCGACGGGAAAGTTCCGGGCGGAATCGGTCGTTGTGATGTTTACGTTTTCGCCGTCCGGGGTGGTCAAGACGATCGAGAAATCGGTCGATTTGCCCGGGAGCGGAAACAGTCTGCTGATCACCGGCTCTTTCGCCAGGTGTTCGCGGATCAACTCCGCGCGGAAGCCGTCGCCGAAGGCTGCCACAAGGCTCGTCGGCAGGCCTGTGCGGGCCATGACGACAGCCTGGTTGGCGCCCTTGCCGCCAAGGTCGCGGGACTGCTGGCTGCCATGGATGGAGGCGCCGGCTGCGGGCATCTCCGAGATCCGGATCGTTTCGTCGACAGCGACATTACCGATTACGTAAGCGTGCATGAACATACTTTCGAAAGGGAAAGAAATGCAGGAAATCTCCAACAGCTCAGCAAGCGCCGTAAGGGAAATATTCGGAACTGACAAGGTTCTGATTGGCATGATCCATTGCCCGGCTTTCCCCGGCGCGCCCCGCTATCGCGGCGCGGACATGTCGACGATCTATGACGCCTGCATGCGTGACGCAGAGGCCCTGATCGAAGGCGGCATGCACGGGCTGATGATCGAAAACCATGGCGATGTTCCCTTTTCCAAGCCCGAGGATATTGGCCAGGAGACGGCGGCATTCATGTCGGTGGTGACCGACAGGATCGCACGCGAGACCGGCGTGCCGCTCGGTGTCAACGTGCTTGCGAACGCCCCGATCACAGCCTTCGCCATCGCCATGGCCGGCGGCGCCAAGTTCATCCGGGTCAACCAGTGGGCAAATGCCTATGTCGCCAACGAGGGCTTCATGGAAGGCCGCGCCGCTGAAGCAATGCGCTACCGCTCGCTGCTGCGTGCCGAGCATATCAAGGTCTTCGCCGACAGCCACGTCAAGCATGGCTCTCATGCGATCGTCGCCGACAGATCGATCCAGGAACTGACCCGCGACCTCGCCTTTTTTGATGCCGATGGCGTTATCGCCACCGGGCAGCGCACTGGCAACACGGCGACGATCGAAGAGATCGAGGAGATAGGCTCGGCAACACACCTGCCGCTGCTCGTAGGCTCCGGGGTGACCAAGGACAACATCGTGGAGATCCTGAAGCGCACCAATGGCGTCATCGTCGCTTCGTCGCTGAAATTCGACGGAGTGTGGTGGAACCCCGTCGACATCGAGCGTGTAAAGGCGTTTCGCGCTGCTGCCGCTCCCGAACTTGAGGGCTGAGCCGGTGGCTGGCGAGACCCTATCCGAGCAGATTCTGCGGGAAAACGCGGCAGTCTTCGAGGCGATGCTTCACCATCGCTTCGTCGAAGACGTCAAGCAGGACCGGCTGACCAGGCAGGCTTTCGAACGCTATCTGGTTTATGAAGGCGCGTTCGTCGATACTGCGATCTCGATCTTCGCCTATGCCGTGGCGAAAGCCCGGACGATCGAGCAGAAACGCTGGCTCATCGCCGTTCTCGAAGCGCTTGCCAATCAGCAGATCACCTATTTCGAGAAGACCTTTGCCGAGCGCGGCATCGATCCCGCCACTTACGATCTCGACCTTCCTGAAGTTGCCGAATTCCGGATCGGCATGCTGGCAATCGCGCGCGACGGCGGCTTCCTCGATACGGTCGCGGCGATGTTTGCTGCCGAGTGGATGTACTTGACCTGGTCGAAGGAGGCCGCAGCGCGGCCGATCGCTGATCGGTTGTTGAAAGAATGGGTGGATATGCATGCTCACGACGATTTCGCTGCGCAGGCAAAATGGCTCAGGCAACAGCTAGACGAGGCCGGCGACCACCTCGACACCACCGAGCGCAAACGGTTGAGTGATATTTTCGGACGCGCCCAGCGCCTGGAGATCGCCTTCCACGACGCGCCCTATCGCTGATCCCGACATCGAACATTTGAGGTTGCCTGCATGAACTCCAATGCGCAGATCAATGGCGAACGCCTGCTGCAGCGCATCGACGATTTTGCCCGGATCGGCGGAACCGCTGCAGGTGGCGTCAATCGCCAGGCGTTGTCAGCCGAAGACAGGCAATCGCGCCGGCTGCTTGCGGAGCTCGCACTGGCACGCGGCTTCCGGGTGTTTCAGGATCCGATGGCCAACCTCTTCATCCGTCGCGAAGGCCGCCTTGTCGATCGGCCGCCATTTGTGATCGGCAGTCATCTCGACAGCCAGCCTACCGGCGGACGTTTCGACGGGGCGCTCGGCACGCTGACTGCATTCGAAGTCATGGAAAGCCTTGAGGACGCCGGCGTCGCGACCGAGCTGCCACTCGAAGTGGTTGCCTGGACAAACGAGGAAGGTAGCCGGTTTGCGCCCGGCACCATGGGCTCCATGGCCTTCTCTCTGGGTGCGATACCAGAAGCCTGGTCCGACCTCCGCGGCAGCGACGGAGCGCTCTTCACCGAAGAACTCAAGGCGACGCTCGACGCCCTTCCCGACATAGCCATGCGGCCGCTCGGCTTTCCGATATGCGGCTATCTGGAACTTCACATCGAACAGGGACCGTCGCTCGAAAGGGAAAACGTTCCTGTTGGGATCGTTCACGGCATTCAGGGCACCCGCTGGCTGGAGGTGACGATTTCGGGCCAGGCGGCACATGCGGGAACGACAGCACTCGAATTTCGCCGCGACCCGATGGTGGCGGCGACAGCCGCCCTCGACATATTGTTCAAGCGCATCATGCCAGGAGATGCAGCTGCGCGCGTTACCGTCGGACGTTTCACGATCGAACCGGGATCGGTAAATGCCATACCGGGCTCGGTCACATTCACCGTCGATTTGAGGCATTCCGACGCCACGGTCATCGATCAACTGGAGGCGCTGGTGCGCAAAAACTGCGCCACGGCTGCGAGCGCCGCCGGCTGCCAGGCAAATATCCGACAATTCTTCGACATGACGCCGGCCGCGTTTCCCGAGACGCTGCTCGGCTGCCTCGAGAGGGCGGGGCGCGCGCTCGATCTTCCGGCAAAACGCATGCTGTCCGGCGCATTTCACGACGCGCTGTTCATCAACCGGGTCGCGCCCTCGGCGATGATCTTCGTGCCCTGCCGCGACGGGCTCAGCCACAACGAGGCAGAGTTTGTCGAACCGGAGCATTCAATCATTGGGGCGCGCATGCTGCTGCAATCGACGCTGGAGGCGATGACCGAGCTGGGAAAGCCGCCAGCTGTTGCTTAAGGACCGGGCGGCCGTCGTCTGGCGGCATGCAGTGCGAGTGGAGAACGAGACGAGATGGGCAAGAACACAGTGGACGATATGCCGCCGGCCGGGTTGGTCGAGGCCCAAAGATTGGCGATAAGGATTGCGGAGGCCATTGCCGCCGACGCGATGGCAGGGGAAACGGAGATAGAGGTCCGTGACCGCGCGGACCGACTTGTGCGCGAATTCGGCGGGACCGATGTCTGGACCCCCACGATCATCGGGTTCGGAGCCGGAACCCTGAGTTGCTTCCCGACCGATCGACCGAGCACACGCCAATTGTGGGATGTGGACCTAGGCATGATCGATGTTCACCCAGTCACAGCGGATGGATGGTGGGGCGATTGTACGCGGACATTTCAAAGAGGGAAAAATGTCGGTCAGGGCAAGGCTTTGGCGGCGGTCGAGGCTATTCACGCAGCGGTCCTGGCCTCGGTGAGACCAGGCATGCGTGCCTGCGACCTCTTCCGTGTATTCGCATCGGAGCTGGAGAGAACCCCTTATCTTCTTCTGGATCGCCTATCGAATATCGGCCATTCGCTGAATGTCGGTTCGTCCTACGACGCGGGATACATCGATGCATGGAATGAAACCCCGATGACCGGGGCCTGGGCGATTGAACCATTCATTGGCAACCACCTCTATGGCGCGAAGAAGGAAGACGTCGTCTGGTTCGGACCAGCGAGGTGCACCGTTATTTCCTAGTCCGATCGGCAGGCCGTCAAAGGGCGTGCCTTCGGCGTTGTGACCCAATGGGTTGGCCCCACAGGGTCTTCTGGTCAGCCGCGTTGGTGCTCCCCGCCTTGCCGCGACGGGCCTAATGCTGCTGCAGGCCCGTGATCATGGCGATGATCTCGTTCTTGTCGGTCTTGGCTGTCTCGCGGATGCCGATCTGGCGGCCGCGGCGGAGAACGCAAATGCGATCCGACAGCTTGAACACCTGGTCGAGGCTGTGGCTGATGATCAGAACACCGATGTTGCGCTGCTTGAGCGAGAGCACGATTTCTTCGACCTTGGCCGTCTCGGCTACACCGAGTGCGGCGGTCGGCTCGTCGAGCAGGATCAGCTTGCTCGCCCAGTGCGTCGCCCTGGCGATCGCCACGCCCTGGCGCTGGCCGCCCGAGAGATCGCGGATGGTGGCATGGGCCGATGGGATACGGACATCCAGCTCCTTCACCAGCTTCTCGGTCTCGGCGATCATCCTGCGGCGGTCGAGCAGGCCGAAGCCGTTGACGGGTTCCCGACCGAGGAACATATTCATGTAGACCGTCTGCTGGTCGGCCAGCGCCAGGTCCTGGTAGACCACCTCGATGCCATGGGCGCGCGCCATCGTCGCGTTCGCCATGGTCACGGTCTCGTCCTCTATGGTGATCGTGCCCGAGGTCGGTGTGTAGACGCCCGAGATGATCTTGATCAGCGTCGACTTGCCGGCGCCGTTGTCGCCGACCAGCGCGACGATCTCGCCAGGGCGGACTTCGAGCGAGAAATTCTCGATCGCCGTAATGCCGCCGAAAACCTTGCGGATGTCGGTAAGCCTGAGAACAGGGGCTGCTTGCGTCGCGGTCATCTCAACCTCCTAGATCGGCCAGGCGGCGGTTTCGCCGAAGCCGTTCTCGATCGTTTCCACCTTGGGCTCGCCTTTCGAGATGCCCGAAACACCCACCACATAGGCGCGGGTGACGAACGCCTGGCCGCGGAAGCCGAAGACAGCGGTGTCGCCCGGCTTCGGGGCATTCGGACCGGCGGCATCGATCATGGCATAGTAGTCGATGGCCGAGGGCGGCGGCACCTCGACGCTGCGCAGTGCTGCTGAGGCGGTCGTCGGTTCGGAACCGACGATCGCCTTGACGTCGTAGTCGGGGAAGATCGGATCGATGTAGAAGCCGCCGCCGAAGCAATAGGCCTTGCCGCCCGACAGGTGCGAGACCTCGGTGAGATAGAGCACCGCAGGCTGTTCCGGAAGGTCTTCCATCGCATGCAGCGCGGTGGTGCCGTGCAGGCCATTGCCCGGTTCGCATTGCGTCGCCCCGGCTTCGGCGAGCGCGGCGAGCATGACGCTCGACGTGGTCCCCGGTGCGTTGACCTCGATATCCTTGCGCCCTGCCTTGGCCAAAGCCTCGGCGGCCTTGGTCAAGGTCACCAGATTGTGGGTCGGGACCACCTTGCGGCTGGCGTGATCGAACAGCAATGCGGGGAAGGTGGTGATGCCGGCGAAGCGGCCGCCGGCGAGCGCGTCGAACCTGTCGGCCACGTCAGCCACCTCGGTGGCGGCGAAGCCGCCCTCATGGCCGCGATAGAAGGTGTCGCCTTCGGCATGGATGCGGGCCAACAGGTCTTGCGTGCGGCCGGCTGCCTCGGCGCCTGCGGCAGCTTCCCTGGCCTTGGTGTCGTTGAAGACAGTCCAGTAGTCGGGCTTGAAGGTCGCGGCTGCGGCTGCGGCCTCTTGGCGGGCAACCTGCTGCAGATGGCCGAGATGGGCGACCTTGAGCCCTGCCTTGTGGGTGGCGCGGGCACAGGCCATGTCGACGGCGACCGCCGCGTCGATGCCGCCGCGCCTGACTGCCTGGCAGAACGAGCTCGAGCGGCCGACCTGCTTGGTCATGGCGAAGATCTTGAGGCCATGTCGGCGCGCTTCGGCGCTCAGCACGCCGGCATTGCGCTCGACGACATCAAGGTCGAGGACATAGGCATTGGCCGGAATCTTGCCCTGCTGGTGCAGGGCCATCGCGGCTTCGATGAAAGCCGGGTTGCGGCGGCGCAGGACGTCGAGAAACATGTCAGCTTCCTTCAGCGAGACTTTTCGCGCAGCGATACTGCAACTGCCGCGAGGATGATGAGACCGCGAACGATCATCTGGTCGGAAACGGAAAGGCCCATCAGGATCAGGCCGTTGTTGAGCATGCCCATCATCAGCGAGCCGACCAGGGCGCCGATGACCGAGCCCTTGCCGCCGTTGAGCAGCGTGCCACCGACGATGACGGCGGCAATCACCGTCATCAGGTCGGTTTCGCCGAGCGTGTACTTCGCCGCCTGCAGGCGGCCGGCATAAAGCAGCCCGGCAAGCCCGGCCAGGCCGCCGCTGATGGCAAGCACTGCGAGCCGGATGCGCGGCACACTGATGCCGGACACGCTGGCGGCGCGGGCATTGTCGCCGGTCGCCAGCACATGGGCGCCGAAGCGCGTCTCGCGATAGATGATGTGGCCGACTGCAACGGCGATCGCCGTCCACCAGATGAGCGAGGGGATACCCAGGAACACGCCCGAGCCGAAGAAGCCGGTGAAGGTGCTGTCCGTCACCGGAATCGAGCGCAGGTTGGTCATCGAGCGGGCGACGCCGGCAAACAATCCCAAGGTCGCCAACGTCACCAGAAACGATGGCAGCCTGACATAGGCGACCAGCGCGCCGTTGAGCAGGCCGATCAGGAGGCCGGCGCCCAGACCGGCGAGCACGCCGGCCACCAGCCCGTATTCGTTGATCGTCACGGCTGAGGCGAGCGCGGCCACGGCCACGGTGGACCCGATCGAGAGATCGATCTCCCCTGCAGACATGACGAAGACGAGGCCGATCGCCATGACGGTGGCAGGTGCCGTCTGCAGGACGATGTTGGAGAGGTTCCGGACCGTCAGAAAGCCGCTGTCCTTCAGCACGATGGCGAAGAAGAGGAAGATCGCCAGGAAGCCGAAATAGACGACGTATTGCTGCAGGTTGATGCGGCTGGCCAGGCCGGCTTGCTGGCCCGTGAGGCTAGTGTTGGCTGGGGGCATCTTTCTTCCTCCTGTTGGCAGGGGCGCCAGCCCCCTGCCCGGA
This sequence comes from Aminobacter aminovorans, assembly GCF_900445235.1. Lineage (NCBI taxonomy): Bacteria > Pseudomonadati > Pseudomonadota > Alphaproteobacteria > Hyphomicrobiales > Phyllobacteriaceae > Aminobacter > Aminobacter aminovorans. The sequence goes on along the minus strand of NZ_UFSM01000002.1, from coordinate 380,219 downwards.
CAACTATTTTGCGGCCGCAGCGACGCTCGCCGGCACATCCTTGTTGAGCGACGCCTTCCAGCCATCGGCCACGGTCGCCTTGGTGACAGCGAGTGAATCGACGACGAGGAACGGCTTTGATTCAACGCCGACCAGCGAGCCGGCTGCCGAACGCGCCGCCGTCACGCCGATGCTGTACGCTTCGTCGGCCACCAGCGCCGCGATGGCACCGTCCTTGACCATGTCGAGCGCTGCCGGCTCGTTGAGGTCGAGGGTGACGATCTTGGTGTGGCTGTTGCCGGCATTGCGCAGCGCCGACAGCACGCTCAGCGCCGGCTCTGCCCAGGTCACGTAGATGCCGTCGAGGTCGGGGTGCTGCGTCACCATCGCCTGGGCGATCTCTTCGCTCCGCGCAGGGTCGGCCATGCCCGCCTCGGCGACGATCTTCATCTCGGGATAGTCTTGCTCGATCGTTGCCTTGAAGGCGCCGTCGCGCTGGTTGGTGACGTAGAAATCGGCGTCGTGGAAGATGTAGCCGAGATTGCCCTTTTTGCCGAGCGCGTCGGCCATGGCGACGGCAGCCTTGTTACCCATCTGGAACAGGTCGTCGGAGACGATGGTCACATAGTCCTTGCCGTGAACGTAACCCGCTGGCGAGTTGTCGACAAAGGCGAGCTTGACGCCGGCGTCGCGCGCAGGGTCGTAAACGACAGCGGCGGTTGCCGGGTCGACCGGCAGCGAGACGATGATAGACGGCTTCTTGGCCATCACCGTTTCGACGTCGGCTTTCTGGCGCGCGGCGTCGAAGCCGGCGTCGGTCTGCGCGATGACCTCGATGCCCAAGCGCTTGAACTCGTCATGCGCGCCGGCATTCACCGCATTGGTGTACTCACTCATCTCGTGCCAGACCAGGGCTGCGGTGAATTTGCCGTCCTTGATCTTCTGTTCCTGGTCCGGCGTCAGTACGACGCTCTTGGCCGGCGTTGGCTGTTCGCCATTCGGACCCTTGGTGGCGCCATCGGCCGCGAAAGCCGCGCTCACCGAAAGTATTGCCGCGAAAAGGGCTGTGCCCCTTGCTGCCATGTGCATGACTGTTTCCTCCCGGGTAGATGGTGCACCGGCGGCGGTATTGCCGCCGGTGCAACTGGCTTACTTGGCTGCGTCGAGCACCGACTTCGGCGCTTCGCGGTTGAGCGATTCCTTCCAGCCCTCAGCGACATTGTCCTTGGTCACAGTCAGGGCCGGAGCGACGACGAAGGGTGGGGTCTGCTGGCCGAGCAGCGACTTGAGCCCGGCGGCGGCCATGGCGCGGCCGAGTTCATAGGCCTTGTCGGCGACGAGCGCAGTCACGTTGCCACCCTTGACCATGTCGAGCGCCACCGGTTCGGCGAGGTCGAGCGTCACCACCTTGGTCTTGGCGTTACCGCTGGAGCGCAGGGCCGAGAGCACGCCGTCGGCGGGCTCTGCCCAGGTCACGTAGATGCCGTCGAGATCGGGGTTCTGCAGCAGCATCGCGTTGGCCAGTTCCTCGGCTCGTGCCGGATCGGAAATGCCCTGCTCGGCGACGATCTTGATATCGGGATAATCCTTCTCGATCGTCGTCTTGAACGCCTGGTCACGCTGGTTGGTGACGTAGTAGGTGGCGTCGTGGAAGATATAGCCGACCTTGCCCTTCCCGCCGATGGATTTGGCCAGGGCATCGGCTGCCTGCTTGCCCATCTGGAACAGGTCGTCGGTGACGATTGCGGCATAGTCGGTTCCGTGCTTGTAGCCGCTCGGCAGGTTCGACAGGAACACCAGCTTGGTGCCGTCCTTGACCGCCTGGCGGAAGGCCTCGGCCGAGGTGACCGGGTCGAGCGGCAAGGCGAGAATGACATTCGGCTTGGCCGCGAGCGCGGTTTCGATGTCGCTGCGCTGGCGTGCCGCATCGAAGCCGGCATCCGTGGTCACGGCAACCTCGACACCGGCACGGGCGAACTCATCCTTGGCACCGGCCGAGACGGCATTGGTGAAATCGGAAGAGGTGTGCCAGAGCAGCGCCGCCTTGTAGCCCTTGTCCTTCAAGGAGGCGATGTCGGCATCGGACAGTGCGACGTCGGCGCTCGGCGTTGCCGTCTCGCCCGAGGGACCGACTGTCTGGGCGAAGGCCGCACCGGCAGCAAGCATAAGGCTGCCAGCGAGAGCAGCGGCAAGTATCTTCTTGATGATCATGTTTTCCTCCCGATCATTTTCTAGCGAAGTAGGCAGTTCACTCGATCACCCCGCAATAGCGGGCCATGAAGGCGGCGAGGGCGACGACGCCGGCGAGATATTCCTCGACGTCGACATGCTCCTCGTAGGTGTGGCAATTGCGGATATCGCCGGGCGCGCAATAGACGGCGGGAATGCCCAGCCGGTTGACGAAGAACGGCGATTCCGACCAAAACGGCGCACCTTCGACGGTGCCGCGCCCCGGGAGCGTCTGGTCGAGCGCATCCGACAGCATGGTTACCTCGGCCCCATTGGCGTCGATCTCGGCAGCGGTTCCGCCCAAGGCGTGGTCACGCCCGGCAGGATAGGCAAACTCGATCCTGATCTCGGGATCGGCGATCGCCGAACGCACGGTCGCTTCGATCTCGGCGGCAGCGGCATCGAGGGACTCACCCGGCAGCAGCTTGCGGATGAGCGACAAGGTGCAGCGCTCGGGCACCGCTATATAGCCGCCGCCGGCAAGCCCGGTGATGAGCAGGAAGCCGCGCCCGACCAAAGGATGCTGGGCGCGAGCCGCAACCTCGTCGGAGTGCTTCCACAGCGCCGTCATCGCCTGATGGCTCGCCTTGAGGGCATCCTTGCCCAGTTCCGGCACGCCGAAATAGGCCGACTTGCCGGTGATCGTGATGTCGGTGATGAAGAAGCCGATCTGTGCCGGGTAGACGGAAAGCCGGGTCGGTTCGACATAGACGGTGAAATCGGGACGCTGCACCTCGCCGCTCTCGATGCGGGCGGCAAAGTCCTTGATGCCGGCGGAGACGCCGGTTCCAGGCTGGCCGCTCTCCTCGTCACCGACGAAGGCATAGGACACGTCACCGGCAAGGCGGATGCCGGCCCTGTCGAGCAGCGCAAGTGCGGCAAGCGATGCCGAGATGCCGGCCTTGAGGTCGCCCGCGCCACGACCCCAGACAGCGCCATCGATGACAGGAGCGGCGAACGGATCCTCGCGCTCGGTCCCGGCCCAATGCTCGCGCCAGCCATCGACATGCACCGTGTCGGTGTGGCCGATGAACAGAAGCCGCTTGCCGCCATCCGCACCCTTGCGTTCGCCCCAGATGTTGGGCCGCCCGGGCAGGAACTCCGCGGTGTGCAGGCCGGAAAGTCCAAGCGCCTCCATCTGCTCGTTCAGATAGCTGACAAAATTCGCCTCGTTGCCGGTGATGCTGTCGCGGCCAATGGCGCCGCGGAACAAGGCGAGTGCCTCGTCGCGGTCGAGCGCAGCCTTGAGACGCCTGGTCAATTCATCCGTCATCACACAGCCTCCCTCAAAGCACGCATGTCGACCTTGGGCAGCGAGATGCGCCCTTCGGGAGCGTCGACGCCGAACAACGTGTTGTGCAACTGACCGAGCCCGATCGCCGCAGCGCCGATGATCGCTGCACGCGAGCCCAACTCGCCAGTCTCGACATTGACCGGGTAGGGGAAGCACTGCGGCAGGAACACCTTGACGCGCGACAGGATCTCCGGTCGCAGGCCGATCGACCCGCCCAGGATCACCTTCTCCGGATTGGCTATCGCTGCGATGGCTCCTATGCCACGAGCGAGGTGCCGGGCGATCTCGTCGAGCACGGTCAGAGCCGACTGATCGCCTGTATTGGCTGCCTCGAATATCTCGGGCACAGAGCGGCGATGGCCAGCAAGAGCGGCATAACGGTCCGTTATGCCATGCGAGGCCACCGCCCGCTCGAATGCGCCCGTGCGCAGCGATTCCGCCTCGAACGGGTCAGCACCCAGCGGCAGGAAGCCCATTTCGCCAGCAGCGTTGATGGCGCCCCGCACGAGATGGCCGCCGACCATCAGGCCACTGCCGACGCCGGTGCCGAGCGCTACATAGGCGAGATTGTCGATCCCCCGCCCCTGCCCGAGCCAGTTCTCGCCGAGCACGGCGAGGTTGACGTCATTCTCCAGCATCGCATCGAAGCCGAAGGCTTCCGAGAATGCGCTGACCACATCCATCTTGTCGAAATCGGCAATGTTTGGCGCGAGCAGCACGCGGCCGGTCGCATTGTCAGGCGCGCCGGGGACGCCGATGACCGCAAGCTTGATCTTGTCGCGGGCGATGCCTTGCTGGGCCGCTGCCCGGAAGGCCAGCGCGGCGATCTGGTCGACGATGTAGCCGCCGCCGCGTGGATCTGTCGGCGCCGTGTCCTCGGCGAAGATCTGGCAGGCGAGATCGGTAATCGCGACACGAACCTTGGTGCCGCCGAGGTCGACGGCCACGATATAGGCGGCGTCGTAGACAAGCTCGTAGGTTACCGCCGTGCGGCCGACATGGCCACTGGTGCGACCGGTTTCCTGGACCCAGCCTTCCTGCTCCAGCACGCGGACGATTTCGGAGATGGTCTGTTTGGACAGGCCGGTCTGCTTGGAGATCGACGCACGCGAAATGGGCCCGCCCTGCACGATCGCTTCCATCACCGAGCGCTGCGAGAACTTCCGGGAGATGCGCAGGCTGTCGTTCACGCCGACCTCATTTAATTCGTTCTATAACCGAACTTATTAGCGAGACGGCCGGACTGTCAATCGTTTTGTTGACGCCAGGATTGTTGCGAGGGCGGCAAGCGCGGGGATGAGGTTTCATCTCGAAGCGGCGGCGTCCGGGCAATATGCTCGTAGCGGATGAGTCGCCGGCCATTTCCGGAGACGATAAACTCCAGCGAATGAGGCGTGGCAGCGAGCCGATGGTGACGAGCGAGCGATCAGGACATGGCGGCGACGAGGCGACAACCGAGGGCGCGCCTCATCGCAAGGTCATCCATGTCGACATGGACGCGTTCTATGCCTCGGTCGAGCAGCGCGACAATCCGGAGCTGAGGGGAAAGCCGGTTGCGGTTGGCGGGTCAGCGGCGCGCGGCGTGGTGGCCGCCGCCAGCTACGAGGCGCGCGCCTTCGGCGTGCGGTCCGCCCTCCCTTCCATCACCGCAAAAAGGCGATGCCCGGATTTGATATTCGTACCGCCCCGCTTCGACGTCTATCGCGCGGTTTCGACCCAGATCAGGGAGATTTTTGCGGAGCATACCAACCTGATCGAGCCGCTTTCGCTCGATGAAGCCTATCTCGATGTCACCGAGAACAAACAGTCGATTCCGGTCGCGACCGAGATCGCCACGCGGATCCGTGCGCGCATCAAGGAGGTGACGGGGCTCAACGCCTCGGCGGGGATTTCCTACTGCAAGTTCCTCGCAAAGATGGCGAGCGATCTGAACAAGCCGAACGGCCAGGCCGTCATCACGCCGCGCATGGGCGCGGCCTTTGTCGAGGCTCTCGCCGTGAAGAAATTCCACGGCGTCGGGCCGGCGACGGCCGCGAAGATGGAACGGCTGGGCATCCTGACTGGCGCCGATCTGAAGGCAAGGCCATTGCCGTTCTTGCAGCAGCACTTCGGCAAGGCCGGCGCCTGGTACTACAAGATCGCGCGCGGCATCGACGAGCGGCCGGTCCAGCCGGATCGGCCACGCAAGTCGGTCGGCGCCGAGGACACTTTCGCCGTCGACATTTTCGACCTCGAGGCGGCCCGCGCCGAAGTTACTGCCCTCGTCGCCAAGGTCTGGCGCCATTGCGAAGCGAAATCGCTGTATGGTCGAACCGTGACGCTGAAGGTCAAGTTCGCCGACTTCCAGCAGATCACCCGCAGCCGCACCGTGGGCACCGCGATCGACAATGCCTCCGATGTGGAGGAGGTCGCGCGCAACCTGCTCGCCCCGCTTTTCCCGACCGCGAAAGGCGTCCGTCTCATCGGTGTGACGCTGTCGTCGTTCGACGACGATCAAAGAGAAGAGCAGGATCAGCTCAGCCTGATGATCTAGGCGGCCGCCTACACAAGGACTGTGTTTTGCTGCAATGACCTTGGAGCTCGCGTGCCCCTTGCAGCAGGTCGGGCTACTGCCTCCCCAGCGTGCAACTGTCCTTTTCCGTTCAGAGAACCGTGGGTAGGGAACAAAAATAAGCCCCTGCCTTCGAACGCGCCGCCGCTGCACCCCATTTGTACGCGAGGGCAGGCGCCCTCGTCATGCCCGGACGCTTCACAGGCCGCATACTGAACCAATTGCCGACTTCCAACGTATCAGGAGTGACCACCCGTTCTTCCAAGGGAGCCGACATGCACGGAAACATGAACGCGGACGAAGGCCAGGCCGGAATGGACGGCCGCACGGCGTGGGTGACGGGAGCCAGTTCCGGCATCGGCCGCGTCCTGGCGCTTCGCCTCGCCCGCGAGGGCTGGAATGTCGCGGCAAGCGCGCGGACGGCGCGGGACCTCGAAAGACTTGCCGCCGAAGCCCCCGATCGCATCCATGCGTTTCCGCTCGACGTGACGGACGCCGAGGCCGCGCGTGAGACATTGGTCGGCATCGAGGACACACTGGGGCCGCTCGACCTTGTCGTGTTGAACGCCGGCACCTACGCCCGTGATACAGCTGCCCGCTTGGACGCCGCCGCCTTTCGCGCGACCGTCGAGGTCAACCTGATGGGCGCGGTACATTGCCTGGCCGCGCTGATGCCACGCATGATGGCGCGCGGGTCGGGCCACATTGCCGTCGTGTCATCGGTCGCGGGTTATGTCGGCCTGCCGGGCGCCGCTGCCTATGGCGCTTCCAAGGCCGCGCTCATCAATCTGTGCGAGGCGCTGCATCCCGAACTCGCCGCCCGCAACGTGCGCCTCAGCCTGATTAATCCGGGCTTCGTCGACACGCCTTTGACGCAGAAGAACGATTTTCCGATGCCATTTCTGATTTCGGCCGAAGCGGCGGTCGACCACATCATGGCCGGGCTGAAGTCGCGGCACTTCGAAATTGCCTTTCCCTGGAAGATGGCTCTGTCGATGAAGGTTTTGGCGTGCTTGCCGGCAAGACTGCGCCTGATGGTCACACGCCGCATGGTTCGAGGCTGACTGCCACGCCCGGCTGCTCATCCGCTGGCCGGAACTGGCAGGGATATGCGAGGACAAAGCAAGGCGCCGGTATGCCGCCTTTTATCCCAACCTTTCCGACCGAAAAGTGTGCGCCCTCGCGAAGGATCGGAGCGTCCGTTGCATGCGGGGCAGTGCCTTCAGGACAATGGTGGCGAACTGGCACGCGCCGTGCTGTGTCGGTCCAGCCGCGAAGAACACGGGCGCAGATCAGCTGTGACGGGTCCTTAAGGCGACGAATTTGCTTCCTTGGGCGGGACGACGGTCGTGGCGACCCGGCTGGCCGCCGCGCTATGGCGGTAAACGGGAACGCCCTTCGTCCAGATACGCAGCGCCTCCCAATAGATGCCGATGGTTACCTTGAGCGTCATCAGAGGATAGCGGAACAGCGCCCGCATCAGCGCACGGTCGGTCAGCGCTTCGCGGCGGCCGGAAAACGAAGCGACGAGAAGCTGGCCGTCCGCGTCCGATTCATCGATACGCACCAGCACCCTGTCGTCCGGCGGCTCGATGTGGAAACGGTAGAAGCATGACATCGGCATGAAGGGCGAGACATAAAGCTCCTTGGCGCAGCGCTGTCTCACGGCGCCCGACGTGCCATCTTCAACGGGAATGACATATGTGTGGCGCTCGCCGAAGGTGTTGCAGACCTCGTAGAGAATGGCCCGCAGCGCACCATCCGAGGCGTAGCAGAAGTAGACTGTCAGCGGATTGAAGACGTAGCCGAGAATGCGGGGATAGCAGAGCACGCGAATTCTCATGCCTTCTTCCAGCCTACCTGCCTGGTGCAAGCGCGCATCGATCCAGGCGCGTAGCCCGTCAGGGCTGCCATCGCCGTGGTCGGCGTCCCAGAAACTCAGCACGGCCCGGGCGTTGTAGCGGAACACGCGGGACGTCGAACTGATGGCCTTGAGCTCGTCCAGATCGAGCAGCAGCGAAAAGACGCGGTAGCTGAGCCGGTGCCGGCGTGGCCGCATCCGAATGTGCATGACATCGCCGAGGAAGATCGCCGACTGGCCGTTCATTCCGCCGCCTCCACGCGTGGCCGGATCACTAGCCGCCCCGATTCATCGCGCACCCGCCAAGGCCGCTGCACGTCGGTGACGCTCTCGGCTGCAGCCAGACCTGCCTGCAGTCCGTCTTCATGGAAGCCGAACCCGAAATAGGCACCGCAGAACCAGGTGTTGCGCCTGCCCTGCAAGCACCAGAGTCGCTGCTGGGCGTCCAGCGCGCGCTGGTCGAACAGTGGGTGGGTGTAGTTGTAGCTCCCGATGATCTTCGAAGGCGCGATCTCGCGGGTCGGGTTGAGGGTGACGAACAGGGGATACCGCCTGTCGAGATTCTGCAGGCGGTTCATCCAGTAGGTGACGCAAAGGGGCTGGGCGTCGTCGTCCCTGCTTTCACCGATGTAGTTCCAGCTCGACCAGACACGTCGACGCCTGGGCATCAGCGTCTCGTCGGAATGCAGCACGGCCAGATTGTCGGTGTAGCGGAAGGCGCCGAGCAGGCCCTGCTCAGCCTGGTCGGCATCGGCCAGCAGGCCGAGCGCCTGGTCGGCATGGGTGGCAATGACGACATCGGTAAAGGTGTCGACATGTCCCGCTGCATCGGTGACGACGACGCGGTCATTCTCCCGCGAGATGCTGCGCACCGCGACGCCGAGCCTGATCCCCTTGGTGAAGCTAGCGCTCAGACGATGGACATATTCGCAGCTGCCGCCGAGCACAGTTCGCCATTTCGGGCGGTCGGCGAGGCTGAGCAGGCCATGGCTGGCAAAGAACCTGACGAAGGCAAGCAGCGGATAGGCGCGCATCTCCCGCGCCGTGGTCGACCAGATCGCCGCGCCCATCGGCAACAGGTGATCCTCGATGAAGGCCGGCGCATAGGCGTTGAGATCGAGATATTCGCCGAGGCTGACGCCGTTGAGATCCGTCCGAAGCAGCAGCGCAGGCGCCTCGCGGTAGAAGCGCAATATGTCCCGCATCATCCGCCAGAAGCGCGGCCGCACGACATTGCCACGCTGGCCGATCAGACCGTTGAGGCCGGAGCCCGAATATTCGAGTTTGCCGCCGTCGAGCGAGGCTGCAAAGGACATGTCGGAAGCAGCCGTGGGCACCCCGATCTGTTTGAACAGGGCAACAAGGTTGGGATAGTTGCGTTCGTTGTAGACGATGAAGCCCGTATCGACGGGGAGCGCCCCGTCCTTCGTCGGCACTATCACCGTGTTTGAATGGCCGCCGAGACGCGTCTCGCTTTCATAGAGCGTCACGCTGAGCTTGCTGCTGAGCAGCCAGGCTGCCGAAAGGCCGGAGATACCCGACCCCACAACCGCGACACGGCGAGCATGATCCGGCAATTGCCTGCTGGTATGAATTCGCACTTTTTGCCCTTCCAATTCCGCAACGGCTTCGTGATTGATACGCAGCAGAAGCCGTGCCGGATCGCTGGGAGGCAAAATTTGCTGCATCGGTGATCCGGGGCGCTGCAGGGGACGTATCTGCAGCATGAACACAATCGTTTCCATAAGCGCGCCGGCGTGGCAGAAACGCTCTATGGTGGGGCACTGGCGCTCCGCGCCACGGCATTGCGATTTGGGAATTGTGGGTATGCGCCGCCAGACAGATGATGATGCACGTCCTGACTTGCGCGCGCTGCTTCAAGCCGTGGGCGCGCGGCGCGACATGGAGGCCTATGAGACGCTCTTCCGCCACTTCGCACCGCGCGTGAAGGCCTACATGGCGCGGACGGGCGGCGGCAACCAGATCGCCGAGGAGCTGATGCAGGAGACCATGATCGCGGTCTGGAACAAGGCCGCGAAGTTCGATCCTTCAAAGGGCGCGGCCTCGACGTGGATCTTCACCATCGCGCGCAACCTGCGCATCGACGCGTTTCGGCGCGAGAATCGACCGGATTTCGACCCTAACGATCCCTCTTTCGTGCCCGATGAGATGGCCCCTGCCGATGCCGAGCTCGACGCGCGGGAGACCTCGGAGCAGTTGCGCCAGGCAATCGCCACGCTGCCGGAGGAGCAGGCCGCGTTGCTCAAGCTGTCCTTTTTCGAAGACCAGTCGCACAGGGCAATCGCGACGCGCCTCAATGTACCGCTGGGAACAGTCAAATCGCGCATGCGCCTCGCCTTCGACAAACTGCGGGCCGCGCTCGCCCGCTCTGGAGAAGTGTCTTGACCATCCGTCACCATGTCAGCGACGATCTGCTCTTGAGCTATGCTGCCGGCAGTCTGGCCGAAGGCTGGAGTATCGCGGTCGCCACGCACCTTGCCCTTTGCCCGTCCTGCCGGCGCCGCTTGACTGTTGCCGAAGGCATCGGCGGTGAACTGCTGGATAGCCTGCCGCACGATGCTTCCGTCGACGATGCATGGGCGAGCGTGCGCAGGCGTCTGGAGCAGCCCTCCAAGGCCCCTCCATTCGCCAGCCGCGAAACCTCGGCTTCCGGCCAGGGCGATGGCTTGCCGGAGCCGCTGCGCTCCTACCTCGGCAGTGACATCGACGCGCTCAAATGGCGGCCACTCGGACGAGGTGCCTATCAGATCCCTATCAGGACCGGAGAGCGCGAGACCAGGGTACGGCTGCTGCGCATTCCTGCAGGCAAGCCTGTGCCTGAGCATAGCCATGGCGGCCGCGAGCTGACACTGGTGCTCAGCGGCAGCTTCGTTGACGGCGAGAACATCTTTTCCCGCGGTGATATCGAAGATGCCGATGAAAGCCTGATGCATCAGCCCGTCGCCACTGCGGACAGCGATTGCATCTGTCTTGCCGTCACCGACGCGCCACTGAAGTTCCGCAGCTGGATTGTCCGGGCGATCCAGCCACTCCTGGGTATTTGATCGGGCGCCTGCGCCCCAAGCAGCAGAAGTGCACCGATGATCGCAAGCTACGCCATCGCTTATGCCGCTACCGCCGTCGGCTTTTTCTGCATCGACTTCATCTGGCTGTCGACCATTTCCACCAGCTTTTACCGCAACCGGATCGGCAGCCTGCTTCTCGAGCAACCCAATTTCGGCGTCGCCGGTCTCTTCTACCTTGTCTATGTCGCCGGTGTGGTCCACTTCGCAGTGATGCCGGCGGTGAACGGCGCAAGCTGGGTGACCGCACTGGTCAATGGCGCGCTGCTCGGGCTTGTCGCCTATGGCACTTACGACATGACCAACCTGGCCACGCTCAAGAACTGGTCAGTTTCGGTCAGTGTCGTCGACATGATGTGGGGGACTGCCTTGACCGCAACCGCAGCCACCTTGGGTTACTTCTGCACAGTCTGGCTTGTAGCCAAGGCAAGTTAAAGGCTCCCCTGGCGATAGCGGGCTAAAGATGGCCGCGCGGTTTTCCCTGTGATCCCTGCCACGTCGCTGACCTGTCGGCAAATCAGGATCGCCAGAACTACTCGGCTGCAGAGCTACCTGCCTGACTGTGTGAACAGGGCAGTAATCGTCGACTGACAATACATTCTGTTTTCTTTCGGCCTTGCAGGGAAAATGCCTGACCGACGGGATTGACTTGAGGGCTGACACCGATAGGTTGCGCCGGTCAAGGTTCTGTCGCGGCGGTTTGCGCCGACGTGACAGCTAAGAGGGAATCCGGTGCGAAACCGGAGCTGTCCCGCAACTGTAAGCGGCGAGTTGTTACGCCAACGACGTCACTGGCACTTAGGTGCCGGGAAGACAGGCGAAGCAGCGATGAACCGCGAGCCAGGAGACCTGCCTGACTGCTTTTGGTTCCGTGGTCGGGGTGTGCCACAGGAGCGCGCGCTGTCGCAGCTGCCTTTGGCATGCTCGCGCGGCCACGTTTCCGTATCCCCGTCCGCATCAGGTCGGGGATTTTTCGTTGGAAGTAGATTTCTCTCTTTCGCACCAGCTCAGCCCGGACAAAGTCGCGTCCGGACAGGCCGTACTGTTGGTGGCAAAGTCTGCGTTTGCGGCGGCTCCGCATGCGGAGATGCAGCGCATAGCGACGATGGCTGCCATGCTGCCAGGAGTGGCGGCGGCGATGGCTTGCTACTCCGAACAGGGTCAACCCTCGCTGCGCGACGCACTCCTGTCGCTCCGCGGCGGCCCCTATGACGCGATCCTTGTGGTGCCGCTTGTCCTTCCGCTGGAGCCGAGCTTCCTGAACTGGATTACGCGCTCGCTGAAGCGCTGGCAGTCCGAACATCCCGGTCGATGGCCGCCGGTCCGCATATCTCGTGATATCGCCCAGAGCCTCCATTTCGAACCGCTGCTCGGTGCTCTCATCAACGGCGCGGCCGCCGAGCCTGCGGTTCCACCGGATGATCACGTGAAGCTGGAAGGATCGCTGGTGCCAGCGCAAAAGCGTCGGGTCCTGGTCTGCGAGGGCGGCGCCTGCAATGCGGCGGGTGCGCACGCGATCTGGGGCCACCTCCGCAATCTGCAGGAAAGCCGCAAGCTTCGGATGACTGGCGAAGGCACGATGACAGCGAAGGCGACCTGTCTTGGCCCCTGCAATCTCGCGCCCGTGCTCCAGGTCTATCCGGAAGGCACCTACTATGGCGGCGTCACGGAGACGGCGGTCGACCGCATCGTTGAAGAGCATCTGCTGGGCGGCAGCGTCGTCCATGATTTCGCCTATGAGCCGACAGGCCGCAAGCAGCGGCTGCGTCCGGTGATCAACAGTTCCTCATCCAAAGGAGAGTAAGATGAACGTCCTTTCGCGGAGCGCATTGGCCGCGCTGGCCATCGCATGGTCCACCTTCACCCTGCCTGCTTTCGCCCAGGAGGCCGCGCCTGCCGAGGAGCAGGTCTTGCGCCTCGTCACCGCAAACATGCCGCGCTCGCTCGACCCCATCAACATCGATGCCCAGCGGATCATCAACAATGGTTTCGCGGAGCCGCTTGTTCACGCGACGCTCGACGGCGCGGATCTGATCCCGGCGCTTGCGAAAAGCTGGGAACTGGTGGAACCAACCTTGTGGCGGATCGAATTGCAGCCGAACGCCAAGTTCTGGAGCGGCGCGCCCGTCGATGCTGCTTCCGTGCAGGCATCCTTTGAGCGACATCAGGCCAAGAACACCCGCGCGGCTTCGATCTTGCGTGGCGCGACGTTCAAGGCGGTGGGCCCGACCACGCTTGAAATCCGCACCGAAAAGCCCGACCCGGCATTCCTGTTCAAGACAGTTACGATCGCCGTACACAATGCCGCGCGTGCCGAAGAACTTGGTGACCGATATGCGCTGGAAGCCGACCTCTCAGGTTACTTCAAGCCGACCGAGTTTGTCCCCGGCGAACTCGTCGTAGCCGAGCCGTTCGAAGGCTACTGGGGCGAGCAGCCCAAACTCCAACGGCTCGAAGCCCGTTTCGTGGTCGATCCGCAGACCCGCTATCTGGCCATGCAGTCGGGCGAGGCCGACATGGATGCCAATGTCCAGTTCGAGCAGCGTCCCGCCTATGTCCGCAGCGAAGACTACAAGTTCCCTGTCGTGAACGCGAGCAACTGGAACATCTGGATGAACTATCGCAACCCGCTGCTTCAGGATGTGAAGCTGCGGCAGGCACTCAGCCTGGGCACCGATCGCAACGAGATCGTCGACGGAGTGATGGCTCCCTTTGCCACGCACTCGACCGGGCACTTTCCAGCTGGCCTGCCTTACGCGATCGAGACGAAGCAGGTTACCGACCTTGAGCGTGCAAGGGCGCTGCTGGACGAACTGGGCTGGAAGCCTGGCGCGGATGGCATCCGCGAGCGCGATGGCAAGAAGCTCGAGTTCACCGTGTTGACCTATGGCTGGTGGCAGACCGTCGCCATCGCTCTCGAGGCGCAGTGGCGCAAGATCGGTGTTTCCACCAAGCTGCACGTGGTCGAGCCGACGGCCTCGAACCAGATCATGCTCGACGGGGCCTTCGACATCGCGACCTACTGCTCGTGCGGAACGGCTACCGGCGACCTCAACGGCCAGCTCTCCAGCTTCTACCGTTCTGACGCTGTGCAGAACTGGCAGCGCTATTCGAATCCGGAGGTCGACACGCTTGTCGACCAGCTGCGCACCGAAGCCAACACCGAAGCTCGCTTCGCTTTGGCAAAGCAGATCCAGGAGAAAGTGATGGCCGACACAGCGTTGATCTACGTCGCAAACGCCGAACTGATCGGCATTGCGCATAACGCGCGCGTCGCGGGCGTCGATGTCGAGCGTCCACGCGATATCACGCCGTCTATGTACATCGCGGCGGAGTGACGAATGCTCGCCTACGCGTTCCGACGCGCGCTCGCCGGGCTTTCGGTCCTGTTTGGAATAACCGTGGTCGTCTTCCTGATGCTGCGATTCATCCCGGGTGACCCCGCCACGGCGGTACTGCTGACCATGGTCGAGCCAGGACTCGATTCCGCGCAGATCACCCGGCGCGACATCGATGAGGTGCGCGACCAGATGGGCCTGAACGACCCTCTGGCGCAGCAGTATGTGACGTGGCTCGCGCGCGTGGCAACGGGCAACCTCGGAACCTCGCTGCGCAGTCGCCAGCCCATAGCCGATGAGCTGGCGGCGCGCATTCCAGCGACGTTGAAACTTGGTGGTGCAGCACTTCTGGTGATGTTCGTCATCGCCATTCCGAGTGGAATCCTTGGCGGCCTCTACGCCGGCCGCACCACCGATCACGTCACCCGGGTTCTGAGCCTCGTGGGCGAATCGCTGCCGAGCTTCTTCCTCGGGGTCCTGCTCGTCTATCTCTTCGCCATCACGCTCGGATGGCTGCCGGCAATGGGCGGCAGGCGGCCGGAAAGCATCATCCTGCCCGCCGTCACGCTCGGCGTCGGCATCGCAGCAGCGACGTCGCGGCTTCTTCGCGCCAGCCTGCTCGATACATTGTCGCAGCCCTATATGCTGATGGCCGAGGCGAAGGGCATGAAGCGACGCACGCTGCTGTTCCGCCACGCCTTGCGGCCTGCGTTGATACCCGTGCTCACCGCCGCCTCGCTTGTCGCCGGCGGTCTGCTCGGCGGTGCAGCCGTTATAGAAACCGTATTCGCATGGCCCGGTGTTGGCAGATACATGGTCGAAGCGATCAGCGGTCGTGACTATCCCGTCATTCAGGGCTTCACCTTGCTGATGGCGACCCTGTTCGTCATCATCAACTTCGCCGTCGACATCCTCTACCGCTTCCTGGATCCGCGGGTCCGGCTCGAGGAGCGCCGCAATGTCTGACCGCGTCCTGCGCCGCTTTGCGGGTGGCCTGCGCCGTGACCCGGTTGGCATCCTTCTGCTTGCCGTCGTGATGGCGATGATTGCCGCCGTGCTCGCCGCGCCTCTCGTCTCCGGCCTGAGCCCGGTCGACACGGACTTCAAGCAGGTCCTGCTGCCGCCAAATGCCGCCAACCTGCTTGGAACGGACGATTTCGGCCGCGACGTCTTCACCCGGCTCCTTTACGGCGGTCGCACCTCGCTGATGGTCGCGGCCATCGCCGTGCTGATTGTCATGTCGATCGGCGTCGCCGTCGGCGTCGTGGCCGGCTATTTCGGGGGCGTGGTCGATCTCGTCCTGACCAAGATCATCGATGTGCTTCTCGCTTTTCCGCGGCTGGTGCTGGCGATTGCCGTCGCCGCCCTGATGGGCGGCGGCATGGTGCCGCTCATCATCGCCATCTCCGTCGTCGCGTGGCCTGCCTATGCCCGCATTATCCGTGGCTTTACACTTCAGCTGGCGCAAGAGGGCTATGTGTCGGCGGCCAGGTGCCTCGGAACGCCGACATGGAAGATCCTGACCGGTCATATCGCTCTGAACCTGATCGGGCCGATACTTGTGCTGGCGATGCTCGACATCGGCAACCTGATCCTAGCAGTCTCGGCCCTCTCATTCCTTGGCCTCGGGGTTCCACCTCCCGCTCCGGAATGGGGCGCGATGCTGAATGAGGGGCGCGGCAGCATGGAGATCGCCCCCTGGCTGGTCGTCGCGCCGGGGATGGCAATCTTTGTCGTCGTGCTGGCCGCGAACTACTTCGGCGACATCGTGCGTGACAGTGTCGAGGGCCGAGCTGTCCACGGCCCGCGCAACTGGTTGCGCCTCCCACGCTGGGGCGCGAACCGCCCTATGTGTGCCAATGCCATCGTTGCCTCATTCGACGCGCCCCAAGGGTCGGCCACTCCCGCCCTTGATCTGCAAGCTGTCCGGGTCGACGTCGTCGACCGCCGGTCACCCTATTTCGGTCGACGTCTCCTCGATGACGTCAGTCTGCATGTCGGGCGCGGCGAAAGCATCGGGCTGATCGGCGAAAGCGGCTCCGGCAAGAGTACACTTGCTGCCTTGGCACTCGGCCTGACAAGGCCTCCGCTCGGCCTTGTGAGCGGCCGTGTCTCGCTGTTCGGCCAAGACACCGCTCGGTGGTCCTGGGACGACTGGCAACAGGTGCGCGGGCGGATGGTGACGCTGGTCAACCAGGATCCTCTCTCCGCGCTCAATCCCGTATTGCGCATCGGTGATCAGATCCGCGAGGTGATGCAGGCCCACCTTGCCCCCTCCGCAGCTGCGCTCGAGTGCAGATTGCGCGAGGTGCTGGATGAAGTTCATCTGCCGGCGCGCGTGCTGGCGCAGTTTCCGCACGAGCTCAGTGGCGGGATGCGACAGCGTGCCGTCATCGCCATGGCCGTCGTCAACAGGCCAAAGCTGCTTATTGCTGATGAACCGACGACGGCCCTTGACGTCTCGACCCAGCTCCGCGTTTTGGATTTGCTTCGCGATCTGCAGGACCGCTACGGACTTGCCCTGCTTCTTGTGTCCCACGACTTGCGCGTTGTCTCACGCGTCGTCGATCGCGTTGTCATCATGCGAAACGGCGCCGTCATGGACAGTGGGCCGACCGCGACCGTGTTCGGAAGTTCGGCCCATGCCTATACGCGGGAGTTGCTGACGGCGATACCGGGCCGGCGGCTGCGTCGTGCAGCTTTGGAGGAGGCATGACGATGCTGTCGGTAGAAAGGCTGTCCAAGCGCTACAAGGATAACGAGGTTCTCACCAATGTCTCCTTTGAGGTTGGTCAGGCCGCGATCGTAGGGCTTGTCGGACAGTCCGGCTCGGGCAAGAGCACGATCGCAAAGTGCATCCTGGGCCTCGAGCGGCCGGACAGCGGCCGCGTGCGATGGCATGGCCAACCTCTTGTCGATGGCATGGCGCGGCGGAAGGCTCGTCGCGGCATCCAGGGCGTGTTCCAGGATCCGAGGTCAAGCCTTAACCCGCGCTGGACCATTCGCCGGATCCTGACCGAGCCACTGGTCAACTGGCTGCCCAAAGAAGGAGCCGCCGCAAGAAGCGAACGTCTCCGCCACTTGCTCGAGCGTGTTGCGCTCAGCGACGACCTTCTCGACCGCCATCCGCACGAACTCAGCACAGGTCAGTGCCAGCGTGTCTGCATGGCGCGGGCACTTGCGCCGGAGCCTGAATTGCTGGTGCTGGATGAACCTCTCTCGGCGCTCGATGTCTCAGTCCAGGCGAAACTGATCGACTTGCTCCTCGACCTGCACCGCACGTCTGGCATCGGTTACCTGCTCGTTACGCACGACTTTGGTGTGGTCGCTGACATCTGCCAGAAGATCATCGTCCTCGATCGGGGGCAGATTGTAGAACACGGCAATGTCGATACGGTCTTGTCGTCGCCATCCCATCCGTACACGCAGGCGCTGCTGCGCGACGTATTGCCGATGCCGGAATGGAACTTCGTCTGCGACACCCCGCCTGGTGTCGCGTCGCAGGAGCTTCCTGCCTTTCCATCGGTTCCTGCTGGCCGCCTGATTTCGTAGCATCGACGCAGGCGTGTCGGCAGCTCTTGGGTTCAGTCTTTCAAGTGCCGACGTGTCGGGCGAATGTCTTCAGGATGAAGCTCGACTGGATATGGGCAATGCCATCGATGCGTGTCAGCACGGCCAGCAATTCTCGATAATGGTCGAGGTCGCGGACGAAGGCGTGCAGCATGTAGTCGTGACCGCCACTTATGAGATATCCGCTCATCACTTCGGGTAACCCAGCGACCGCGGTTTCAAATTTGGCAAGAATTTCCTCGACTTGCCTTTCCATCGTGATGGTTATGAATAGCCCCATCGCGCCAATGAGTTTCGCCTGATCCAGATCGGCCGTGTAGCCTCGAATGATCCCATCCTGCTCGAGCCTCCGCACGCGGCGGAGCGTTGGTGTCAGTGACAGGCCGATTTCCTCGGCAAGCTCGCTCCAGGTAATTCTGCCGTCGCGAGTCAGCGCGTTCAAGATCTTGAGGTCTTGCTTGTCGAGTTTCAGCGGATTGGCAATGTTCGCTGTCATGCTGCAGTCGAGTAGCAAAGTTCACTATTTTTAGCGAGTAAGAACGCGCATAATTGGTCTGAATTGGAGGAAATTTTAGAGCATATATCGCCAATCTAGGGAGGATTGGCGTGAAATTCGAACGCAGTACCAGCTTGGACCCGATCTACAACACCGAGGCCGGCCCAACTTTCATGACAGGTATCCAGGCTTTGGTGCGATTGCCGTTGATGCAAAGGCGACTGGGCCGGCGATGGGGCCACAAGACATCAGGGCTCATATCAGGGTATCGCGGCTCGCCTGTCGGCGCATATGATCAACAGCTCTGGAAAGCGGTGAAACATCTCAAGGCCCACGATGTCGTATTCCAGCCGGGTCTTAACGAAGACCTTGCAGCAACGGCGCTTTGGGGTGCCCAGATGCACAGGGCTTTCGGGCCGATCAAGGAGGCCGCAATCGCCGAGTACGCTGGAAAGCGCGCATCGCTGCTCGCAGCCATGACCCCCGAGACTCTAGCCAGCAAGGCGGCCTGACGGAAATGACCCTCAACGATACTCAGGCCGCGATCCGCGACATGGTGCGCAATTTCGCTCAAGCGGAAATACGCCCCCACAGCACAAGTTTTGAAAGGAACGGCGGTTATCCTCCAGCATTGTTCCAACGCATGGCAGAGCTCGGCCTGATGGGAATGACCGCGCCGGTCGAATTTGGCGGGGCCGCTGCAGACTATACGAGCTATGCTTTGGCGTTGATAGAAATCGCTGCGGCTGACGGCGCGCTGTCGACAATTACGTCCATCCAAAACAGCCTTATCGTTTCAAGTCTGATCAAGGACGGCACGTCTGCCCAACAAGCGCGGTTCCTGCCGGATCTGATGGCGGGACGAATGATCGGGGCTTTTGCCTTGACGGAGGCAGATGCCGGGTCTGACGCCGCGGCGCTGCGCACGCGCGCCGAAAAGATCGATGGCGGCTATCGCCTGAACGGGGCCAAGCAGTTCATTACGTCCGGACGGATCGCGGGATTGGCAATTGTCTACGCGGTTACCGATCCGGCCGCGGGCAAGCGCGGCATCTCCGCCTTTCTGGTACCTACCGACCGTCCGGGCTACGGGATCGACAAGCTTGAACACAAGCTCGGGCAAGGTGCCTCAGATACCTGTGCGATAAGGTTCGAGGACCTGTTCATCGAGGATGAGCTAAGACTGGGTGCTGAGGGGCTGGGATATGGCATAGCCCTTTCAAACCTTGAGGCAGGTCGCATCGGCATCGCCGCGCAGAGCGTCGGCATGGCCCGGGCAGCCCTGGAGGTCGCGATCAGCTACGCCAAGGAACGCAAGAGCTTCGGCCAGCCGATCATTCAGCATCAGGCGGTGGGTTTCCGATTGGCCGATCTGGCTACCCGCCTCGAGGCTGCGCTGCAGTTGGTTCTCTCGGCTGCGTCCCTCAAGGACGCTGGCGCGTCCTGCCTGACCCAGGCTTCGATGGCCAAACTTTTTGCATCTGAAACCGCAGAGGCCGTTGTTTCGGGTGCGATGCAGACATTGGGAGGCTATGGTTATCTCGAAGAGTTCGGGCTCGCCAAGATCTATCGTGATGTCCGTGTGTGCCAGATATATGAAGGCACATCGGACATTCAGCGTCTCGTCATCGCGCGCAGCCTGTAGGAGTCAAACAATGACCGACCCAATCATTATCTCCTCATATGCCCGCACCCCCATGGGCGCTTTTCAGGGGGCCTTTTCCGGCACCTCGGCAACGCAACTTGGTGCCGCCGCCGTCAAGGCGGCGGTTGATCGAAGTGGCGTCGACCCACAAATCATCGACCGAATCTACATGGGCTGCGTTTTGCCGGCAGCTCTCGGACAGGCGCCTGCACGACAGGCGGCCCTCGGTGCTGGATTGCCGCAGTCAGTCGAGGCGACCACCGTCAACAAGATGTGTGGCAGCGGCATGCAGGCGGCAATCATGGCGGCCGAGGCGCTTGCGTCAGGTGCCGCCGACGTCGTCATTGCCGGTGGCATGGAGAGCATGTCCAACGCGCCCTACGCCCTTCCCAAGCATCGCAGCGGCGCGCGCATCGGCCATGACCGGATCATCGACACGATGATGATGGACGGGCTGGAAGATGCCTATGACAAGGGCAAGCCGATGGGTGCCTTTGCCGAGGATACTGCGCGCGACTACCAGTTCTCCCGCACCGAACAGGACGCATTCGCGCTCGCAAGCTTGTCCCGCGCCAATGCTGCGATAAACAGCGGAGCCTTCGCAGCCGAAATCGTGCCCGTGACGGTAACCAGTCGCGGCGGCGATGTCGTGGTCTCGGAAGACGAGCAGCCAGGCAAGGCGAAACCGGAAAAGGTCCCGTCGCTGAAGCCCGCCTTCGCCAAGGACGGCACCATTACTGCCGCGACATCCGCCTCCATCTCCGACGGCGCTGCTGCACTGGTGATGACCCGCGCCAGCGTCGCGTCGCGGTTAGGCCTCGCGCAGGAGGCGCAGGTTGTTGCCACCGCTGCACACGCACATGCGCCGGCCCTGTTCACAACCGCACCCGTCTTTGCCATCCGAAAGCTCTTGCAAAAGGCCGGCTGGTCGGTTGCGGATGTTGACCTTTTCGAGGTCAACGAGGCTTTCGCGGCAGTGGCAATGATTGCGATGCGCGATCTCGATATTCCTCACGACAAGATCAACGTCAACGGAGGAGCAACCGCGCTTGGCCACCCCATCGGCGCAAGCGGCGCGCGCATCGTCGCGACGCTGATCGGCGCCCTGAAGGCACGTGGTGCAAAGCGCGGCGTGGCCGCACTTTGCATTGGCGGTGGTGAAGCCACTGCCATTGCGCTTGAAATCATCTAGGAGGCGCTGGTGCGGATTGAAGGAGCTGCGGTGGTCGTCACCGGCGGCGCATCGGGTCTAGGTGCAGCGACCGCTCGGCACCGCGCCAGCGTCGCTCCTGCAATCAAGGCCGTCGGCCGGGAATTCATGCCGCACCCTGTCGAGGCGTTCAGGAAGGCAATCGAGATCAATCTTGTGGGAATATGCGCTCTTGGTGGAGAGCATCGTCTTGAATCCGATGTTGAATGGCGAAACGATCAGGCTGGATGGAGCCATTCGAATGGCTCCCAAATGACTATATAGGCGTGTCTGCGATGAATGAGGCTGCTATGGACAAGACTTTTGAGCTCACCACCACGCGGGCAACAGATCCGGTGCCTTCACGGGACCGGGCGAAGCTTCTGGAAAACCCCGGTTTCGGCAGGATTTTCACCGACCATATGGTGACGATGAGCTGGTCGGCAGATCAAGGTTGGCACGACGCGCGCGTCAGGCCGCGAGAGCCGTTTTCTCTCGATCCAGCCAGCGCAGTGCTACACTACGCCCAGGAAATCTTCGAAGGCATGAAGGCGTACAGGACAAGCAGTGGCGAGATTGCCCTGTTTCGTCCCGAGGAGAATGCGCGTCGCTTCAATCGTTCCGCCGAACGCATGGCAATGCCGCAGTTGCCGGAAGCCGTCTTTGTCAAAGCGGTTGAAGCGCTCGTCGGGATTGACCGCGAGTGGATTCCGGAAGGGGAAGGCAGCCTCTATCTCCGACCGTTCATGTTCGCAAGCGACGCGTTTCTGGGCGTGCGTCCCGCATCTCAATACATCTTCTGCGTTATCGCATCTCCGGTTGGCGCCTATTTCAAGGGTGGGGAGAAGCCGATTACGGTCTGGGTCTCAGACAATTACAGTCGGGCAGCGGCGGGTGGCACGGGAGCGGCCAAGTGTGGTGGCAATTATGCTGGCAGCCTGATCGCACAAGCTGAGGCGGCAAAGCATGATTGCGATCAGGTCGTGTTTCTCGATGCCGCGGAGCGCCGCTGGGTGGAAGAACTCGGCGGCATGAATATCTTTTTTGTCATGGACGACGGCAGCATCGTAACGCCGCCTTTGGGCACGATCCTACCCGGCATCACCCGTGCGTCTCTCATCTCGATCGCTCGCGACGCTGGTATTGCCATCGAGGAGAAGGCTTACAGTT
Source organism: Aminobacter aminovorans (assembly GCF_900445235.1). Classification (NCBI taxonomy): domain Bacteria; kingdom Pseudomonadati; phylum Pseudomonadota; class Alphaproteobacteria; order Hyphomicrobiales; family Phyllobacteriaceae; genus Aminobacter; species Aminobacter aminovorans. Next base: position 357,814 of record NZ_UFSM01000002.1, on the reverse strand, counting down.
TCGACCAATGGCAATCAGACGCCGCAAGCGGCAGGCTGCGGGAGGTTTTCGCCTGTGGCACGGCTGCGGTCGTCGCTGCAATCGGTGCCGTGCGTTTTTCCGGTGGTTCGTTCACCATAGCTGATGGCCAGGTCGGCCCTGTCACAAGCCAGCTGCGCAGTGAGCTGGTCGGGATACAACGAGGCCTGTCGGTCGACGAACGAAACTGGGTTTACGCCGTTCGCTGACGTTCAGTCGAAGGCCGCCCTCAGAACCGAGTTACCGAATAGGGCGCCGCGTCAAGCCGAGGTGGCCGCTTCAGGATCAGGTCGGCGACCAGGCGTCCACTCGGCGGCGCACCCGTCATGCCATAGGCTCCATGCCCGAAGCACAGCCAGAGGCCGCGATGTTCTGGCACTGATCCAAGGACGTGTAGCGAGTCCGGTGTGGCTGGACGCTGACCCGTCCAGATCTGCCGCGGCGTGGCCTTCAGCGCGGGGAAAATGTCCCTCGCATGGTAGAGAGCCTGATCGGCCCGCTTCTCATTGGGAACGCCGTCGAGGCCGGAGAATTCCACAGTTCCCACTACGCGCGCACCCTCCAGCATCGGCGTCATGCCGATGCCGCGTCCGATGAATGAAAGGCATGGCAAGGTCAATTGCGTCCGGGGGCAACATGACGTGATAGCCGCGCTGGCTCTCAAGCGGCACCTTGACCCCCAGAGGCGCGATCAACTCGGCAGACCAGACGCCACAGGCGACCACGATCTCGCGGGCGCGATGGTTGCCCGTTGACGTCAGGACAAGCCAACCGTCGCCCATCACGAATGAGTTTCAGCACGCGTTCGCGGATAAAGCGGACGCCCTCGCGCTCCATAAGGGCGGCCAGTGCGGCGTTCAGCTGGGCGGGACTGACGGTGTGGGCCATTCCGCGTCTCACCTTCGAGGAGATGCCGGGGGACATTTTTTGCAGTTCGGTGGGACCGAGCATTTCGACCTCGATGCCAAACTCCGCCTTCAGCCTAGCCTCGACCTCATCAGCCGGACCCGCACCAGGATGATCCCAAAGAACGGCCTCGCCTTCCTGCCGGATGAACCGTGCGTAAAGTTGTGGTCCGACGAGCCTCTGCCACTCGGCCAAAGCGGGGCTGTGCAGCGCGCGCATGTGCCGCGCAAGAAGGGTCATTCGTCCCAATTGCCCTGCTTTGAGCCACCGCATGAACCATGGCAGAGCGCGAGGCAGATAGGACGGCTTGTTCGCAAGCGGTCCCAGAGGAGCGCGCAGGCAACCGGGAACATTGCGCAACATCCCAGGCTGTGCACCTGGCATGTAGCTGGACCAAGAGGGCGGCGTCGCGATACGGATGCACGGCGACGTTGTGGATCTGTTCGAGCAGAGCGTGCCGAATGGCATGCCCATCCACAGCAATGGGCGGTTGCTATTGTCTGCTGGCCCGCACTCAGTCATTCTCTAACTTCGAGTTGCAAGCGGTTGTTCGGCCCCGCATCTTGGAGACTTCATGAACGAAGCAGGCATGCTCGCCACGCTGAAATTCGATACGCGCAAATTGCCGGTCGAACACCAGTTCGAGGCATGGCGCTCCTTCCACGCTTCGGTGATCGACGTCTCCATAAGTCCAGAAGCGCGGCAGGGATTCATCTTCGAGCAGCAAGTCTGGGATTTGGGCAAGCTCGCCTTCACCTCGTCGCGCATGCCTGGTCCCAAAGTGCCGCGCAAATGGCATCATTTGGGCAAGGATCCACTCGACCATTGGTGCCTCGTGCTGCCGGACAGCGCAATGCATGCCGCCGAGGCGGCAAACGCCCCTCGCCGGCAAGTCCATTTCCGCTCGCTTGGTCGCCCTTATGTTGGCGCTGCGGCGGATTCGAGCGTCTCTACCGTCTACATCCCGCGCGACCTGCTGCGACCTCTGGCAGGCGTACTCGACAAGCACCCCGGGAGTGTCGGCCCGGACGGTCTGGGCGGGTTGCTCGCCGACTTCCTGATCTCATTCGAACGCCGGCTGCCGCAGGTACCGGCACATGAGGTGCCCAAGGCCATCGAGGCGATGCGTGCGATGATCTCTGCCTGTCTGGCGCCGACCGCCGACCGTGTTGCCGAAGCACAGGCCCATATCGCGGCAACGATGCTCGAGCGTGCCCGCCAGATGATCCACAAGGAGCTTCACGCCCCCGATCTCGGGCCGGACAAGCTGTGTCGGCAACTCGGCCTCTCGCGTTCAAAACTCTATGTACTTTTTGAGCCGCTGCATGGAGTGACACGCTACATCCAGCGCCAGCGGCTATTGGCAGCCTACAACGAACTGTCCGATCCCAATTCGATGACCAGCATCTCTCGGATCGCAGAGAGGCTGTGCTTTGCAGACGCTGCGACATTCAGTCGGGCCTTTCGAAGCGAAATGGGTTGTGCACCAAGTGAAGTCAGGGCGGCAGCGGCCGCCGGACTGCCCTTGTCGCCCAAGCGGCTGCCGCTCAAGCTGCTCAACCAGGTGGTAAGCCTGGGCGAAATTCTGCTGTATCTGCAGGTGTAGAACTGATCTGCAGGTGAAGGCCTAGCTGCGTCCGACAGCCCATGTTTGACATGACGGCTCTTGCTGACACAGCGCGTCTCAATGCGATTTCTGGATAGCAATCAACAAGTTCGCTATCTCGCCATCTGTACTAATGCGCGGATGGATGGCAGCCTCACCAAAGATGTCCGGTGCTCATGACATCATTGTTGAGGGTGAATGCCTGCTGGCCTGCGTTTTTCGCTGCTATACGCCGCGCTGTTCTTTGAACTCGGCGTCAACTTGCCATTCTTTCCGGTGTGGCTGCGGTCGCAGCACCTTGATGACGGCCGTATCGGCATCATTCTGGCCATGCCGCTTCTGGCGCGTGTTGTTGCCAATCCGCTGGTCACAGCTGTCGCCGACAGGCAGGAGCGCCTGAGCGGAACGCTTCTGACATGTGCCGCTGCAGTTGCGATCGGCACGCCCCTTCTCGGGGCAACAACTACCTTCCTGCCGATCTTGCTGCTCGTCGCTGCGATCGGCCTCGCGCAGGGGCCACTGATCGCCTTGGCCGACGCGGTCACGCTGCGTGCCACGCGCACGGCAGTGCCGGTTGACTATGGACGCGTCAGGCTGTGGGGTTCGATCGCCTTCGCAATGGCCAACATTGCCGGGGGCATGCTGCTCATCTGGTTCGAGCCGGATATGATCATATGGCTGCTCACCGCTTCAGCCTGGCTGACTGCCCTGACCGCCTTGACCGTCGCAAGGCTGCCTTCGACGCAGCAGAGCGAGCGCCAAGCCTTCCGAGCAAGCGGCAGCGTCGGTCGCCTTATCGTGCTCGTCGTGATTGGAGCGGCCTGTGTTCAGGCAAGCCATGGGCTGATCTACGCATTCGGAACGTTGCACTGGCAGTCTGCAGGCATCGGCACAGGCACGACCGGAATGCTGTGGGCCTTGGGGGTGGTGTCCGAAATCGCCGTGTTCGCAATTGCCGGGCGTCTCGTCGGCAATGCCAGAGCTGCGATGTTCCTGCTCTTGTCGGGGGCTGCGGTTGCGGCAGGCCGCTGGCTGTGCATGGCATTCGACCCCAACGTCGAACTGCTTGCCGTTTTGCAGCTAACTCACGGCTTCACCTTCGGCGCCACGCATGTCGGAAGCATCGTGGTGCTGGCCCAGTTGGCTGCGCCCGCGATGCAGGCGCAGGTCCAGGGATGGCTTGCCGGGGCGTGGGCCGGGCTGATGGCGCTGCTGACCGCGCTTTGCGGTCAGGTCTATGCCGGCTGGGGCGAGCGAACCTACCTTTTCATGGCTGGCGTGGCAGCGACAGGCATGGTGCTGATCGGCCTCGCAGCACTTTCAGCAAGCCGCCGGAGCCTAGCTCTGCAGGCGCCGCAGAAGATGACCGAGCCGCTCAACCGGCTCGAGTGAGGCAAGGTCGGCGACCGGCCTCGCCGGTATCGCGCCCAGGCCGCGTGTCCTGACTTCGCTCGGGCTGTAGCCGAACTCGCGCCGAAAGGCCCGGCTGAACTCCGCGCCGTCGTTGAACCCGCGCTGCTCGGCGATCTCGAAGATGCGCCGGGTCTCTGTCGGGTCGGCGAGCTTCGAATGGGCATCGACCAGACGCCGGTGCAGGATATAGCGCATGACACCACCGCTGGGCTCGAACAGGCGGTAAAGCCGCGTCCGCGAAACGCCGAGCGCATGGCACAGCATGTCATTGTCGAGATCAGGATTGTAGAGATTGGCATTGATGCATTGCCGCGCCCGTTCCAGCAACATGTTCGATATAGGTGCCCTCGCCTCGTCGAGATGATCGGGGGAAGGCGCGATGCAGGCCAGTATCATGGCGCGCGTCGCCGCTGCCACACCAGGTAGGTCGGCAACCGTCAGTGTCGACAGGCGCTTGGCAAGACCGATGATGTAGTCGGCGAGCAGGCAACCCATACCACCGCCGAGCGTCGAGAATTCTGCCAGGCTCAAGGCGCCCGAATGCTCCTGGAAGAAATCCCTCGGGATCAGCAGCATCAGCATGTGACTGTCGGTGACGTGCCCTTCGAAAGGCTGCCCCAGGGAATGCAACTGTACCGCCCCGGCGCCGCCGTCAAAGGCCCGGCCTCCAGCCACGGTGCTCGCCTCCCCATCGAGAAACAAGGTCATCATCCAGTGGTCGAGAGCATCCCGGCGCACATGGCCCGGCAAACCGGCGAAGTTCAACGCTCCGGTGCTGATCGAGGTGAAGGCGAGACAGCCGAGGTCCCAGATGACCTGCCTGCCGTCGATCACCTCGGGCGTATTTCCAGTGGGCGTGAGGTCAAGCATTGCGGAAAAGTTTTGCCGCCAGGCGTCGAACTGGTCGGCGCGTGCCACATCGTCGGTCGAAAATTCGAAATGAGGAATAGGCCCATCGTGTTGACCGGCCGAGGCGTGAAAACCGTCCTGGTTCTCCGGCGCAAAGCTTCTACCAGTTGCAACCATGCCAACCCCCTCAGCCGGACGTGCATCTCGTCCAGTGGCGTTTCAGGTGCCGTCTGCGGTTGGCTTGAGACCTGTGGCCCTGCCCAAGCTGGCCTGTGCGACACCTGCAGTCATGATCCTTCGCGTGCACATATCATAGAGCTCGCGAAAGTTTGTTCAACGAGGCCGAAAAATGACAGTTAATGCTAATGTTTGGCCGGCTCGTGCAGACGATGGCGAGACGGCCGGTCTTCTCAATCCTGGCGTTCGAGCTGCGCTTCCAGTTTTTCCGTCTTGCCCGACGCGAGCAGCGCCGCGATCCAGCGGGACGATGGTGACTGGGCGCAATAGACGATGAAGGCGATCAGGATCGGCACGCCGATGAAGGCGCCCGAGATACCCCACATGAAGCTCCAGAAGAACACGGCAAAGATGACCGCGAAAGGCGAGATTGCCAGCGAAGCACCTGTGAGGATTGGCTCGAGGTAGCTGCCGATCATGAACTGGATCAGGTTGAGCCCGACGAACACCACCAACGCCATCTGCCACGACTCGAACTGGGCAATGGCGAACAGGGTCGGAAACATGGTCGCGAAGAATGGCCCGAGAAACGGAATGTAATTGAGCGCGAAGGCAATGGCGCCCCATGCCGCTGCGAGCTCGAGTCCGGCCACCAGAGCAAAGCCCCAGACCACAAGCCCCGTCAGCACACTGGCAAAGGTGCGCACCGCCATGAAGCGGCGCAGCTTGATGCCGATCTCGCGATTTGCAGCGCGAATGCGGGCGCCATAAGGCTGGGCGGCCGGAGTCTCCAGGCGCCGGTTGAAATCCTCGACCTCGAGCAGACCAAGCATTACCAGCACGAAGACCAGCAATGCCAGTCCGACAAAGCTGTTCAGGCGGCCTGCAATGCCCTGGGTGAAGCCAACCAGCCAGTTGACGTCGAAGCGGTCGGCAAGCGGTCCAGCGACCGCCACGCCGCGCTCCTCCAGCCAGTGGGTCCAATCGACGTAGATCGCCTGAAACCTGCCCGCATTGACGAATAGCCACTGCCCGAGTCGGCCGAAGCCCCAGACCACGGACGACCCGACGGCGAGCACGATAGCGATCGTCGTTGAGAGGGTGATGAACAACGCCAGCAGCCGTGGCAGGAACCGCTGAAGCGTTGCCTGGATCGGCCAGACCAGCGCGATGATGAACAGCGACACGACGAGCGGAACAAAGATCGAATCCCCGACTCGCAGCAATGCGAGCACCAGGATGCCGGTGGCAAGATATGCGTTCATGCAGCCGTTGCCCTGCCCCTGCTACCCATTGCCAGATTTCAACTGTCTCGATCGGACCATTTCGATGCACTGTCGTCAACGGCAGCGGCCTTGATACACGACGCGGAAATTGTCAGCACGCGCCATGCAGCTGTTGGAGAACGTCCGCCATCTTGCGCCGCTGACGGCGCAGACCGGCATGTAGATCGCCGGGCAGGCAGTCTGCTGCTCGGGCCTGCGGCACTGGCCATTATGGATAACGCGGAAGCCATCGGCGCGGGCCATGCAGGAATTGGAGAAGGTTCGGCTGCGATCGCCGCGCTGTCCGCAGACGGGCGCATATTCGAAGGTGCACGCCTGAGGACGCGATGGTCCAGGTCCGGGCCCCGACTGGGGAACACAGGACGTCAGCACGCCAAGAGTCATCAGCAGCAATGCGGCGGGACTTGCAAGCAGACGGTTCATGATGGCCAACTCCCCCTGTCAAACAATCAGACGACCATTCCGCGCAGCGCGGCGACGGCTGCAACGGGCCGGCTCCGGCCCGTTGCGACTTCCAGGGTCAAGGCACTCAGCTTGCCGGGTCGGCGGAGGCCTTCTGCAGGGCGTCGCGCAGGGCCTGTTCCTTGGTTTCGTCGAGCGAGGTCTTCAGCACCACGCCGCCGTAGCCCGCGACCTCCTTCAGCACCTTGTCGGCGGTCATTTCCTTGACTAGCACGAAGAGCGCGCCATTGCCGGGCTGCAGGCTGCCCGAAAGCTCTTTCATGAAGGCGTCGTCGATGCCGAAGTCGCTCATCGCACCGCCTACCGCGCCAGACGCTGCACCAACGGCGACGCCGAGCAGCGGGTTGAGGAACAGCACGCCGACGAGCAGGCCCCAGAAGCTTCCGGAGACGGCACCGGCGGCCGTGGTGTTGACGAGCTGGTTCAGCTTGATCTTGCCGGCATCGTTCTTGGTTGCGATAACCGCGTCGCTAAGCGTGATGAGATATTGTTTCTGCAGCTCGAACAGGCGCTCGCGCACTTCTTCGGCCTTGGCTTCGGTCGGATACACGATGACGATCAGGTCGGACATGGTAACTCCTTTTGCTTCAAAACCGGACAATGCGAAGCGTGTTGGCGAAGCGTGTTGCGCGGCAGCATAGCCTGTGGGCAATTGCCGGGGATTAGCGGTGCGTCCCAACGCTTTGCATTGCGTTTCATTTTGAGCGCCTCGACTTGAGGTCAAGGCCCTCGCCGCCCGGCGTGTCGTAGAAACTGACGCTCACGCTGGCATCGGCCAGGCGCCGATACAGCCTCTTCCTCTGGGCGATTGGCCACCAGTCGTAGAGAAAGATTTCAAGCGGCCGCCACAGCGCCACCCAGCCGACGATGATGAGCCCCTCCTCGACGAAGTGCCCGATGCGACCATAGGATGTGAGGGCGACAAACATTTGGCCCAGCAGCAGGCAGAAGCCGAGCACACCAAGCCCGATCAGCAACGCCCGCCGGCCCATGCGGAACTCATCGGACAGTTCACGCGCCACGATCCCGGTACGGTAGTCGAAATAGTTGCGCAATGACGAGTCGACACCATGAACCTCGGCACTGCCGGCTGCTGCCGCCGGCAGATGGATCCTGATTTCCAGCGGCCGGTCGGTGGGCAGTTCGCCAGCCCAGCCGCAGATGTATTCGTCCGCATCCCGCGCCAGATCCCGCTCTCTGAACGGAAACGGATCCATGGTCTCGAACAGCTGCGACACGTCCTCGAGCCGGATCTCGATTGCACCACTCTTCCCGACCGCCGGCAAGTCTTTGGTCTCCATGCTATTGCTCAGGCAGGCACACCGGCAGGTTGAGCCGTTGCCTGCGGCGCAGGCGATGCCGGCCGTTCCTCCGGAATGCGGAACCAAAGCACGTAGAGAGCAGGCAGGAAGATCAGCGTCAGCACGGCCGCTACAACCAGACCGCCGATGACAGTGTAGGCCAGCGGCGCCCAGAACGGATCGCGGATGATCGGCAGCATGCCGAGGATGGTCGACCCTGCGGTCAGGAATACCGGGCGGACGCGTTCAGCCGTGACGTCGATGACGCTCTGCCAGCACATCCCGCTACTCTCCAGCCGGTTGTCCATCTGGTCGATCAGCACGACTGAGTTTCGCGTGATCATGCCAATCAAGGCGATCATGCCGAGCACTGCGATGAAGCCGACAGGAGTGTTGGTAATCAGCATCACCAATACGACGCCGATCAAGCCGAGTGGTACCACGCTGATCACGAGCAGCAGCTTCTGGACGCTCTGGAGCTGGAACATCAGGATGATGACCATGACGATCGCCATCAGCGGGATCATCTCCAGCACCGACCCCATGCCGGTCTCGGCGCCTTCGACCGAGCCGCCAACCTCGATCCGGTAATTCGGATTGTCGTGGCGCAGCTTGTCGATGGCAGCAGAGGCCTGGTCGACGACGCTGTCGGCCATCACGCCCTCCGCGACATCGGCCTGCACGGTAATCGTGGTTTCGCGGTCGCGTCGCCAGATGATCGGCTGAGTGGTGCGGTATTCGATGTCGGCGATGCTGGCCAGCGGAATGGTCTGGTTCGGTCCTATCGGAATTTGCAGCGAGCGCAGTGTTTCGACATTGGCGCGCTCGTCAGCCGCGGCGCGGGCAACGACGTTGACCAGGTAAATGGAATCGCGGACCTGGGTGATCGGCAATCCCGACGCCGTGGCAAACAGCGTCTGGCTGATGGCTGCCGAGTTCAGGCCGACGAGCCGCGCCCGATCCTGGTCGACCTCGATCACCACCTTCCGGATCGGCTCGTTCCAGTCGAGATTGGGGGTGATGACGCCGCTTACATTGCCGACGGCGTCGGCGACTTTCCAGGCGAGGCCGCGGACACCGGCAACATCGGAGCCGATGACGCGATACTGGACCGGCCAGCCCACAGGCGGCCCCATCTCCAGCGGCGAGACACGGGCGATGATGTCAGGGAATTGCTGGTCGAGTTCGCTTTGCAGCCTTGCCTGCAGGCTATCGCGCGCTTCGACGCTCTTGGCTATCACAACCGCTTGGGCACGGAACGGCGCCGGCGCCTGGATATCCATAGGCAGATAGAAGCGGATGGCATCCGATCCGACATAGAAGCTCCAGTCGACGACGTCGCTGTCTGAAGCAAGCAGCTTTTCGACCTTGTCCACTTCCGCCGAAGTCGCCTGCATCGATACGCCTTGCGGCAGCACCAGTTGCAGCATCAGCTCCGGGCGGTCAGAGGGTGGAAAGAATTGCCGTTTCATCAGCGGCGCGGCGAGCAGAGCTACGACGAACAACGCGACCGTGGCGGCGACGATGATGTAGCGCATGCGGATGCAGGCATGAAGAAGCTTCTTGAAGTTTCGCGCCAGGCCGCCTTCGCCCTTGTCTGCCGATTTTGCGCCCGACTTGAGCACAGCCAGGCCGACGATCGGCGTCAACAGCACTGCGATCAGCCAGGAGACGATGAGTGCGACCGCGATGACCACAAACAGCGAACGCGCATATTCGCCCGAGACGCTTCGGGCGAGCCCGACGGGAATGAAGCCGGCGATGGTGACAAGCGTGCCGGCAAGCATCGGAAAGGCCGTCGAGGTATAGGCATAGGACGCGGCTTTCACGCGGTCGTAGCCCTCGTCGAGCTTGGCCATCATCATTTCGACCGCGACCATGGCGTCGTCGATCATCAGCGTCAGCGCGATGATCAGCGCACCCAAGGACACGCGTTGCAGGGCGATGCCGCTTATTTCCATGGCCAGGAAGGTCATGCAAAGGACGAGCGGGATCGAAACAGCGACGGCGATACCGGCGCGGAAGCCAAGTGCCAGGAAGCTGACGCCGAGCACGATCACGACCGCTTGGGTCAGCGAGACGGTGAAGCCCCTGATGGCGTTGGTGACGACTTCCGGCTGGCTCGCGACATGGACGAGCTCGATGCCGAGCGGCAGGTCGTGCTCGAAGCCGGTCATCACCTGCTTGATGTCGCGGCCAAGTTCGAGAATGTCGCCGCCAGACGCCATGGAAACGGCAACGCCGATGGCAGGCTTGCCCTTGACGCGGAACATCGGCTGGGGCGGATCGACCGTGCCACGTGTGACGGTGGCGATGTCGCCCAGCCGCACGAAACCCGACGCGGTCGGAATGTTGATCTCGCGGATGTCGTTTTCATCGCGAAGGTCCCCCGACACCTCGAGGATGGTGCGGTCGGTTGCCGATGTCATGGTGCCGGCCGGCATCACCGCGTTCTGCGCCTGGATGGTGCTCATCACCACGGCCGGGCTGATACTCAGGCTCGCCAGGCGCTGGGTCGAGAACTCGATGTAGATTGTCTCGTCCTGCGTGCCGAGCATCTCGACCTTGCCGATGTTGTGGACACGCAGCAGCCGGCTGCGCGCCTCATAGGCCCAGTCGCGCAACTCGCGATCGCTGAAGTCGCTCGACTGCAGCGCATAGATGATGCCGAAAGTGTCGCCGAACTCGTCGTTGAAGAAGGGGCCGCGCACACCAGCCGGCAAGGTGGCCTGGATGTCGCCGACCTTCTTGCGCACTTGATACCAGATGTCGGCGACCTCATCCGGCGCGGTCGAATCCTCGAGCGAGACGTAGATGATCGACTGTCCGGCACTTGTCAGGCTGCGCAGTGTGTCGAGCCGCGGCACTTCCTGCAGTGTCCGCTCCAGCCTGTCGGTCACCTGGTCGACGGTCTGCTCGATGGTGCCGCCCGGCCAGACGGCGTGAACCAGCATCGTCTTGACGGTGAAGTCGGGATCTTCGCTGCGACCGAGGTTCAGGAATGAAAATGCCCCGGCGATGGCGCCAAGTACCATCAGAAAGACGATGAGCCCCTGGCGCTTGATGGCCCATTCCGAGAGGTTGAAGCCGCCCTCGTTCATCTGGCTGCCCCGTTGAGCAGGCGCACTGGCATGTCGGGGCGAAGCTGCTGCACGCCGGCGACCACGACATTGTCGCCGTCCTGCAAGCCCTTGGCGACGAGGAAGTCGCGGGTCTCGAAACGATGGACCTCAATCGACACCAGCTTCGTGGTGTTGGTCTTGGGGTCGACCACCCAGACGGCTGGCTCGTTGCCCTGGTTGAACAGGGCCGTCATCGGCAGCCTGGCAACCGGGTCACCGGCAACCTGCACGGTGCCGCGCACGGCACTGCCGAAGCGGAAATCATCAGGCACCGCCTCCAACCCGACCCGGACGGTGAAGTTGCGGGTTACAGGATTGGCGACCGGAGAAATCTCGCGGACCGCGCCGATCGCCTTGCTGTTTGGGTTGCTGAGCAGCCGCGCTTCGACGCGGACATCGCGGCTGGCCGATTGAATGGTCGCCTCGGGCACCTGGAAGACCGCATCCTTGTCGACAAGCTGCGCGACGCGCACGATCATCTGGCCGCCGCCAACAACCTGGCCGACATCACCACCCACCGCGGTGACCACGCCGGCGGCGTTGGATTTCAGCACGCGGTTGTCGAGATTGTTCTGGGCGACGCGCACAGCGGCCTGCGCGGCATCGACGCCTGCCCGCGCGGCGTTTGCCTGGGCGGTGGCGGCATCAAGTGCTGCACGGCTGATGGTGCGCGGATAAAGCTGCTCCTGCCGCCTGCGCGTCTGGTCGGCATTGTCAAAAGTCGATTGTGCCGCAAACAGATTGGCCTCGGCCTTGCGGACGGCATCCTGGGCGTCTTCGGTGTCGAGCCGCGCCAGTACGACGCCGACCTCGACGCGGTCGCCGACATCCACGTCGCGCTCCCTGATCTCGCCGCCCTGCCGGAAACCGAAATTGGTTTCGGTTCGCGGCTGCACGTCGCCGACGAGCGAGCCGAACGTGTCCTCGGGGCTAAAGGAAACTGCAACCGTCTTGACCGGACGAGGCGGCAGTTCGGCCACGTCCTCCGCCCGCTGGCAGCCGGCGACAAGCAGTGACGTTGTGGCGACAGCGGCCAGCCCAAGGAGGCGCCTGCTGGTGGAAGACGAACGAGATGCCATTTCGGGTTCCTCATCGACCCAAGGGCCAGCGCGCGGCTCTCGTCGCACGCTGGAGGACAAGCACAGACGGTGACGTCAGTAGTCGACCGCGTCGCGGATGATCGGGCAGGTCATGCAGTGACCGCCGCCACGGCCCCGGCCAAGCTCGGCCCCGGTAATGGTGATGACCTCGATGCCTTCCTTGCGCAGCAGCGTGTTGGTGTAGGTGTTGCGGTCGTAGGCGAAGACGACGCCAGGAGAAGCGCAGACGAGATTGGCGCCGCTGTCCCACTGGGTACGTTCGCGCATGTAGTCGTTGCCGCCGGTCTCGACGACGCGCATCTTCTTGAGGCCGAGCGAGTCGCGCACCGTCTCGACGAAGCTGCCCTTGTCCTTGTGCAGTTCGACGCCGCCGTTTCCGTCGGGGCGATAGGAGAAGGCGCCGATGCCGTTGACGATATCGGGATAGAGCAGCACGCAGTCGCGGTCGGCGAAGGTGAAGACGGTGTCGAGGTGCATGGCGGCGCGCAGCTTGGGCATCGCTGCAACGATCACGCGCTCGGCAGCCCCCTTCTCGAACAGCGCGGCTGCAACCTGGCTGATCGCCTGGCGCGATGTGCGCTCGCTCATGCCGATGAGCACGTTGCCCTTGCCGATCGGCATGACGTCGCCGCCTTCGAGCGTTGCCAGTCCCCAATCCTTGGTCGGGTCACCCCACCAGACGTTGACCTTGCCGGCGAAGTCGGGGTGGAACTTGTATATCGCGGTGGTGAGGATCGTCTCCTCGTGGCGCGCCGGCCAGTAGAGCGAGTTCAGCGTCACGCCGCCATAGATCCAGCACGTGGTGTCGCGGGTGTAGAGCGTATTGGGCAGTGGCGGCAGGAGATATTCGTTGACGCCGGCAGCATCCCGGATCAGTGCCAGTTGCTCGCCGCCGATGGCCTCGGGGAACTCATGTGTCGAGAGGCCGCCGATCAGTGTTTCGGCGAGCTCGCGATTGGAGAGCCCTTCGAGATAGGAGCGGACTTCGTCGAGAAGTCCGAGGCCGATCTGGTTCGGCGACACCTGATGATCGAGGATCCACTTCTTGGCCTCGGGATTGGCAACCGTTTCGGCGAGCAGGTTGTGCATCTCGACCACCTCGACACCGCGGTCGCGCATCTTGGTCATGAAGTCGAAATGGTCGCGCTTGGCATTGTCCACCCAGAGCACGTCGTCGAAGAGGAGATCGTCGCAGTTGGAAGGCGTCAGGCGCTGGTGGGCCCGGCCGGGCGCACAAACCATGACCTTGCGAAGCTGGCCGACTTCCGAATGAACACCGAGAGGAGTGTTGTTTGTCATGACGTTTCTGCCTTTCTGTTCAATGTGTGATGGTGCCGGTCAGCAGACCGTAGACGCCGACCAGACCAGCGATCAGGGTGATGGCGAAGACGATGAGCTCGGTTGGGGTGAACAACTGCAGTTTCTGTTCACGGCGTGCCCAGAAGTAGAGGATCGTACCCGGCGCGAAGAGGACGGCGACGAGCAGCACGTATTTCAGCCCGGCAGCGACGAACATGAAGATCGTGTAGATCGCCGCTATCCAGGCGATGACCTGATCCCGCCCACGTTCATTCTGGGAGGTCTCGTAGCCTTCCCCGCTGCGCGCGATCAGAATGCCGTAACCGGCAACCAGCAGGTAGGGCAGCAGCGCCGTCACGCTCGTCATGTCGAGCATGAAGTTGAAGGCGTCGCGGGACCAATAGGTTGAGATCACGAACAGCGACACGACGATGTTCGTCAGCCACAGTGCATTGGCGGGGACCCGATTGCCGTTCTGCGTGGCAAAGAGCTTCGGCATGTCATTGGACTTGGCGGCAGCAAACAGCACTTCCGCGCAGATCAGCGACCAGGCGAGATAGGCGCCCAGCACCGACACCAGGACACCGATGGAGATGAAGACGGCGCCCCAATGTCCCACAACGGCCTCGAGAACACTCGCCATCGACGGCTGCGGGACGGCGGCGATCGCCGACTGCGGCATCGCTGCGTAGGGCAGCAAGGTCACCGCCACCATCAGTCCGGTGACGCCGACGAAGCCGAGGATCGTTGCCCTGCCGACGTCGGAGCGTTCCTTGGCGAAGCGCGAGTAAACGCTCGCGCCTTCGATGCCGAGGAAGACAAAAACGGTGATCAGCATGGTGTCGCGCACCTGGGCGATCAGCGTCTTGGCCGGCATGTCGGCACCACCGAAAAAATTCGCGGAGAACTGGGAATAGTTGAAGGCGAAGACCAGTGCGAGGATGAACACCAGGATCGGTACGATCTTGGCAATTGTGACGATGGTGTTGATGAACGTGGCCTGCTCGACGCCGCGCAGGATCATGAAATGGAATGCCCAGATGCCAATCAGCGATACGATGATGGCGGTGGCGCTACTTCCGTCGCCGAACATGCCGGGGAAGAACCGCCCAAGGGTCGAACCGATCAGGACCCAGTAGAAGACGTTGCCCAGGCAACTGCCGAGCCAGTAGCCGAAGGCCGACAGGAACCCCATATAGTTGCCGAAACCGGCCTTGGCATAAGCAAAGACGCCGGAGTCGATGTCCGGCTTCTTCTCGGCCAGGGCCTGGAACACGCGTGCCAGCATATACATGCCCGTTCCCGCGATCGCCCAGGCAATGATGGCGCCGAACGGACCTGTGGCTGCGCCGAAGCGACCGGGCAGGTTGAAGATGCCCGCACCGACCATCGATCCCACGACCATGGACGTAAGTGCAAACAGCGACAGCTTCTGATTATCGCTTGAAGCCATGGTCCCCTCTCCTGGCAGCGAACCCACGTTCGCGATCGAGATGCGAAAGAAATTCAGTGTGAACTATAGGATTGCAGGGGTGGGGCTGTGATCAGCATGGAATCCCATGTCTATGCTTCGCGTCCCAAAGTTGTGCCGCGCAAAGGCATAGGGAACCGAAACGCCATCCCGAAAAAGATCGCGCCAATCAAGCAGATGCTCAAATACCGTACAGTTGCTTCTGAGCATGGGCTGCTGGTCACGGCCATGCCGGGTGTTTGCGCCTGCGGCGTTGCAACTAGAGCAAGCTACGGGCATGCGCAGGCATTGCTGTAGAGCTTGGCTAAACAACGATGAGACCTGTGACGATGCCGTAGATCGCAGCCGCCGCGCCGACAGCGGCAACGGCGAACATCACCGTCTCGGCGGGCGTGAATACCCTGCGACCCTGCTCGATGCGCGCCATGAAGAATAGGATCGTGCCCGGTCCGTAAAGGGCTGCGGAGAGCAGCAGGTGCTTGGCGCCTGCCGCATAGATGAGGAAGGCGGTGTAGACCAAGGCGATAGCAGCAATGGCCAATTCGCTACGCCGCGCGGCCTGGTCTTTTTCATAGCTCTCGCCGCTCCAGGCCAGCTTGAAGCCGTAGGCGGCGACCAGAAAATACGGAATGAGGATCATCGAACTGGTCAGTTCGAGCGCCAGCCTGAAGGCATACTGGGCAAAGAGCGTAAGGATCAGGAAGGTCTGGACGACAGCATTGGTGAGCCACAGCGCGTTCGACGGCACACCGTTCTTGTTCTCATGCGCGAGGAAGCGCGGCATGGTTTCGTTACGTGATGCGGTGAACAGGATTTCGGCCGCCAGCAACACCCAGGACAGGTAGGCGCCGGCAACCGAGATCAGCAGGCCGACACTGACGAACTTGGCGCCCCATGGCCCCACCACCGCCTCCAGCACGCCAGCCATGGACGGGTTGCGCAGGGCCGCCAGATCCGGGCGCAGCATGACGCCGTAGGAGAGGATCGTCACCAGCACGAGCAGGCAGAGCACGCCGAGAAAACCGAGCAGCGTCGCCACGCCGACGTCGCGGCGACTGCGGGCATAGCGCGAATAGACGCTTGCGCCCTCGATGCCGCCGAAGACGAAAACAGTCACCAGCATCGTGCCCCGGACCTGGCTTGCGACGCTGCGGAGGCTGACATCTTCGCCACCCCAGAAGTTGGTAGCGAAGATGTCGGCCCTGAAGCCATAGATGACGAAGACGATGAACAGGAAGATCGGGATGATCTTGGCGAAGGTGACGATTGTGTTGATCGCCGCTGCTTCCTTGACGCCACGCAGGATGAGCGAATGAACGACCCACAGCAGCATCGACGAGATGACGATGGCCGTGATGGTGTTGCCATCGCCGAATACTGGAAAGAACAGACCGAGCGTCGACTTGATCAGAACGAAATAGGAAACATTGCCGAGAAGCGCGGCTGACCAATAGCCGAGGGCCGAAAGAAAGCCGAGATAGTTGCCGAAACCTGCCTTGGCATAGGCGTAGATGCCAGCGTCGAGATCGGGCTTTCGGCGCGACAGCGTCTGGAAGACGAAAGCCAGCATCAGCATGCCTACGCCAGCGATGGCCCAGGCGATCAGGGCACCGAACGGCCCGGTCTCGCGGCCGAAGGCCTGCGGCAGCGAGAAGATGCCTGCGCCGACCATCGAGCCGACGACCATCGCCATCAGGGTCCAGACCGAGAATTTCTGCTGAGTGGCTGAGCTCATCGAATCTTGTCGTCAATATTTGATTGGCCGGCGGCAGCCCCATCAATTTCTTCCGCCATGACGGCAATCTAGCCCGAGCCCGGTGACCATGTGATTGGCATGGAATCCCGAGGATATGCTTGGCGTCCCAATCCTTGGCCTCGACCTGCTTCGTCGGTTGCCGCCACGCGAATTTGCTGCTTCTGATCACGCGTAAGCTGCTGGATCGAGGCATGTCGGCGAAGCGTCTGTTTTCCGTTCTGTTGATGGTAGTGCTGCTCGCCGGCTGCGGTGGCCCCCGCGCGGTGCTCGGCCTTGGCGCGGCGGCGGACCAGGCTGCGTCTGCGGCGGATGTGCCCGTCTACGTCGCCACCACGCGCGCCCGTTCGGACAACCTGTCGCTGCCCTATTCGGCCGAACGCTCGCAGACCCTCAATTTCGCAAGATTCGATATCGGCATTCCCAGGAACCATGTGCCCGGCGACGTCGAGAAGACCGGCCGGACACCTGACTCCAGCAGGCATTTCGTGGCGCGGAGCTACCAGCAGATCGCCAGCCGCAAGCAGTTCGTCGCCCAACTCGATGCCGCGCTGGCCCAGCGTCCGCCGCAGGAGCGCGAGATCTTCATCTTCGTGCACGGCTACAACAACAACTTCGCCGACAGTGTCTTCCGGGCCGCGCAGATCGCCCATGACTACAATGTCCGCGCCGTCACGCTGCACTATGCGTGGCCCTCGGGAGGTGCTTTGCCGCTCTATGTATACGACCGCGACAGCACCGTGGTCGGTCGCGGCGGCCTGGCGGAAACCATCGAGATCGCGGCGCAGACCAAGGCGAACCGGGTCATCCTCGTCGGCCATTCCATGGGTGCCTATGTCGTCATGGAAGCGCTGCGTGAATTGGCGCAGACCGGCCGCCGCCACGCCATCAAGCGTCTCGGCGGCGTGGTGCTGGCAGCGCCCGACATCGACATCGACGCCTTCCAGAGCCAGGTCCGCGACATCGGCGAATTGCCCATGCCCTTCGCCATCGTGGTATCGCGTCGCGACCGCGCCCTCGGCATATCCCGGCGCATCGCCGGCGGCCATCCGCGGGTCGGCAGCGGCTCCGATATCGCGCTGTTGCAACAGAAGCATATCACTGTGCTTGACGCGTCCGAGGTCGATGGCGGCTCGCACAACATTTTCGCAACTTCCCCGACGCTGATTGGCTTTGCCGGTCAAAGCGGGCTGCTGCGCCGCTTGATCGAGGGCGGCGATGCCAGCGCCGGCGAAACGATCCTGGCCGATGGCGGCTCGGTCATCGAAGGTGCGGCGGCTCTCGTCATCTATCTGCCCGGCCGCATCCTCGGCGGCGTGGCGCTCGCGAGTCGCCTATGAGCGAACGGTCTCCGACCATCGGGAAAGGTGTCGGCGGCCTGCCGGTGCTTTGGCTGCTGCTCTTCATCCTCTGGCTGATCGTCAACGCGTCGCTGGCAACGCCCATCCTTGTCACCGGCGCTGTCATTTCCTTTGCCGTCGCCTTGATCTTCGCACGCCGCAGCAATGTCTGGGACATCGCCATCACCCCGCGCAGCGCATGGCACTTCCTCGCCTATACCGCCGTCTTCTTCACGGAGTTGGTGAAGGCCAATCTCAACATGCTGCGCTATGTCTATTCGCCGCGCATCGACATCCATCCCGGCATCGTCAGGGTCCGCATTCGCTTGAAGTCGCCGATCGGAAGGCTGGCGCTCTGCAACTCGATCGCACTGACACCTGGTTCACTGATGATGGACGTCAGAGGCGAGGCGTTGTTCATCCACTGGCTCGACGTGAAGACGTCGGACCCGGATCAGGCGACCCAGATGATAGTCGCGCCGTTCGAGAAGCATCTGGAGGCGGTCTTTGGCTGACATGATGCTCCTGCTTGCCGGCGTGCTGATCTCCTTCGCCATCGTCTTCGGCGTGGCGAGGCTGGTGATCGGACGGACCGCAGTCGACCGTGTCGTTGCCATCGACATGCTGACCGTCGTCTCGATCGCGTTGATCACGCTCTACGCGCATCTGTCAGGCCGCTTCGTCTATATCGACGTCGCCCTCGTTTACGGCCTGCTCAGCTTCCTCGCCGTGCTCGCCATTGCCCGTTTCCTCGAAAAGGGGCCGTGACGATGCTTGAACTGCTGGTGATCCTGATCTGCGGCAGCATCCTGGTCAGTGGCGTCTTGGCCGTCTGTCTCGAAAATCTCATGCCGGCGATGGTGAGTGCCGGCCTGGCAAGCCTGTTTGCCGCTGTTTCTTACGTGCTGCTGGCAGCGCCCGATGTAGCCATGGCGGAAGCCGCAATCGGCTCGGGCCTGTCGACCGTCATCTTTCTTTACGCGATCCGCCGCACCGGCGGCGGGGGAGGATGACCATGGAGCTGACGGGCAGCATCCTGGTGCTAGCAGGCGCGTTCTTCCTGTTTTCCGCCGGGCTCGGCCTGCTGCGCATGCCCGACACCTTTACCCGCATCCAGGCCGGCACCAAGGCCTCGACGCTGGGCAACATTCTTGTGCTTGCCGGGCTCGGTTTCCATCACCCGGATTGGGCGTTCAAGCTCCTGGTCGTTGGCTATTTCGTCATGATGACCAACCCGCTCTCCTCGCACGCGCTGTCGCGCGCAGCGCACGCCATCGGCACGCCTATGGCGCGGTCGACCATCGTCGACGCTCTGCGCGAGGAGGACGACCGGGCAGGCAACGGGGACGCGTCATGAAGACGGTCCTCTCCTTCCTCGTCGTACTTTTGTTCGGGGCGGTCTTCGCCAGTATCGTCGGCGGTTATGCCGAACGCGACAGCGTGTCCGCGCTCGCCGAACAGTACCTGGCCATGGTGCCGCGCGAACTCGGCGCACCCAATGTCGTGACGGGCATTCTGATCACCTATCGTGGCTTCGACACGCTCGGCGAAGTGGCGGTGCTGTTCATGGTTGCCGCGGGCGTCGGTGTGCTTTTGGGCGGCAAGGACACCGCTACGGCTGCGGAGCCAGGAATGAGGTCGCGTCGCCCCAGCGAACTGGTTGGCAACGGCGCCGAGATCATCCTGCCGCTGATCTTCCTGTTCGGCGCCTATGTTATCAAGAACGGCCACCTGTCGGCCGGCGGCGGCTTCCAGGGTGGTGCGGTGGTCGCCTCGGGAACCATGCTTCTGATGCTCGCCTTGCCGTCGACCAGGCTCAACCACGGTTTCCTCGGCGTGACGGAATCCCTTGCCGGCGTCGTCTATGTCGGGATCGGCATCCTCGGACTGGTATTCGCGGCCGGCTTCCTCGACAGCCACATCCTTCCCTCGGGTGAATTCGGCACGCTGGTCAGCGCCGGCGCCATCCCTGTCATCTCGGCGCTGCTGGGCGTCAAGGTCGGCGCAGAACTCAGCGTCATCGTCGACCGCTTTCGCAACTGAACGCAGGAAAACGCCATGGGCCTGCCTGTCTCGACACTGCTCATGACCACCGGCTTCCTGCTGGTGCTGATCGGCATGTGGGGCATCCTGCGCCATCGCAACATCCTGCGCATCATCATCGGCTTCGGCCTGATCGACACTGGGCTGCACATTGTCATGGTGGCGACCGGCTACATCACCGGTGGCACAGCGCCGATCATCGACACGGCACTCGCGATCGAGCAGGCGACGACGCGGGCGGTCGATCCAGTGCCTTCGGCTCTGGTCGTGACCGCGATCGTCATCGGCTTTTCGGTCACCGCCATCATGCTGGCTTTCGCCATCCGCATCCATGACGCCAGCAAGACGCTGTCTATCGACGCGCTGACGGAGTCCAAATGGTAGAAGCGCTGTTCCAGCCGCTGAACATCTTCCTGCTCGGCCTCGGCGGCGGCTTCCTCATCCCCCTGCTCTACCGCATCGCCAAGCCCTTGCCGGCGCTCGCCTTCATCGCAGCACTCTGCGGCATCGCGGCCATCTCCGGCGTCAACTTGTGGGCGCTGCAAGACGGCCAACCGGCCATCGAGGTCTATACCGCGGGTGCTGTGCCGCCGATCTCCATCAATCTGCGCTTCGGGGCCTGGGAGGCCTTCTTCACCTTCTGCGTCAACATAGCAGCGATACTCGGTGCCTGGCAGCTGTGGCAACGCCTGCGCAGCAGCTATGCGGCGCTCCTGCTCTATTTGATCCTCATCATGGGCATCAACGGCATGGTGATGACCCGCGACCTGTTCAATCTGTTCGTCTTCCTGGAGATCGTGTCCATAGCGACCTATGGCCTGCTCGGGCTCGAGCGCAGCCCGGCAGCGCTGGCGGCCAGTTTCAAATACGTCATGGCAACCGTGCTCGCCTCGTCGTTCCTGCTGCTCGGCTCGGTGTTGCTCTACCATGTCACCGGCACGCTCAACATCGACGAACTGATCGCACGGCGCGAACTCCTCGCCGGGCCGATCGGCACCACGGCGCTGATCTTCGTGCTGGCCTGCCTGATCCTCGAACTGAAACCGTTCCCGGCCAATGGCTGGGGTCTCGACGTCTACGAGACGGCGCCCGGTGGCATTGCCGCGCTGGTATCGGTCGGTGTTTCCACGGGCGTGTTCTTTGCGCTGCTCAAGCTCCTGCCCTTGTTCGAAAATCATCTCGCGCTGATCGCGGTCGCCGGCGGCGCCACCTTCCTGTTCTCCAATCTCGTCGGGCTCAGGCAAAGCAACGTCCAGCGCATGCTGGGTTACTCCTCCATCGCGCAGATGGGACTGATGATGCTGGCGCTGGCCTTGCTGCAGAAGCAGGGCGCGGCAGCCTCCATGCCACTGGTCATCGGCGGCCTGTTTGCCAACCATCTCTTCGCCAAGGCCGGGCTGTTCTGGCTCTCCGGCGCGGTGCAGCGCCCGCAGGTGGCCGGCTGGTCGACCGTTGCGGGGCGGCCCTTCCTTCTGCTCGTCTTGGCACTTCTGCTTGTCGCCATTGCCGGCCTGCCGCCCTTCCCCGGCTTCTGGGCCAAGTGGGAGTTGATCATGCAGCTTTCCGGAGCCCAGCTCTATGTCTGGATTGCCCTGATCCTGCTCGGTTCGCTGCTGGAGGCTGCCTACATGTTCGGCTGGTTCAAGCAGGCGACGCGGGCCATGCCCGGCGACCTGCCGGTCTCCGTCACGTGGCGAGACCTGTTGCCGGCCGCAGCCAGTGCCGTGCTGCTGGCCGTCGGCAGCTATTATGCGGCCGAGCTTGCAGGTGCTGCCTCGCTCTGGCTGTTTGCGCCGCTCATTGTGGCCATGGTGCTCTACGCGCTCGACTGGCTACCAGGGCGCGTCAAATGCTGCCTGATGCTTCTGGCCGTGCTCGGCGTTGGCAACTGGCTGATCTCCGATACGACAGGCATATCAGGGCTCTTTGCCACCGTGCTTCTGGCCGGCGGTCTGGTGGTGGCCTCGGCAGCGCTCTACAGACCGGATTCTCGCCCCGGCTATTATCCGCTGATGGCGGTGCTTTTGCTGTCAATCGCCGCGATGATGCGCGCGCAAACCAGCCTGGAGTTCTTCTTCGCCTGGGAACTGATCACGCTATCGTCCTACTTCATGATCGCGCAAGGTAGGCATGCCCACCCCTATGCCCTGCCCTTCCTGCTGTTTTCGCTGACCTCAGCCTTCTGCCTGCTTGCCGGCTTCGCGCTTGCCGATGCAGCCAACGGCACTTCCGTGCTGCAGGCGTTCCGGACAGGCGGGACGGACGCTGCCTCCGCCTTTGCGCTGCTGGCACTTGGCTTCCTCATCAAGGCCGGTGCGATCGGCTTCCATATCTGGCTGCCCGGCGCCTATGCCGAGGCCGACGACGACCTCTCGGCAATGCTGTCGTCGGTGGTCAGCAAGGTCGCCATCTTCGGCCTGTTCATGGTCACCTATCTTGCCATCCGCTCGCAGGCTGGGCTGGAGCTTGCCCATCTCATGGGCTGGATTGGCATGCTGACGACTGTGGTCGGCGCCGCCCTCGCCTTCAGGCAGGACGACGTCAAGCGGCTGCTTGCCTATTCGAGCATGAGCCAGCTCGGCTACATCATCACGGCAATCGCGCTCATGAGCCATCTTGGCTGGGTTACTGCCCTTTACCTCGTCGCCAACCATCTGATGGTCAAGGGCATCCTGTTCCTGGCCATTGCCGGCGTGATCCTGCGCTGCGGGACCCGCAGCCTCGACGGGCTCGGCGGCCTGGCCAAACGGATGCCACTGACCTTCGTCACTGCCGTCATTGCTCTTGTGTCGATGTCCGGCTTGCCCCCGCTCGCCGGCTTCGGCGGCAAATGGCTCCTGCTCAGCGCCATGGTCGACAAGGGCTGGTACGGCCTGGCGGCAGCAGGCATCCTGGCCACGCTGATCGGCCTGCTCTACATGTTCCGCCTCGCCCATGCGCTGTTTCTCGCGCCGCCGCAGGCTGCGGCCGTCGACGCCGGCGAAGCGCCGGTGCATCTTCTCCTGCCGCAAATCGTGCTTGTCGGGGCGAT
The DNA here is from genome assembly GCF_900445235.1 of Aminobacter aminovorans. Classification (NCBI taxonomy): domain Bacteria; kingdom Pseudomonadati; phylum Pseudomonadota; class Alphaproteobacteria; order Hyphomicrobiales; family Phyllobacteriaceae; genus Aminobacter; species Aminobacter aminovorans. The sequence continues at coordinate 334,637 of NZ_UFSM01000002.1, read as the reverse complement.
CCTCGTGCTCTCCTTCCAGCCCAAGCTGTTCATGGACCCGGTATCGACTGCCATCGATCCCCATTTCGCCTCAACGCTGGTCTGGCAGGGCATGTCGCTCGAGACGATCTATGGCTATTGGAATCCGGTTCCCGTCATGGCCGCCTCGATTGCCGGGGCCGGCGTTCTGTTCCTGATCGGATGGATCGTCTATCGCCTCGACCAAGGCCGCACTGCCGCCGAGGGTGTCGCCGAATTCTATCGCTACTACATCAAGATCTCGCAACCCTGGTCGGCGCCGCTGGCAACGAGGGTCTGGGAGAACATTGCACGCCTTGGCATTCGCTCAGCCGAAGCAACGCGCAGGATCTACAATGGCGACGGCCAGATGTATGTTCTTGTGGCGCTGTCTTACGTGCTGTTTCTGCTGTCGGCCAATCTCATTGCCGGACATGTCGGCTAACTCGAACCAGCATGGCCCGAGTGGGTCCAGAATTGGGCCAGACAATGCAAGCAGCGTTATTGGGCCTCGACACAGTGCAGAGATGCTCTGAGGCCCGCCATGGGAAAGCGTCGCGTGCCAGATCGGGTGCCAGATCACGTGGCAGTCAGTCACTGGTTGCGGGGTGGACTTTTCCCTGCTGACGTAGCCGCGACAAGACATCGGCAAGCTGGTCGGGATAGTCTGGCGTGAAGGTCCAGTAGTGAACCCCGGAGGCAGCCGCAGCGTCCATCAGGCCGCGCTCGCCGGGGGCCAGATCATAAAGCAGCGTGATAAGCACGTCGCTGCTGACCCACGGGTCGTCATACCAGAATGTATGCGAGGTTCGCGACAGACCGGGAATGTTCTCCGGCCTGACCCGAAGCAGTTCCAGACCGTCGGTCCGTGCGCTTTGCAGTAGCCAGGTCGTGTCATCCGCATCAAGTTCTTCCATATCAGGCCTGCCTGCGCGTGACGCACGGTTAATCGCCTGCGACAGCCTGAGCGCGCTATCGTTGAGATTGGCAGAAACAGTCACGCGTTCGGCCACGTCGGCGTAGTCGCGCATGTCTGTCACGAAGCGTCGAAAATCGGCGTCGGGGGCGGCGTGATAAACCTCGCCGAGACGCACCGGCCTGGCGTCCGGCTGCTTTGCCTTGCGCCCCGCCAATGCCAGGGCGTCGCTGCCGACAGTGCCGCCGGCGCTGTAGGTCAACAAGTCGACCTTGTCAGCAATTGTGTGCTTCGACAGGAGCTCGACCAACTTGGCCAGCTGGGGAGCCGCGCCGAAAGCGGTCACCATATCTCTCGGATACCTCAGGAAGTTCTCGGCCGTCGGCCAGGCGAATAGAACGACCACGGCGGTCCGGCCTGTGAAATGGCGCAGCTGCGCTGCCTGTCCGGCGGCACGTTCAACGGTGGTGTTGGCGCCGTGGACATAGACAATGACGTCGCGATCCGGGCTCGCGGCCAACGCTTGGTCGATCTTGTCGAACCAGGCTATCGCCGCGGGTGAAAGCGCCTGATCCGGCTCGATTGCCGCCTGCTCATTCAGATTGCTGAGATGGAGGAATGGCCGCCGGTCGTCGCTTGCACCGGTCGACCAGGCATAAATCCTGTCCCAGGTCGTACCTTCCTCGCCGATTCTGACCGTCGCCTCCCCGAGATGCAGATCCCTGCCCGGGATGACCGCATAGAGGCGGTCGTTGCGCGGCCCGATGGGCAGCCGGTTGGTGGCGTAGAAAAGATCGATCTCCGGATCTGACTTGCGCTCTGGATTGGAGGTGAAGGAGCTTGACAGGCCGCTGAGGAAAGCGAGCGGGGCGGGCATCAGGCGCATGGGCGGCTGGTAAAAGGAAATGGCTATGGTCGCCCCGGCGACGACAAGGCAGAAGATGGCGAGATAGCGGAACATATTGTCCTCGGCCGGTGCGTGTTCAGTTCCTCAACACGCGCCGGAACAGCTCGCGCATGGTCAGGTGGTGGTCGAAATGTCCATCGCGCAGGAAGTACAGAACCTGCGCGATGACCAATGGATTGTTCATCATGAATGTGTGGGACGTCGGCAGCACGATATGGTCAGCCATGCCTTCGAGTTTGGTGCTCTCGACCGAAACTTTGCCGTCATTGGGGCCGCTGAACAATTGGGAGAACGCGGGATTGGTCGATCTGTCGCCGGCTATGATGCCGAGATTGAAATCTGCCGGCCCGAGCGTGTTGGGAATGCTGCCCGGATTGGTGCCCAGTTGCCGGCCGGCTGGTCCGGTGAGCATCTGCAGGATTGCGAGATCGCCGAATTCGTCGATGATCTCGGAGCCGCCATTTGGCGGACCCAGCATGACCACGCGGCCGAGGTTTCCAGGCCTGTGCTGCTGCAGCCAGGCCCGGACCAGTATGCCGCCAAGCGAGTGCGTCACGAAGTGGATATTCCCAGACGTCCCACATCTGATCACCGACTTGTCGACATGCTCGATCAGCTTTTCAACCGGAGCTTTCAGGGAGGGATAGCCGTCATTCACCACCCTGAAGTCGTTGGCCTCCAGTGCCTCCTCGATCAGGAGCAGCGATGGGGCCGAACGCCCAAGGCCGTGAAGCAGCACCACGCAATCCTGCGCCGATGCAGCGGACCAAAACAGAGACAACATCAATGCCAGGAAACAGCGCATGCCCGTAAGCGCAACCTTCTGCGGATGTTGATGGTGCTTACGCTGCGGGCTCAGGTCATGCCTTCTGACCGCGTAAGTGTTGCCTCGACCCCGGCGCAGTGACCTGGCGGCCCGATGAATGGGCCGCCGATCCGCTACGTCGCAGACAGGCGCCTACCGGCAAGGTGCGAGATAAGTCACCGGCCTGCCGTAGCGATCGACCATTGGTCGTCCACGGCTGTCGACCCGCTGGAAGCGGCACTCGCCCGGAGCGGTCCCGGCACCAATCATGGCACCCGCCACACCGCCGATTGCCGCACCCGCGACCGTTGCCCCGGTATTGCCGCCGATGGCCTGGCCAACCAGTGCGCCGCCTGTTGCGCCAATGGCGGCTCCGCCGAGCGCGCGTTCCTGGGGCGTGTTGCACGCCGACATAGCCAGGGCGATCACAAGGAGAACAGCAACCTCACCCATTGTTCGTATCATCGATCGATTCCTCCACTACGGTGCACATGTCGATTGCATGAGCACCGACGACAATGCTGCCATTGCTTTAGTCGATTGAAACGTCGAAGTGATTGGCTGAGCGTCCCAATCCTATGCACTGCGCCTCAATCGCAGCGTGTCACGCGGCCTCTCGTCTCACGGAAACGATCAACTCGCCTTTGCGCCACTAACAGCCCCGTCTCCTCAGCGCCAAGGGCGACGGAGGTTGGCATAGTGTCCAGATATTATGCATCACGTCCCAAAGACGCCGGTCGGCATGAAGCGCTTGTTGACAACAGGTCTACTGAGGAACTGACATCAGGCAGATGTCGTTTGTAATCGAGGTTCGTCATGAAACGTTTGTTGGCTCTGTGTCTTGCGATCGGCCTTGCAATGCCGCTGGCGGCGCCCACTCCGGCTCAGGCGGTAACCGTCAACATCACAATCGGAACCAGCCTGAACCACGGCCGGGCCATTAGTTGCAGCCAAGGCCAAAGACTGCTTCAGAACAGAGGCTTCCGTGAGGTCCGGCGCATAGACTGCCGCGGCAGGATTTTCATCTACCACGCCCGGCGCGGCAGCAGCAGGTTTGAAATCGCGCTGAACTCACGCACGGGGCGTGTGGTGGATGTTCGACGCATTCGCAGGTGATCCATTCCACGTCACTTTCTGCACGTCCTTGATGGCGATCCTGCAGGGTGGTCTTGTGATGAAGTACGGAAGCTTCCCATGACAATTGGCAATGACCCGGGTCTCGATCGTCGCGGCTTCATGATCGGATCCGTCGCAACCGTTGGTGCGGCAGCCGCACTCGTGACGGGCGCTGCCCAGGCACAATCAAGATCGACGTCTGCCGGCTCGTTGGCCGTTGATGGAAAAGGCACCGTTTTCACGGGCGATACCATCGACGGAAAGAAGGTCGTCACTTCGCTCGACGTGAAGGATCTGGAGGCCGGACAGACGCATCGCCTATATTTTCAGGGTGTGGAGACGCCCACCGGGCAGCACTGGTACGTGTCCGTAACAGTCACCAGGGGCGCAAAGCCGGGCAAGCGTGTCGTCCTGACAAGCGGTGTGCATGGTGACGAGATGAGTTCCATACATACGGTCCATACCGTGATGAACCAGCTCGAGCCGGCGAAGATGTCCGGCACCGTGATGGCGGTTACCGATATATCCCGACCGGCCCTGGAAAGCATGCAACGCCGGTGGCCGAACCAGGGCAGAGGTATCGACCTGATCGACATGAACCGGGAATGGCCCGGGAATGAGAACGGCCTCACCGCGCCAAGCCGCCATGCCGGGCTTCTGTTCAACAGGCTGCTGCGGCCGAATGCCGACGCAGCGATCGATTTCCACACCGGGACGACCGGGTTCGAAGTCACCGCATTCAACATCGGCGAAATAGACAGGCCCGAGGTCAAGGCAATGCTGGATCTCTATCCCGTCGGCCAGATTCTCAACATGCCGAAAGCCGCCTATCCAACGGTCTTGCACAATGCGTTCATAGACGTGGGAATTCCGGCGATTGCACCGGAGATCGGCGCTGCCCGCGTACTGGATCGCGAGATGATCGCGCTGTTCGTCGAAGGGACGATGAACGTCCTCAAGCATTACGGGATCGTTGCCGGACCGATGGGCCGCACTGCCAAGGGCATGGCTGTCTTTGTCGGCAATAGCGGGTTCCCGGTTCTGGCCACCGCAGGCGGGCTCGTCGAGCATCTGGTCAAACTGAACGACAAAGTTGTACCCGGACAAAAAGTGGCCATTCAGCGCAACAGCTTCGGTGAAGTGGTCGCCGAGTATACAGCCGGAGTGGCCGGAGAGATTTCGGGACAGCGCAGCGATGCGATGTCCGAGCCCGGCAACCCTCTCGCGTTCATTCTGTTCAACAAGGCGCCCCAAGACGGCGTTGAAATCTACCCCGAATAGAACATCTGCGCGCGCCGCCACCTCGCCCGCACCAGCGCGCCAGCTTGGAGAACTATCATGTGGAGAGAACTGTCGATCGCTGCGATCAGCGTACTGACGCTTGCAGGCTTCGAGCATCCGGCCTCAGGCGCGGCGATCGGTGCAGGCAACCCCCATCCCGTCAGTGAATACACGTGCGAGGACGGCACGCGCCTGGCAGTGCGCCTGCTCGGAGACCACGCCTCGGTATCCATCAACGGAGCGACCGAGATCGAATTGCCCGCCATGGGACCAGACGGAACAACCTATTCGAATGGTCAGCAGACGATCACCATAGTGCAGGGAAAGCTAACGTGGGGCATTGGCAGAGCAGTGCCATCCGCATGCACCGGCGGTTAAGCGACTGATCTCGTTGCAGGAATAAGGATCGTCAACCAAAGGGACGGTTGGCGCCTTTGGGACTCCGTAATAGCCGTAAATCCGGCGGACGCTGTCGTCGAATCGGTCATATTGCCCCTCGCGACAACGGAATGATCATGGCCCTGTCTCGAAAGATTGGATTTGTCGGAACCGGCGCCATTACTGACGCTATGGTACGCGGCCTGCTCACCGAGCCGGCCGCTGTGTCCTACGTGATGGTGTCGCAACGCAGCGCAGATATCTCGGCCAAATTGTCCGCGGATTTCCCAACTGTAATCGTCTCAGGCGACAACCAGGCGATCGTAGATCAATGCGATACAGTGGTGCTGGCTATCCGCCCGCAGATCGCGGAGGAGGTCATCCGACCGCTTCGGTTCCGCGACGGGCAGAGCGTGATCAGCGTCGTTGCCGCAACGAGCCGAAGCGCGCTTCTCGACTGGATCGGCGCGGATGTGCGTCTCTCCCAAGCGATTCCACTGCCTTTTGTCGGAAGGCGCAAGGGCGTCACAGCCGTCTACCCGCCTGATACCGATACGGCTGCCATCTTCGACGTGCTGGGCAAAGCAGTCGAATGCGAGACAAAGACGGAGTACGATCTCCTCGCTGCGGCAAGCGCCCTGATGGCTACCTATTTCGGCATCATGCAAACTACGGCCGCCTGGCTCGCGGAGAACGGCCTCCCGGAAGAAAAGGGTCGCGCCTATCTCGCTCCTCTGTTCTCCGGCCTCGCCGAAACGGCGCTATTGGCCGGCAAGGATGTTGAATTCCTCGAAATGAGCCACGAATTCGCCACCAAGGGCGGCCTCAACGAGCAGGTCCTACATGACTTCAACGAAGACGGTGGCAGCCGCTCCCTGGTGCTGGCCCTCGATCGGGTTTTTGCGCGGATCCAAGGTTAGACTTATGCGGTTCCGATAGGATGAAGGGACATCGCGTGCCATGCCGATGATGCTGTTCAATGCGGTTGTTGAGTTGGCGTCGGTGGATGCGGTTCAGCTGTCGTCATCCGACATGGAACTCGGCTCTCGCAATTTCAGGTAATGTTTGACTGTCGCTTGGTCTGACAGTCGCTCACAGAGACTCCAACTCAGTCGGGCCTCGCTCCTGGGTTTGCATCACCACATCCTCCACAGTTGACTCGGCGAGCTTGGTGGATAAGGTCCCCATCGCGAGGTAACGTCCTCTCCCGTATTGGGAAAGAATGTCCGGGAACGGCCCGGCCCACCAAGGGTCGAGGCGTGTTCCGGTGTTGTTATCTCTTGCAGCTTCATCCTGTTAGAGGCGCGCTACCCGACATCCGCCACGAATCCCAGTCGCGTATGGCTGCGAGGTTCGAGAAATCCTGGTCGAGGGAGTGCGCGCAATTGTCTTCGGCCGAACCACGACAGCATGACCAGCGATCACAATCCTGATAATCCGGCGAGCAGCCCATCGGGCCGCTGGCCACTCATCCGCTGGTTTGCCTCGTCTGCAACCTTGTCGGTGCCGCAGGCTGCGGGACCGGTGGCCTTTTCGCTTCTTGCTCTGAGCTTGGTGGGCGACGCGAGAGGGGGAGCTGGCATAATCCTCGCAATGACGATCGCACAGGTGGCAGGGGCAATTCCGATCACGCGTCTTGGCAGGAACCTGCCGGCCTCCACGTTCCTCAGGCTCTTGGTGGGATTTCGGACGATTGCCTTGGCTGGCATCGCTTTGTGCGCCTACTACGAGGCCCCCTTCCTCTGGCTCGTCTGCCTCGCGGCCTTGGCCGGATCGGTGAATGGCGCAGCATTCGGCTACCTGAGGTCGCTGCTCAATCATTTCACGCCCGCATCGCGCTTGCCGCGTGCCCTCGGGATAGCATCCACCCTCAACGAATTGACTTTCGTCCTGGGGCCTGTCGCGGCGTCCGGTCTCGGTTCGATATCGCCCGTCTTCGCCTTGCTGGCGATCACCGCAATGGGAGCGATACCCATCCTCCTGATCCCTCAGGCAAACCTGGTCCATGTCACGGACATCCCGCATACGGAGGGCTCTATCCTGAGCCCTTCCATCTTGCTCTGGCTCGCCTGCGCGGCCGCTGGCGGCTCAACTGTCGCGGCAATTGAGATCGGCGCTGTCGCGTTAGCTCTGAAGTTCGGTTACGAGCCGGCCTTTGCCATTCTGTTCACGGTGCCGCTATGCTTGGCTTCAGTCGCAGGAGGGATCTGGGTGAGTGTGCGGAACCGGCTGGCGAGCAGGCGCATAGTGGTCGTCCAGTTGGGGGTCATGACGCTGGGAGCTGCTCTAGCGGCGTTGGGGTCGTCTCTCGTGACGACCGTGATCGGAGCTATCCTCATAGGCTTCGTGCTTGCGCCGCTCGGAACCCACTACGCGCTTGCGCTTGATCGGTTAGCGCCTCCGCGAAAGCGGCCCGCAGTGTTTGCGCTGCTGCGTACCGCGAACGCCATCGGCGTGATCTTCGCCAGCGCGGCGCTAACGGTCATCTCCCTGTCCGGCGCATTGTTTGTGGTCACCGGTGCGATGATCGCGGTAATGCTCGTCGCTGGATTCGCGCCCGTCGTCCGGAGGCAGGCCGTCTGGATGACGGGGCCTTAGCAGCAAAGGACGCGCCGCCGGGATCCGCGCCGAGACTACAGCAAGGGGTGGCAACGGTGCCGGAACCTGTCCGGTTTCGGGGCGAGACTCGGATAAGCTGACATAGAACAATGTCGGATGACCAACAGGGCACTCGACCGTTTCGGTAAGTGTCACCGAAGCAGCGCTTTCCCAATCCCGCAATTCCACGGAGAACTCACATGCCGGTAGCAGCTAGGAAGACAAGCGCTCGCTATTGACTGACTAGTCAGTTTGCGTAATCTGAGAGCAACACGCAAATCGAAGGGGTCGATAGGTCCGCGAGAATGGAGAAACGAAGACCCGATGGCTCGCACTTCCCTTCTTGGCACCGACCCCGCCACGCAACGATTGCACGGCCACAGCAACCAAGGGCTTTAGAATGCAGCCAAGTAACTTGCCCATTGCAAACGAGATCGTACTTAAGCGCTTAGTGGATGAGCTTATTCCAGGCGATGGTTGCTGGCCCTCGGCCTCTGAGGTTGGCGTCCATGGTCTGGTGTTGTTGCGCCTGTCTGGCGATCGGCCCTCCCGCGCCATCGAATTATTGGCCACAGCGCTCGAACCTGCTTCAGAAGGCCTGCTGAACGCCGCTTCGGAACGCCGCATCTCGGCTGTTCGACAGTTTGAAGAGGCAAACCCTGTTCTATTCGACAAGATCTACACCGCAGCGCTGCTCGCCTACTACGAGATGCCGGGAGTAGTGGAAGCGATCAGGGCCGGTGGTCGACCATACTCCACATTCCCCCATGCAGACGGATACCCCATGCCGGCCTTTGACCTTGAACGTGATACGCCGACCCACGGCCGCGGACGCTATCTGCGAACCGAGGACGTCGTGCCCCTGGACCTGTCGTCGATCGACCTTGGCTCAGCAACGACCGAACGTTGGGGGATGAAGCGATGAGCCGGCAGCGTATCTGCGACGTCCTGATCGTCGGTGCCGGCGCGACGGGGTCGCTCGCCGCGCTCGTCTTCGCGAAAGCTGGACTCGACGTGGTCTGCCTGGAGCAGGGATCGTGGGTAAACGCTGGTGATCGGCCGCACGGACATGCGGACTGGTCTTGGCAGAGACGCGGTCGATGGAACCCCGACGTCAACAAACGCGATCACGCCGATGATTTTCCAGTCGAGTCCAACTCATCGCAGGTACTCATGTGGAACGCCGTGGGCGGGTCGACCAACGTTTATGGCGGCCTATGGCCACGCTACCGTCCGTCAGACTTCAGGAAGGGCACCGAGCACGGCCTTCAGCCCGACTGGCCTATCACCTATGAGGACATCTCTCCCTTCTATGAACTCGCGGATCAGGTCGTAGGCGTCTCTGGGTTGGCGGGCGACCCTGCAATGCCGCCGCGAGAGCGTTGCCCAACCCGCCCGCTGCCTGTTTCCGACGTCGCCCGGCGGCTTTCGTCCGGCTTTGACAGGCTTGATTGGCATTGGTGGCCCGTCGAGGCATCTGTCATCTCGGAAGACTACGATGGTCGCCCTGCCTGCAACAATTGCGGCGTATGCAGCGGCTGCCCTCGTGGCTCGATGAACGAATACGCGACATCTATCTGGCCCAAGGCTTTGCGTGCGGGGTGTGAACTGCGAACCCACGCCCGCGTCCTCAGGATCGAAAAGGGGGCGGACGGTCGCGCTACCGGCGCCCACTACATAGATCGCAACTCCGACCAGCTTCTGTTCCAGAAGGCGCGGATTGTCGTCGTGGCAGCCAACGGCGTTGGCACGCCGCGTCTCCTGCTGGGTTCGGACAACCTCGCCAACGGTAACGACCAGGTCGGCCGCAACCTGCTCCACCACACGCTCGTGGCGTCCGAAATGTGGGTCGACCGCCCGGTCGACGGCCACATCGGCTATGCTGCCTCGCTGATCAGTCGCGAATTCGCCGAAACCGACCTGTCGCGCGGCTTCGTGAACGGTTTCAACCTCAACTGCATCTCTTCGACCCCATCTGCCGGGGAGTTGGCGGCCGGATGGCTTTCGTCTGCCCGCGCGCCATGGGGGTCAGGGCATCATCGATGGTTTGAAAATCATTTCGGCCATTCCATCGGCGTCTTTGCCATAGGCGACGATCTTCCCAACCCCGAAAATCGGGTCACGCTGGATACTCGGACGGATTCGGACGGAATGCCCGGAGCCAAGCTGCATTACACGCCCGGCGAAAACGACAAGCGCATGATGAACTACATGCTTGATCGGTTGAAGGATCTCGCGCAGGCATGTGATGCCGTCGAGTATCGCCTGCAGGATTACCGCGATGCGAATGGAGTATACCGGACGCCCGCCTGGCACATGCTTGGAACATGCCGGATGGGCAAGGATCCGGAAACCTCCGTGGTGAACGGCTGGAACCAGAGTTGGGAGGTGCCCAACCTGTTCATCATCGACGGGAGCGTGCTTGCGACCGGCGGAACCGTGAATCCGACGCCGACGATATCCGCTCTGGCGCTGCGGGCCGCGACCTACATACGCGACAACTTCGTCGCCTTGTCCAAGGCCACCAATGTTCCGGCAATGGCATGATTGCCTGGCGGAGCGAGCAGTCTCAGCGACGCTCGCTCCGTCTCAACCATAGAACGTTGGCCACGTCTCTCTAAGGTTGCCCATTCAGCAGGGACGCAGACCGGTTCCGTTCTGCGAACTCAGGTGATCCGACCGCGCGCTGCCACCGGCTCGGCCCGGACGTAATACTCTCCCCTGACGAGATGTACGCAATCTACCATGTTGCTGACGACACAGGCGTGGTTGGGGATGATGCGCAGGAACTCGCCCACCGAAGGCATCGGCTCGCTGCCATATTCGATCCGTCCGTGCTCTTCGTTCAGCGACGTGACAGAGCTGTCGGGCCGGTCCAGTACCATGCCATACCCGCTCATCCCGAAGAGATCGGACGTCAGCACCTTCGTACCGGCATCGACGATCGCGCGGCCTCGCGCGGGCGAACTGACGACGGTCGTCAGCACCGTCAGCGCGCAATCTTCCGGTCCGCAAGCGCCGGCAGTGACAAGCGAGCGATCATTGTAGATGTAGCTGCCCGGCCTGTACTCAGTAAGGCTGGTGTGATGCTTCATTGCGTATAGGTCGGGAGTTCCGCCGCTCGACACAATTTCGGCTTCGATCCCCGCAGAACGAATGATGCCAGCAACACGCTCGAGCCATTCCCCGGCCGCATTGCCCTGGCCGGGAGCCGGGTACGTCATCACGCCGGCGAACCGCAAGCCAGGGGAGCTGGAGATCTGCCGGGCCAGTTCGAGCGCGGCCTCCGGGGCCAGGACGCCACACCGCTGCATGCCGGTATCGCATTCTACCAGGACGCCGAGTTCGCTTTTTCCGTCCGCGAATGTACGCGCAAGGCCGGCAACGACTTCGGCGCTATCGGCAACCACAGAAAGGCGGCACCGTTCGGCGAGATGCCTCAGCCGCTCAAGCTTGCGATGGCCGACAATGTTGTAGGAAATGAGGATGTCGTCGATTCCCGCATCGGCCATGACCTCGGCTTCGCCGATCTTCTGCGCCGTGACGCCAACCGCCCCTGCCGCCAGTTGGGCGTGCGCGAGCAGCGGCAATTTGTGCGTTTTGATGTGGGGTCGGACAGTTACGCCGAGCTTGTCACACTGCTCCTGGCAGCGCCTGATGTTCCGTTCGACGACATCGAGGTCGATCAGCACCGCGGGCGTTTCGACAACGTCGCGCCAGCGCAGCGGCCCGGCATCCGGCAGTAACGGCGGCGTAGCGATCATTCTTTTCCGTCCAAGGATTTGACGTTGCGCAGATAGTCGAGAACCATTTCGGTCATATGCTGCAGGCGCACCTTTTCCGCACCCTGTCCCAACAGATCACGGTTGAAGACCACGCCGAGGGTCCAGCGATTGGCCAGGAAGAAATAGCCCAGGCCGACGATCGAGATGTATAGTTCGACGACATCGACGTTTGACCGAAAAATGCCCTGCTCCTGGCCGCGGCTGATCAACTCGCTCAGGCGCCGCGACAAGGGTGTAAACATGTTGCGGATGCTCTCCGATCGCTCAAGGTGCTGGGCCTTCATCAGATTTTCGGAGTTCACCAGCACGATGAACTCAGGATGATCGACGAAGTACTGGTATGTGTGCGCGATGAGCTCGCGGATGCCGTCTACCGGCTCGAATTCGTCCAGAACCAGGGCTTCGTTCTGCGAGCGAAGCTCCTGGTAGATGTCTTCCAGGACGGCTACGAATAGATCATCCTTCGAACTGAAGTAGTGGTAGAGAACGCCCTTGCTCATGCCCGTGCGGGTGGCGATCCGATCCGTGCGTGCGCCATCGTAGCCGTTTTCGGCAAATTCCTCGCGAGCTGCCTCGATGATCACAAGCCTGGTGCGCTCGGGGTCGCGCTTTCTTGCCTCCGCAGGCTTGGCTTCGCTGGTGGAGCCGTGAGTACGCATTGCTGCCATTATATCCGCTCCTTGGTATCGGCTGCGAAGAGGTGGAGGTTGGTCGGGTCGAAGACGAGCCCGACACGCTCTCCTTGCACGAGATGCTGGCGGATCCGCGATTGTACCGTCCACTTCTCGGGTCCAACTGAAAGAATGACGTTGGTTTCACACCCCGTATGCTCGACCAGATCAACCGTCCCCGTGAGCCCAGCGCCCTCTGGAGAGACAACTTCCAGATGTTGCGGGCGCACCCCGGCCACAACCTCCTTGTGAGCTGACGGCGGAATGTTGGCAAGCTCGATCGGACCGGAGCCGGCATGGAATTCGAGCTTGGCTGATCCACCTCCGGCCGAAAGCGTTGCGCTGCCCAGGTTGATCGTCGGCGAGCCGAGGAAGCCGGCAACGAAGACATTTGCCGGCTTGTCGAAAAGCTCGAGTGGTGTACCCACCTGCTCGACCTTGCCGCGGTTCATGACAACGATCCGGTCGGCCATGGTCATCGCCTCGATCTGGTCGTGCGTGACATAGATGGACGTTGCGCCCAGCGACTTGTGCAATTGGCGCAGCTCGATGCGCATGTGATGCCTGAGTTTCGCGTCGAGATTGCTCAGCGGCTCATCGAAAAGGAAGGCCCGCGGCTCCCGTACCATCGCCCTGCCCATCGCGACGCGTTGACGCTGCCCGCCGGAAAGGGCGCGTGGTTGGCGGTCAAGAAGCGCGTCGAGATGCAGTGTGTTTGCCACACCTGCGACGGAACGGCCAATATCATCCTGGCTGGCGCCCCGCAGCTTCAGGGGAAAGCCGATGTTCTGCGCGGTCGTCATATGCGGATAGAGCGCATAGGTCTGAAAGACCATCGCCAAATCGCGCCGCTGCGGGCCAACGTCGTTCACCACCTCGCCGTCAATGGCGATGGTCCCTCCCGAGATCGATTCCAACCCGGCGATCATCCGGAGGAGCGTGGACTTGCCGCACCCTGACGGACCTACCAGGACGACGAATTCTCGATCCTCGATTGAGATATGGACATCGTCGATGATCGTGACCGAGCCATATTGCTTGCGGATGTTGGTGAGATTGATGGAAGCCACTTAGCTCCTCCTACTTGACCCCACCAAGCGCCATTCCCCCAATGAGGTAGCGCTGGATGGTTGCAAAGACGATTGCGACAGGCACCGACGCAAGCAACGTCGCGGCCATGATGAGATGCCATTCAATTTGGTAGAGAGTGCCGGTCAGGAACGCGATCTGAACCGGCGCGGTCTGCTGGCTGACCTGGCGCAACAGCGTCAACGACATCGCATACTCGTTCCAGGAATTGACGAAGGTGAAGATTGCCGTGACGACAATCCCGGGAAGGCACAACGGCAGGAAGACGCGGATGAAGGCACTGAACCGGCCGGCGCCGTCCATCCACGCGGCCTCTTCGAGATCCTTCGGAATGGTCGCGAAGTAGCTCTGCAGCATCCAGACGGCAAATGCCATGAAGAAGGCGCTGTGCGCGATGATCACCGACAGCAGGCTGTTGACCAGGCCGAAATAGGCAAACATCCGGAACAGACCAATGATCAGAACGATCGGCGAGATCATCTGGGTGATGAGCAGGTAATTGGTCAGTGCGCCCTTGGCTGGAACCCGCATCCGGGTGAGCGCATAGGCGGCTGGTATGGCCACCGCGAGGGACAAAACGGTGGCCCCGATGCTGATGGCAAGTGAGTTTGCCAATGCCCGTCCAAATCCCTTCTCGAAAATGAGCTCGGCAAAATTGCCCAGATAGAACTCGCGCGGCAGCCAGGTCCGATGGAAGGTGAATATCTCGTCCTTCTGCTTCAGCGACGTCGACAGCATCGTCGCGTAGGGAAAGAGTACGACCAGGAGGAAGGGTGAAAGCAGCGCCCAGCAAACGAGACTCTTCTTTGCTTTAGACATCGTTGCGAGCCCCCTGCGCTTTTGTCAGAAACAGGTACACAACGGCGAAGACCAACAGCATCGCGAACATGACCACGGAACCGGCCGCTGCGTTGCCAAGCTTTCCGAAAGCGAAGGCCTGTTTGTAGACATAGGTGATCAGAATGTCGGTCCGGTTGGCGGGGCCGCCATTGGTCATGATCCAGATGATCGGGAATGAATTGAAAACATAGATGACGTTGAGGACGAGCGCGATCTGCATGAACGGCCACAGCAGCGGCATCGTAATGAAGTAGAAACTCTTGGTCGACGACGCGCCGTCGATGGCAGACGCCTCGTAGAGGGACTCCGGGATGGACGTCAGCCCGCCGAGGAGGATCGTCACGGTGAACGGCACCGACACCAAAATTCCGACCAGTATCTCAAGGAGGAACGCCGTCCTGGCGTCGGCCAACCATGGATAGTTTTCGAATGGCAGGCCGAGGGCGGCCAGTGTCATGTTGAGAGTGCCGAAATCTCCGTTGACGACATAGCGCCATACAACCGCCGTCATCGCCAGCGAAATGGCCCAAGGCAGCAGCACGATTGTCCGTGCGATTGTCCGGCCATAGAAATCCTCATTGAGGATCAAGGCAATCGGCACAGAGACCAGCAGTGTTCCGCCTACGACGGCGACGGTCCAGACAAGGGTCTGGCGTGCAGCCTGCAGAAAAACAGGGTCGGCGAAGGCCTTGGCAAAATTGGCCAGACCAGTGAAATCGCGGACAACGCCAGTACGACTTACGTCAAAGAGCGACATACGGATCACGTCGAATATCGGATAGCCGATCACGGCGACCGAAAGCAGCAGACAGGGTGCAATCAGGATCAGCGCGAAGGCCGGACCCGGTAGCCCCGTCTTGCTCCACCGGCCCGCGCTTGCGGCGCTTCTGGGGGCGGTCATCTCAATTCCCGGCATACGCGCTTTACCTTTGAGGAAGAGCGGTGGCGTGGTCGTCACGCCACCTGAGTAGAATGGATCGCCTGCGGGCGACGATTTCAGGACTTATTCTTCTTCGGCCAGGATCGCATCCATCTTTGCAGCCGCCTGCTTCAGGCCTTCCTCGGCCGAAACCTCGCCGGCGTAAATCCTGGACAGCTCGGACTTGAGGCCGTCCGCCATCTCTTCCCAACGCGGGAACAGCGGTGCGAACTTTGCCGTCGGTCCCATTTCGAGGAACACCGACATCTTCGGGTTCTCGGTGAAGAAGGGCTCGGTCGATTCCGCCTTCAGGACAGGCACGAAGCCTTCGAGCTTGCCGAATTCAAGCCTGTTTTCCTTGCTGAAGATGAACTCCAGGAACTTCATCGCCTGTGGTTTCACCTTCGAGGATTCCAGGACGGCGATGGTATCGGTGACGCCATAGGTCGCCTCGGTCGTTGCGACCGGAATTCGGCTGATGCCGTACTCGACATCCTTGCCCTGTTCGGCGAGCTGCGCATTGAACCACGGACCCGACAGGACCATGCCCATCTTTCCGGCGGCGAAGAGGTTCTGCAGGTCCTCGCGGCTGGAACCGGTAACGCCCGGCTGGGTGACATTCGCCTTGATCATGCGCAGATAATTGTTGGTCGCTGTCACGGCCTCAGGCGAAGCGAACCCGCTCTTGCCGTCCGGCCCCAGAATGCTGCCGCCATGCGTCCAGAGGCTGTAGAACCAATAACCTTCGGTATCGAGGTCCCTGCCCTGGACGCCGATGCCATAGACCCCGTCGCCCAGCGCATCGATCTTCTTGGCTGCCTCGAATGCCTCGTCCCAGGTTGCCGGCGGGTTTGCGATCCCCGCCTGCTCGAGCAACTTCTTGTTGTAGAACAGCCCACGTGCGGATGCCGCAATCGGCAGCCCCCAGGTATGGTCACCCTGCTTCTGCAGATCGAGATAGGTTGGCACAAAGCTATCGGCGAAGCCGGGTGACATCAGGCCTTCGATCGGGGCGAGCGCCCCGTCCTTGGCAAATCCCGCCATCCAGCGCGTCGCCATGTGCGAGACATCAGGGGCGGTACCGGCAGAAATGTCGCTCACCAGCTGCTGCTGCATCTCCGGCCAGGGCAGGTGCTCGACCGTGACCTCGATATCGGGATTCGCCGCGTTGAACTTTGCCGCCAGATCCTGAAAGAACGGACCGGTCTTGGTGCTGTATTCTGCGACGCGGACCCGAACGGTGTCCTTTGCCCAGGCACTGCCGGAATGCAGCAGCGCAGTTGCAGTGGCCGTGCTGACGATCAGCGCGGCCCAAAACTTCTTACCCATCAGAGCCTCCCAAATGGTGCTGTAAGTTGTCGGATGACGCACCCATCTGGAATGAAAACGGGGTCATTGTCAATATTGACTGACTGGTCAGTATGTGCTTTTCATCGTGCAGACGATCACCCAACGCAGCACGATCCGGAGCCTGAGCACCGGCTCGATACGGGAACCCTACTGGAGACGAGTACTCGCCAATGGCACGACGAACAGTTCTACAAGGCGGCCATGTCCTGGCCTTCGGCGGCGCACCCGGAACCGTTACCGACATCGCCATCGCCGACTGTCGCATTGTCGCTATCGGCACCGGCTTATCGCGTCCGGACGATATCGTCGTGGACGCGCGAGAAGCAATCGTTTTGCCAGCGCTGACCGACATCCACACCCATATCTACTGGGGCGCCACCTCTCTGGGCGTCCGGCCCGAACTGGTTGCGCATCGGTCCGCGACAGGAACCTTCGTCGACGCCGGTTCGGCCGGGGCAGGAAATTTCGAAGGCCTGAAAACGTTCATCTTCGAGCCACTGCCTTTCCACGCCTTTGCCTTTCTCAACATCTCGTTTCCGGGAATCTTCGGCTTCTCGAAGCGTGTCATGGTGGGCGAATGCTGCGACATGCGTCTCGTCGACGCCGAAAGCTGCATAGAAGCCGCGCAGGCCTATCCAGAGCAAATCGTCGGCATCAAGGTGCGGGCCGGCCGCAAAGCTTCCGGCGAAAACGGTGGCGCAGCTCTCGAAGTTGCGCTCAAGGTGGCCGAGCGGCTCAACCTGCCGGTCATGTGCCACGTCGACCTCGACCCTCCTTCCATCGAGGAGGTCCTGCAGCGGCTACGCCCCGGTGACATCATCACCCATTGCTGCCGCCCGGATCCGAATGCCGCCACCGAAAATGGCCGCGTCCGCGATGCGGTATGGCGGGCTCGCGAGAGCGGCGTACACTTCGACATCGGCCATGGCATGGGTGGATTTTCCTTCCGCGTCTGCCGCGAGATGCTGGCTGAAGGCTTCGTGCCCGACCTGATCAGTTCGGACATCCATTCCCTTTCGGTCAACGGTCCTGCCTACGACCTTCTGACCACGATCAACAAGATGATTGCGCTCGGCGTCGACCAGACGACGGCTCTGGCCGCAGGCAGCGCCAACCCGGCGAAAATGATCGGCCGTCCCGACCTCGGCCGTATCGCTGTCGGCGACGAAGCCAATGTTGCCGTGCTGAAATGGCGGGACGAACCCTGGACCTTCAGGGACGCGGCCGGCGAAGGCCTCGACGTTTCGACAAGACTGGTGTGCGATCGCCTCATCGTCAAGGGTCGCCAGATCGACCCGGCGGGCGGCAGCCACCCCATGCAATCCCAGTAAGAATCCAAGCGGAACAATGACGATGGAACACAGCGTAGTTCTGGCGCACCATTTCATAGCGGGCAAGTGGACGCCTTCACACAGCGGCAAGACTTTCGAAGCGCGATCGCCTTACGACGACAAGCTCCTGGCAGTGCTTGCCGAGGGTGACCGCTCGGACGCGCAGGATGCTATCAAGGCGGCTGAAGCCGGTCATAAAGCGTTGTCGAAAATGTCGGCATGGGACCGGTCACGCCTCTGCAACCGCGTCGCCGACATCATCGACAAGCGCCGCGACGAACTGGCGCTCACGCTCGCACGCGAACAAGGCAAGCCGCTGGCGTCAGAGGCCTATGGCGAGGTCGATGCGGCCGCCACCGGTTTCCGGGAAGCTGGCGAACTGATCAAGTGGCTCGAAGGCGAGTTCATCCCGGTCGAGACACCTGGCAAACGGGCGATAAGCTTTCGCCAAGCGCGTGGCGTCTACGCGATCGTCACGCCTTGGAATTTCCCGATCAACATTCCCGTCGAGTATCTCGCGCCCTGCCTCGCCGCAGGCAACGCGGTGGTGTGGGTGCCCGCCCCAACGACCTCTCTTTGTGCCGTCAAGCTGATGGAATGCATTGTGGAGGCTGGCCTTCCCGACGGGGCGGTAAACCTTGTCCTCGGCCCAGGCGCGGTTGTCGGCGACGAGATCGTCGCCAATCCCGGCACGCATGGGATCGGTTTCACCGGCAGCCCACAGACCGGTAGCGCCATTGCAAAGCGTGGTGCCGGCAAGCCGATGCTGCTGGAACTCGGCGGCAACGGACCCGTCGTCGTGCTCGATGATGCAGATCTGGATCGTGCGGCACAGGCCGCCGCCTTTGGCTGCTTCTTCAATGCCGGACAGGTCTGCGCCGCCACCGGCCGAATTCTCGTCACCGAAAAGAACCACGACGCTTTGGCTGCCCGCATCGCAGGCATTGCGGAGAAGATCCGCCTTGGCGATCCGCTTCTCGCTGAAACGACGATGGGGCCGCTGAACAACCCCCAGGTAATAGCCAAGGTCGAACAACATGTGGCAGACGGATTGTCCCGCGGGGCCGACATCCTCACCGGTGGAAAGAAAGGGGCGGGTCTGCTGTACCACCCCACGGTCATGGGGCGCGTCGACCGCCAGGCCCTGCTCAACACATCCGAGACCTTCGGACCCGTAGCGCCGCTGGTGGTTTGTGCTGATGACGCCGACCTGCTCGATACGGCCAACGCTTCGTCGCACGGACTTGCGGCAAGCGTGTTCACCCGCGATCTGAGCCGCGCCTTTTCATTCGGCGAGAAATTGCGTGCCGGTCTCGTCAACATCAACAGCCCGAGTTGCTACTGGGAGCTGCACCTGCCGTTTGGCGGAGCATCGGGCAAGGCCAGCGGGCTGGGCCGCCTTGGCGGTAAGCACACGCTGCGCGAAGTCACCGACGTCAAGACGATCACCTTCGACATCAGCTGAGAGGCGGATCGGGCGGCGTCGGTCGCCCGGTTCGCAGACCACCAATAAAGAACATGGCGGCTTCGCGCCGCCCGCAAACATACCCCGTTTCCCGGGGGCCGAACACAATCCAATCGCAGCGAGGAACGATGCGACTTTGTAGCTATTTCCATAATGGCCGAGCCGGATATGGCGTGGTGGCGGACGACCGCATCCGCGACATCAGCAGCGTCCTTGGCGACCGCTTTCCGACGCTCGCCAATCTCCTCGCCGAGCAAGACTTCGTGACCATCTGCAGGCAGGCGATCGACCGCAGCGCCGAGCTTCCGCTGGCTGGCATTGAGCTGCAAGCGCCAATTCCCAACCCTGGAAAGATCATCTGTGTAGGGTTGAACTATCACGACCACATGGTCGAAACACGCCATACGCCGACACAGCATCCGACCTTGTTTGCCCGCTTCGCCGACTCCCAATGCGCGCATGGCGAGCCGATGTTGATGCCATCGGTGTCCACCCAGTTCGACTTCGAGGCGGAACTCGCCGTCATCATCGGCAGAAGCGGCCGCAACATCCCTGCGGATGCCGCTTTGGATCATGTCGCCGGATACTCATGCTACAACGATGGTTCGGTTCGCGACTGGCAGACTCACACCTCACAGTTCCTGCCGGGCAAAAACTTCCCCGCAACCGGTGCCTTCGGGCCGTTCCTGGTCACATCAGACGAGATCCCCGACCCACAGGATCTGGCCATCAGTTGCCGGTTGAACGGCGAGACTGTCCAAGCGGCGCGTACCAGCCAGATGATCCATTCTGTAGCGCAGTTGATCGCCTACATCTCGAGCATCACCCCACTATCGCCCGGCGACGTGATTGTGACAGGCACACCCGGAGGGGTCGGCTTCGCCCGCGTGCCGCCCCTCTTCATGAAGGAAGGTGACCTGGTCGAAGTCGACATCGAAGGTGTCGGCCTGCTGCACAACCGGATTGCGCGTGAAACCATCCAAAGCGCCTAGCGGCAATGCGCGTGGGCATTGTGCTTGCCTCGTCGGTCAGATTTGCACTTTGCGAGGGGCACGTTCGTTTGTTTCAGACCAGACGGCGACAGGCCCGTCTGGCATTTCATTTTCAGGAGAGACACCATGGGCGAAGTGATTGAATTTCCGTCTGGCGGCTACCGTTTCATAAAAGGCGTATCGCAATATTCGGGCGGCGTGGCGGCATTGCCGGGCTTTCGCCTGGAACGGGTACGCTTTACCCATCCCCTGCCTCTGAAGGAAGGTTTTGTCGAGATCGAGAGGATCATCGCGGCTGCAGATCGTCCCCTCACCTCATTCGCCGCATGCGAACTGCGCTCGCCGGCACCATTTAGCGAAGAGGGTTTTGTTGCCTTCAACAGCAGCTACACGGAGACGCTGAAGGCGTGGGGCTTGCTTGATACCGGCCTCAATCCCGTGGCGCGCAGCAACGTCTGTCCGCAGATCGCTCCGCCGCCGGTTCCGTCGATCTATGCCTTCTCGTTCACGGTGCCCACCGTCGAAGCCACGCCATCCTTTGTCATTTCCGGCTCCGCCGAAGTGCCGGAGGGACATGCGGCCTATCGCGACCACATCATCAGCCGCGGCGATCTCTCTCCCCACGGCTTGCGCACCAAGGCCCAGTTCGTGCTGGAGGAAATGGAACGTCGTGCCGCCACGCTGGGCTTCGGATGGGAAAATGCGACGGCGGTCCAGGTCTACACCGTGCACAATCTCTACCCGTTCCTGGCCGACGAAATCGTCAGGCGCGGGGCTGCGCGCGCCGGCCTGACCTGGCATTACAACAATCCGCCCGTCGTGGATCTGGAATACGAGATGGATCTCCGGGGCGTTGCCGCGGAACATGTCGTCTAAGAGCGCTCGTCGGATGACCATGCGCACTGACATCGGCAGCTATGACTACGTCATCGTCGGGGCCGGCTCGTCCGGTTGCGTTTTGGCAAACCGGCTGAGCGCTGATCCCGGCAAGCGCGTGCTGCTTCTGGAAGCCGGCGGTTCGGACAACTATCACTGGATCCACGTCCCGGTCGGATATCTCTACTGCATGGGCAATCCGCGTACGGACTGGGGCTATCGGACAGCGGCGGAGCCCGGCCTTAACGGCCGCTCCCTCGCTTACCCACGCGGCAAGGTGATGGGCGGCTGCTCGTCCATCAACGGCATGATTTACATGCGCGGCCAGGCCGCCGACTACGATCAATGGCGCCAGCTCGGCAATCCGGGCTGGGGCTGGGACGACGTCCTGCCACTCTTCAGAAAGTCGGAGGACCACCACTCCCTTTCCGGTCAGTTCCACGGCCAGGGCGGCGAACTCAGGGTCGAACGTCAGCGCCTGAGCTGGTCGATCCTTGACGCTGTGCGCGAGGCTGCAGAAGAACTCGGCGTGCCGCAGGTCGAGGATTTCAACGACGGCAACAATTTTGGCTCATCCTATTTCGAGGTGAACCAGAAATCCGGTTTCCGTTTCAATGCCGTGCGCGCCTTCATCAAGCCGGTTCGGCACCGACGGAACCTGACCATCCTCACCCATGCGAAGGCCGAACGCATTCTGTTTTCCGGTCGTCGGGCCACTGGGCTCGAACTGCGCCACGCCGGCAAACCTGCCCATGTGAAGGTAACCCGTGAACTCATCCTGTCAGGCGGTGCTATCGGCACGCCGCAGCTGCTGCAACTGTCGGGCGTGGGGCCAGCCGGCCTGCTTGGACGTCACGGCATCGAAGTCGTGCACCACTTGCCCGGCGTCGGCGAGAACCTCCAGGACCATCTGCAAATCCGGACGGCGTTCAAGGTTTCGGGAACAAAGACGCTCAATGAGCGCCAAGCGAGCCTTGCCGGCAAGGCACTGATCGCGCTCGAATATGCGGTCAAGCGTTCCGGCCCCATGTCCATGGCGCCGAGCCAGCTCGGCATCTTCATGAAGTCGGACGCGCGCTTTTCGACACCCAACATCGAGTTCCATGTCCAACCGCTGTCGCTGGAAGCCTTTGGCCAGCCGCTGCACAGCTTTCCGGCGATCACCGTCTCGGTCTGCAATCTCAGGCCTGAGGCGCGCGGCCATGTGCGCATCGTCTCACCCAGACCCGACGATCATCCAGAAATCGCGCCTAACTATCTCTCTACCGAAGGAGACCGCGAGATTGCGGCTGCGTCGATCACGATCGCCCGCCGGTTGATGGAAACCCGACGAATGGCCCAGTTCCGCCCCGAGGAATTCAAGCCGGGCGCACATATCCAGGCGCCCGACGAACTCGCCCGCGCCGCCGGCGACATCGCCACGACGATCTTCCATCCCGTCGGTACTGCACGAATGGGCAGCGAAGACATGGCGGTGGTCGATCCTCAACTGCGCGTGCGCGGGATCGATGGACTCCGCATTGCCGATTGCTCGATCATGCCGACGATCGTCTCCGGCAACACCCACGCCCCGGCGGTGATGATCGCCGAAAAGGCAGCCCAGTTAATCGCGTGAATCATGGCAATGGACGAAGCTGCGTGACGCGCTGGCGCCAATGGAATTCGGGCGGCGGTGGTCGAGCTACTCCTTCAAATAGGGAGCGCGAGACGAAGCAGTCGTTCAAATGTTTATAGGCCAATTGGCGAAGTTGACCCTCGACTTTCGATGCGCTTGAGTCTGACCGTCGAAGGCGACCTCGCCTCCTGAGCTATACATGTCACGGATGACCTTTTTTGCGCACGTTGAACTCAGCAATAGAACGTGCGGCCACGGGGAAGCCCCCAAGCGCCAAGGACGGCTCTTCGGCGAAAGGACACCTCGCCAACTCCGAAGAAGCTAATGCGACTGCAACGAAGCCGAGCCAATTCGCCTTTCATAAAGGATCTTCACGCCAAGCGAAGAGCGGGGCTGAGAGGACGGATCAACCGCTCGTCGGCGCTGGTCTTGCGATTGGCTGCGCCACGCTCGACGCCGGAAATTCCACGATGAAACACGCCCCACCCTCCGGCACCCTTTCATAGCGTACGGACCCTCGGTGGTGAGTAGCGATCTGGCGGACCAAGGATAGTCCAAGCCCCCAGCCGCCCTTGCTCTCGCTTCGTCCCGTCGGACGGTAGAACGGTTCGAAGACCCGTGTGCCCTCGCCGTCTGGAATGCCCTCGCCATGGTCCTTGACACGCAGGCGCACGATTGCCCCATCGGTCTCGACATCAGCGACCACCGGCGGAGCCCCATGGCACAACGCATTCTGCATCAGATTGCGAACCAGGCGTCTCAGCAACCGCGCATCGCCCGAGATCATGGCGGTCGAACCGGTGACCGCAACGTCGTTGCGCGCACCTTCCTCGGCTGCAAGTGCAAGCATGTCGACGGCTTCCACATGGTCCAGTTTTTGGACATGGTCGAGCCGACTGGCCAACAGAATTTCCTCGACCAGACCGTCGAGTTCCGAGAGGCTGTGCACGATCTCTCGCTTCGTTGCCTGATTGGCCGAACGCTCGTAGAGATCTATGGCCATGCGAAGCCTTGCCAAGGGCGAACGCAGTTCATGGCTGGCATTCGCGAGCAGGGATCGATGCGCGTCGACCAGACGTTCGATGCGATCAGCCGCAATGTTGAAACTGCGAGCGACTGCTGCGACTTCATCGCTGCCACTCGCCGCAACCCGCGTTCCAAGCTCGCCAGTTCCCCAGATTTCCACGCCACGGCGCAGACCCTCCAACCTCAGCGTCAGATGGCGAACCACAGGATAGGCTGCAAGGCCAATAACACCGGCGATGACTGCCAGGTAGCCAAGTGGGTTTCGTCCACCCGGCCCCAAGGGCATGCGTGCCTGTATCGAACGACCATCCACCAATCGAATTACAAACGGCCGTTCGCCATCGTGTGACTGACGCGAGCCGGGCGCGTCGAGTTTGAACGGCTCTCCGGCACTGGCAATCAATTGGTCATGTGAGTTGTAGAGCGCCAGATCGGCTGCGAAAGCGTCCGCAAGCCTGTCAAGCGTGGTCTTGAGCATAGCCGGATCGTCGGTCACCGGGAGCATTGTGGCGATGAATTTGTCACGCCGGCCGCCCCATCCCCGGTCCAACTCGTCCTGCCCCAGCCGGACAAAAAACGCACTCGTGAATGCGACTACTGCCAAGCTCGCCAGCAGCGTAAGGTAAATCTTGAGGAAAAGGCTGTTGCGCACCACAATTTCGCCCCGACTTATTTCTGATCGTCCTGAAAGCGAGCGAAAACATAGCCGGCGCCGCGCACGGTAACGATGCGACGCGGGTGTTTGGGATCATCCTCGATTGCCGCCCTGATCCGAGAAATATGCACATCGATCGAGCGATCGAACGCTTCGAGCTCTTCGCCTTTGACAAGGTCCATCAGTTGCTCGCGCGAAAGCACTCGTCCGGCATTCTCCGCCAGTGTGACGAGAAGATCGAATTGATAGCTGGTCATCGGACAATCGCGGCCATCGATACGGACTGAACGAGAACCGGGATCTATCTCAAGCCGCCCGGATCGAAGGATGCGTGATGCGGCCAGATCGCCGCCACGGCGCCGCCGCAGGATAGCCTTGAGTCGTGCAAGCAGTTCGCGCGGATTAAACGGCTTTGGCAAGTAGTCGTCTGCGCCCAACTCCAGCCCGATAATCCGGTCCGTCTCGTCCCCCTTCGCCGTGAGCATAAGAATGGCCACGTCAGATACGGCGCGCATGCGGCGGCAGACCTCGAAGCCGTCCAGGTCGGGCAGCATGACGTCGAGAATTACCGCGTCTGGCGAACGCCGTTGCACATCGGCGAGGCCGGCATACCCGGTTGCAGCGGTGTGGATAGCGTAGCCATTTCCCGAGAGATAGTCCGCAATCATGGCGGACAGGCGCGTGTCGTCATCGATGATCAGCACCTGTTCCGCCATGGGGCTCTCCGGATTTCAACCTTGCAGTTGAAATCCTACCACCGGCCGTGATCTCCGCGCGCCTTGAAATGCTCCAACATCTTTGCCCTTTGTTCTGGCGTCAGGATTTCCGCTGCATCGACCAGAGTGGCCGTCATTTTCCGCGAGGCGGCATCGATCGCGGCAACGCGCTCACTGCGCAACGTTTCGATCGCAGACCGGTCGATAGTCGGCGCGCCCAGAATATCGGCAGCGGTGTTGCGCGTGTCCCTGAAGTCGTCGAGCATCGGAGTGATCTCATCTCGGGCAGAACCGAAGAGCTCCCTCAGCTTCTTCGACTGTTCCGGCGTGGCATCGATATCCTCCATCATATGCTCCATCCGGCGCTCCGAGAAGCCACCTCGGCCCATCGAAGCACCCATCATCTGGTGCCCCTGGCCAAAATGCGGCATTCCGTGCCCATCTCCGAAGTCGCCACTGTTGGCCACAGCAAGTCCAATGCCGGCGACTGCTGCGGCAGCAAGGCCGCCGATGACGATGCGCCGTCCCCAGCCACGCGACCCAGTTGCCGTTTTCGGAGCCGATGGGGGCTGCATATTCTGCTTGTCGTTGTCCATGATCGCTTCCTTGGTTAGGCGGCACTTGCAGCCGCGATAACGCCAAACTGGAGGACCAACGTTTCTCGAGTGACGGGGGAGTGTAAAGAAATGTGAAGGTGCCTCCCTGTCATCTGGGGTTCCAACTACGCTTTTGACCTGGCGCCGAAGCCCCTTGGCAGCAAAGGCGGTAGTCACATGCTCAATCGCTCTTTCCATCGGCAACGCTAAACGGCTTGCCGAAAGTGAAGCTCAATGAGCTTTCCCCCTCCGTCAGAAGGCACCGCAATCGCCGCCAATCAGTTCATCGGCAACCGCCTTCTGCTCATCTTTCAGCACAGAGTAGAGCCCCTCCGTCGCGGGCTTCATGGCTTTCATTGACTCCAGCATGGCCTCCATGCCTGAGATTCGTGCATCCATGCGCTCCGGCGCAGTCCCCGTGCCCATGGTCTTCGCTATGCCCTCATGCATGCCCTGCATGAGTTCGACGCGCTCCGTAACCGCAGTCGCATAGGCGTCCCATGCCGGCTGCTGATCTGCGGTGATGTTCAGTTCACCCCTGAGGTAAGCTAGGCGCCCCTCGACCATGGCGCCCATCTTCGGCTGGCGACCCATCAGGCCGCCAAACCTGCCTTCGCCCCATCCGCCCTGGCCCATGCGTCCGTGTCCCATCATGCCAACGGTCGGGCACCCGCCGCCCATCATTCCCATCATGCCTTGTTGGGATTGGGCATGAGACGGCGAGACGAATGCGGCTCCAATTGCAATCACGACTGCGGCATTGGCGAAGAACTTTGTCATCTGACATCCCTTCGCACCGCGCTATCCGGGTGCTCTTGAAGAGATTGAGCTCCCTGCAGTGACTTGTCGCTGATCTGGATCAACGAAAATGTCGATAGCTTCCTCTGCAGCATCGCGCCACCGCGGTTCGACCGGCTTGAGCGACTTTGGAAACGCTGAACCGGAGTGGCAGCGTCGAACGCCAGGCCGACGAGTGAAGCACCTGACGAGCTTAACGGACCATATAAGCGCCCAGCTCATCGCCTCCATCATCCGCATCTCAGCTATGCTCATCAAGCCGCTCTGCAAAGCTGCGCGCGTAGCCAGCCTGTGAGCAGGCAATGGTCCTGGTTCAGCCATTCCCGGCAATCGTCCCAAATCGGGTGCCGGATTGCTGTTTCGGCGAAATCGGGCATTCATCCGAGCACGGGGATCCCAGGCGTGCTAGAGTTAAATTGTTGTGTCCGATGCCGCTATTTGCCGGCTGAGGCTTTTTCCTCCGATCAGCGTGGCCTGAGGCTGCTCCCCTGAGCGGCACTTTCCCGTTTCCAAGTACGCAACTCGCCTAACCAGGAGAACCGCACATGTTGCTGCCCAAAGGTACAGTCGTTGCCGTCGCCGATGGCGAAAAGATCAATCTGTTTCGCAACACGGGGGACGAGGCAGGTCTGAAGCTCGTCGCAATGCCCCACCAAGCTGTCACTGCAGACGCAGGTACGAGCATGGGACGGCAAGCAAGCGCTGCCAACCCCGACCATGGTCAGGCTGGAGAGGATCAGTTTTCAGCGGGAATTGTCCAGCATCTCAATCAGCAGGCGCTGAGCGGTGAGATCGAGCATGTGGTGATCGTGGCAGCGCCCCGCGCTCTTGGCGAGATGCGCAAACATTACCACAAGGCGCTGTCCGCCATCCTTCTGGGCGAGATTGCGAAAGACCTGACAGGGCATTCGCAGGCGGATGTCGAGAAAGCACTTGCGGGCGGATGATTATTTGGGAAACCGCCCAGGGGGGGCATCCGGTCGATACCTAGAAGGCTCGACGAGGGCCCAATCGAAATCCCGTTCGAAAGCAGGCCGGCCATGGCGTCCTTGATCGTGTGGTCGCCTGACGCCTGCGAACTGCGCGACAGTTATCCTACAATGGAACGCACCGGATGATGAATGCGATCGTGCCAATCAGCGCAATCCCAAGCAGATTAAGGCCGGCGAACCAACGCCATCATAGCATCCGTGATATCGGCCGATCGGGCCGTGGCTGCGCTCGAGGCACTGACATTGTTATGCCGAATTGAACCGGATCACACCTCGTTCCCGACGTCGACCCGCCAGATGCGAATTCTCCACTGGGCTGCTGAGCCCATTATGTGAGCGATGCCCGACATCGTGCATAATTTGTCTTTTGGCTGCGTCGTTGACGCAAACATCCAAACGAATGTAATGATGTACGTAACTCAAATATGGAAGTCGCAATGCGCCCCACGGTCCATGACGTCGCCCACGCAGCCGGCGTCAGCCTCGCAACGGTCGATCGTGTCATTAATGGCCGGGAAGGTGTTCGGGCCTCGACAGTGCAGCGCGTGGAAGCAGTCATTCGACAGCTTGGCTTCGTCCGCAACCAGGCGGCGGCCAATCTGGCCAAGGGCCGCGTCTACCGCATCGTCTTCATCATACCCGAAGGCGCAAACACCTTCATGCGCAGGCTCGAGAGCGAAGCGCGCGAAGCCGGTCGCCAGATGGCGCCAGACGGCATCGAACTTTGCGTCGTCACGGCGCCCGCCTTTGACGGGCAGGCACTGGCCGACATCCTCAACGGGCTGGACCCCAACGAGATTGGCGGCGTGGCGTTGGTCGCAACCGAAGCGCCGCCGGTGCGTCAGGCATTGGCGCGGCTGCATAGCGCGAATGTTCCCGTTGTCACCCTTGTCTCCGATGCGCCGTCCTTTCAGCGCCATCGCTATGTAGGCATCGATAATGTCGCGGCGGGACGCACGGCGGCGAGCCTGCTCGGGCGCTTCCTGCGCGGCGTGAGCGGCAAGATCGCGCTGGTCGCCGGCTCCATGCTGGTGCGCGACCATGTGGAGCGCCGCATGGGTTTCGATCAGGTCATCCGCACCGAGTATCCCAATCTGGAAGCGCTGCCGGTGGTCGAGGGTCGGGACGACCGAACCTCGACACGGCGCATCGTGGAGGAGTGCCTGGATCGCGACCCGGATATTGTCGGCCTTTACAATATCGGCGCGGGCAATCTCGGTCTGATCGAAGCATTGTCCGAACGGCCAGCCGAAAGGCGTCCGATGGTGGTGGCGCACGAACTGAGCGTCCATACGCGAGCCGCGTTGGAAAGCGGCTTGTTCCACGCCATCATCAATCAGGATGCCGGCCATGAGGTCCGCAGCGCCATTCGGACGCTCCGTTCGCTGACCGATCAGCGGACCCTCATTGAGGGGCAGGAGCATATTCGTATCGAGGTATACCTGCGCGACAATCTCCCCTGATCGGCGGATTCTTGGCTGCGCCCTCTGGCGTGCTCGATCATTCCTGATATACGTACATCAGAAAATGCAGAAATGGGGCCGAACAGGACATGACCACCGGATTTTTTGGTGACATCAAGCCGATCCAGTACGAGGGGCCGGACTCTGCAAGTCCCTTGGCCTATCGCTTCTATAACAAGGACGAGCTGGTACTCGGCCAGCGCATGGAGGACCATCTGCGCTTTGCCGTTGCCTACTGGCATTCTTTTGCCTGGGAAGGCGGCGACCCCTTCGGCGGCCAAACGTTTGACCGTCCCTGGTTTGGCCCCACCATGGAACACGCCAAACTGAAAGCAGATGTTGCTTTCGAAATGTTTTCGTTGCTCGGCACGCCTTACTACTGTTTTCATGATGCTGACGTACGTCCCGAAGGCGACAGCTTCGCCGAAAGCAAGGACCGGCTCGACGAGATCGTCGACATTTTTGCAGAGAAGCAGGCCAAGAGCGGCGTGAAGCTGCTCTGGGGCACTGCCAATATGTTCTCGAACCGGCGCTGGATGGGGGGCGCTGCGACGAACCCTGATCCTGACGTCTTTGCTTATGCGGCAGCCACGGTTAAGGCCTGCTTGGATGCCACCATGAAGCTTGGCGGCGAAAACTATGTTCTCTGGGGCGGGCGCGAAGGTTACGAGACGCTGCTCAACACTGACCTTAAGCAGGAGCGCTTGCAGGCCGGCCGCTTCCTCTCGATGGTCGTCAACTATAAAAAGAAGATCGGCTTCAAGGGGACTATCCTGATCGAGCCGAAGCCGCAGGAACCGACCAAGCACCAATACGACTATGACGTCGCGACGGTATATGGTTTCCTGAAAGACTTCGGACTGGAGAACGAGGTCAAGGTCAATATCGAGCAAGGCCACGCGATACTCGCCGGCCACTCGTTCGAGCACGAATTGGCGTTGGCCGGCTCGCTTGGCATCCTTGGTTCGATCGACATGAACCGCAACGACTATCAGTCGGGCTGGGACACAGATCAGTTCCCGAACAACGTGCCGGAAATGGCGCTGGCCTATTATCATATCCTCCAGGCCGGTGGCCTGAAGACGGGCGGCACCAATTTCGATGCCAAGGTTCGCCGCCAATCGCTCGATCCGCAGGATTTGCTGATCGCCCATATCGGCGGCATGGACGCTTGCGCCCGCGGCCTCAAGGCTGCGGCGCGCATGATCGAGGACAAGGCTCTCTCAGGGCCTTTGGCCGAGCGCTATTCCGGCTGGAAGACCGCCGAGGGTGAGGCCATGCTGTCGGGCAAGCGCACGCTTGAGGAAGTGGCCGAGCGCGTCGTCAAGGAGAGGATTCAGCCGCAGCCCAAGTCCGGCCGACAGGAACTGCTCGAAAACACCGTCAACCGCTACGTGTAAGGTGCAATCGACGGTGTCACACGCGCGTATGCGAGCTGGCGGCATGGAAGGTGAAGGTGGGTCGCAGGCTTTAGGATGGCATCAATTCCGCTCGCAGGGTGAACTGGGCATGCTGTCCCAATCTGGAGCGACGTTTCGGCGCGAGCGCGCCACGGGAGGAAGTTCATGAAGACGATCAAGGGCCCGGCCATTTTCCTGGCGCAGTTCGCCGGCGACGCAGCGCCGTTCAACTCGTTCGACTCAATCTGCAAATGGGCGTCTGACCTTGGTTACAAGGGTGTCCAGATTCCGACCTGGGATGCGCGGCTGATCGATCTGAACAAGGCGTCAGGCTCCAAGGGTTATTGCGACGAGATCAAAGGCGTCGCCGCCTCGCATGGTCTGGAAGTGACGGAGCTCTCAACCCACCTGCAGGGTCAGCTGGTTGCGGTTCATCCCGCCTATGACGCCGCGTTTGACGGTTTTGCGGCCCCGGAGGTTCGTGGCAATCCGAAGGCGCGTCAGGAATGGGCGGTTGACCAGGTCAAGCGCGCACTGCGCGCCTCCAGGCATATGGGGATCAAGGCCCACGCCACCTTCTCGGGCGCGCTCGCCTGGCCCTATGTCTATCCCTGGCCGCAGCGTCCGGCCGGTTTGGTCGAGGCCGCGTTCGATGAGTTGGCCAAGCGCTGGACCCCGCTGCTCGACTATGCCGACGATAATGGCGTTGACGTCTGCTACGAAATCCACCCGGGTGAAGACCTGCACGATGGCGTCTCCTTTGAGATGTTCCTCGAACGCGTCAACAACCACGCCCGCGCCAACCTGCTCTATGATCCCTCGCATTTCGTTCTGCAGCAACTCGACTATCTCGACTACATCGACATCTATCACGACCGTATTCGCATGTTTCACGTCAAGGACGCCGAGTTCAACCCGACGGGTCGGCAGGGGGTCTATGGCGGCTTCCAGAGCTGGGTCAACCGCGCTGGACGCTTCCGCTCGCTGGGCGACGGCCAGGTCGATTTCGGTTCGATCTTTTCCAAGCTGACCGCCAACGATTTCGACGGCTGGGCGGTGCTGGAATGGGAATGCGCGTTGAAGCATCCCGAGGACGGCGCGCGCGAAGGCGCCGATTTCATCAAGGCGCATATCATCCGCGTCACCGAACACGCCTTTGACGATTTCGCCAATGCCGGCACCGACGACGCCGCAAATCGCAAGATGCTCGGCCTGAGCTGAGGGGAACGCGACATGGCAATTGAAGCAAGCAAGAAAGAAGCTGGCGCCGGCCGCATTCGCCTGGGCATGGTTGGTGGCGGACAGGGCGCTTTCATCGGCGCTATCCACCGCATGGCCGCGCGGCTCGACGACCAGTATGAACTGGTCGCCGGCGCGCTGTCGTCCAGCGTCGAAAAGGCGAAGGCCTCGGCTGCCGATCTCGGCCTTCCCACCGACCGATCCTACGGTTCGTTTGAAGAAATGGCCAAAGCGGAGGCTGCCCGCCCTGATGGCATCGAGGCCGTCTCCATCGTGACGCCGAACCACATGCACGCGCCTGCTGCCAAAGCCTTCCTTGAGGCTGGTATCCATGTGATCTGCGACAAGCCCATCACCACCACGGTCAAGGAGGCCGAAGAACTCGCCGCGCTGGTGAAGAAGTCGGGCAAGCTGTTTGTATTGACTCACAATTACACCGGCTATCCGATGATACGGCAGGCGCGCGAAATGGTCGCCAATGGCGATCTCGGCGAAATCCGCGTCGTGCAGGCAGAATACCCGCAGGACTGGCTGACCGAGCCCGCGGAACGCTTAGGCTCCAAACAGGCCGAATGGCGCACCGACCCCAAGCGCTCCGGTGCTGGCGGTGCGATCGGAGATATCGGCACCCACGCCTATAACCTGGCAGCCTTCGTCACCGGGCTGAAGAGCGAACAGGTGCTGGCGCAACTGACCTCCTTCGTCGAGGGCCGCACTCTCGACGACGACGTGCAAATCCTGCTTCGTTATCATGGAGGCGCGCGCGGCATGCTGTGGGCAAGCCAGGTGGCTGTCGGCAACGAAAACGGTCTGAAGTTGCGCGTCTACGGTACAAAGGGCGGCCTGGAATGGACGCAGGCCGACCCGAACTATCTCTGGTTCACGCCCTTCGGCAAGCCGAAGCAGTTTTTCACCCGTGCCGGGTCCGGCGCGGGCCCCGCTGCGACCCGCGTCACGCGCATTCCGAGCGGCCACCCCGAAGGCTATCTCGAAGGTTTCGCCACCATCTACGCAGAAGCAGCCCGCGCCATCCGCGCAGCGCGCGAAGGCAATAAGCCCGACGCCGATGTAATTTACCCGACCGTTGACGACGGCATTGACGGTATGAAGTTCATCGAAGCCTCCGTCGCTTCATCAAAAGCCGGCAACGTGTGGACAAAGATCGGATGACCATGTCCGTCGTCTCTCCGTCGCAGGGCCACAAGGGCTTCATGGCCGGACATGGGCTGGCTAAGACGTTTGGTGGTGTTGAGGTTCTGAAGGACATCTCACTGGATATCCGCTCCGGTGAAGTGCACGCCATCATCGGCGAGAACGGCGCAGGCAAATCCACCCTGCTGAAGATCCTCGCGGGCCATCTTGCGCCGACGCGCGGATCACTCACCATTGACGGCGAGACCGTCGCCTTCAGCGGACCGGTGGACGCCGAGCATCGTGGCATCGTGCTGGTGCATCAGGAAATCCTGCTGGCGCCGGACCTGACGGTGGCGCAGAATATTTATCTTGGTCGCGAGATCAAAAAGGGCTTGAGCGTCGACGACAAGGCCATGAATGCGGGTGCGGCCAAGGCCGTGCGCAACCTAGGCGCCAATATCGATCCGAAAACCGTCGTCGGCCGCCTTTCGATCGCCCAGCGCCAATTGGTGCAGATTGCCCGCGCGCTTTTGGTGCCGCACCGGCTGGTCATTTTCGATGAGCCGACGGCGTCGCTGACGCCGATTGAAACCGATGCGCTGCTCAAGGTGATTTCAGATATCCGCAAATCGGGTGCGGCGGTCCTCTACATTTCCCACCGCCTGCCGGAAGTGAAGACCTTGGCCGACCGTGTCACCGTGCTGCGCGACGGCAAGCTGGTCACCACTCGTGACGCAGCCGGCCTTGAACCGCTCGACATGGCGCAGTTGATGGTGGGCCGCGACGTGTCCAAGCTATATCCCGATCATGTCGCGCCTGAGGGCGAGGACTATGTCCTCGAAGTCGAGAACATGGATGTGCCCGGTTATGCCCGCAACGCCTCGTTCAAACTGAGGCGCGGCGAGATCCTCGGCTTCGCCGGCCTTGTCGGCGCCGGGCGTACCGAATTGATGGAGGGCATCGTCGGCCTGCGTCCCGCAAAGGGCACGATCCGTCTGAACGGAAGGCCGGTTTCCTTCGCCAATGCCAGGCAAAGCATGAAGGCGGGCCTCGTCTATCTTTCCGAAGATCGCAAGGGCAAAGGCTTGCTGCTGCAAGAGGCCCTCGGCGTGAACCTGACGCTGGCCGGCCTGAAGAAATTCGTGCGCGGCATGATGCTTGACCGCAAGGCTGAACGCGCCGCTCTCGATCAGGCGATCGCCGAATTCGACATTCGCACCCGCAACAAGGACCTGCTGGCCGGCCAGCTTTCCGGCGGCAACCAGCAGAAACTGCTCATCGCCAAGATGATGCTGCTGAAGCCCAACATCGTCATCATCGACGAGCCGACGCGCGGCATCGACATCGGCACCAAAGAGCAGATCTACATGTTCATCGCTGACCTCGCCCGGCAGGGCAAGTCGGTGATCGTGGTCTCTTCCGAAATGCCAGAACTGATCGGCGTCTCTGACCGCATCGTTGTGATGCGCGAGGGCGTGATCGCCGATGAGGTGAGCGGCAAACACATGAACGAGCGAGAGATCGTCGTGCTTGCGACGGGCGTAAAACCTTCTGAGGCGGCTTGAGACATGACTGACACGACGACCACCACTCCACAAAGGCGCAACCTCTGGCGGGATGTGGACCTGCGCGCCGTCGCGCCCTTCATCGCGCTGGCGCTGCTTCTGGTGCTGGGCTCGTTTGCCCA
>NZ_UFSM01000001.1:1620000-1622500 GCF_900445235.1 Aminobacter aminovorans | reverse complement strand
CAGCTGGTGGTGGGGGGACATTTGCGGGCGAGCGCCGCTGTTCTGCTTCGGTTTCGGCTCGATCGGTGGGGATCGTGCGGATACGAAGAAGCCCGCCGTGGTTTTCACCTTGGCGGGCTTTTATTGTTGGTTGCGGGGACAGGATTTGGCTTTTTGTCCCGCGTCGTCGGCTTTGCCTCCTAGCGGGCCCCTGATGCAGGTTCAACTCGCCCGTCACCTGCGTCCAAATACCAAAACAGCCCAGACAAGCTGGGCTGTTTTGGTATTTGGTTGCGGGGACAGGATTTGAACCTGTGACCTTCAGGTTATGAGCCTGACGAGCTACCGGGCTGCTCCACCCCGCGCCACCGGACTTTTGCCTGAGGCAAAAGTCCTTTTTCAACGCTTCGGACTTTTGCTGTAGGCAAAACGTCCTTTTTATCCGGCATTTGCCAAAGGAAAGGGCCGCTTACGCGGCCCGACTACCCGTTGGCGGGCCCTTTGTATCGAGAAGATTTCGACAACGCGTTTGCGATGCGTTGTTTCAACGTGCGTTTGGCAGACCTGGCAGCGACTTACTCTCCCGCGTCTTGAGACGAAGTACCATCAGCGCTGGAGCGTTTCACGGCCGAGTTCGGAATGGGATCGGGTGCAGCCGCTCCGCCATAACCACCAGGTCGGCAAAACGCACGTTTTATCGAGAAGCTTTGTGTCGCGAAGGAGCTTTGAGGGGCCTGGACAGCTGAGCTGTCGTGGTGCCTCTCGTGGCTTTTCGCTGATCTTTGTTGTGCTTTTTCATCCTGCCATTTGGCAGTGTGACGATCTTTTGGGATCGCACTGTGATGAGCATTAGGAATGAGAACGATCAAGCCTATCGAACTATTAGTACCGGTAAGCTTCATGCGTTGCCGCACTTCCACACCCGGCCTATCAACGTGGTCGTCTTCCACGGTTCTCAGGGAATACTCGTTTTAAGGTGGGTTTCCCGCTTAGATGCCTTCAGCGGTTATCCCGTCCGGATATAGCTACCCTGCTATGCGGCTGGCGCCACAACAGGTCCACCAGAGATCCGTCCATCCCGGTCCTCTCGTACTAGGGACAGATCCTTTCAATATTCCTACACCCACGGCAGATAGGGACCGAACTGTCTCACGACGTTCTGAACCCAACTCACGTACCGCTTTAAATGGCGAACAGCCATACCCTTGGGACCTGCTCCAGCCCCAGGATGCGATGAGTCGACATCGAGGTGCCAAACAACCCCGTCGATATGGACTCTTGGGGGTCATCAGCCTGTTATCCCCGGCGTACCTTTTATCCGTTGAGCGATGGCCCTTCCACACGGGACCACCGGATCACTATGACCGACTTTCGTCTCTGCTCGACTTGTCAGTCTCGCAGTCAGGCGGGCTTATGCCATTGCACTCGACGACCGATTTCCGACCGGTCTGAGCCCACCATCGCGCGCCTCCGTTACTCTTTAGGAGGCGACCGCCCCAGTCAAACTACCCACCATACATTGTCCCGGACCCGGATAACGGGCCGCGGTTAGACATCCATAGAGATAAGGGTGGTATTTCAAGGGTGGCTCCACCAAGGCTGGCGCCCTGGCTTCAAAGCCTACCACCTATCCTACACATGCCACTACGAATGCCAATGTAAAGCTATAGTAAAGGTGCACGGGGTCTTTCCGTCTAACCGCAGGAACCCCGCATCTTCACGGGGAATTCAATTTCACTGAGTCTATGCTGGAGACAGCGGGGAAGTCGTTACGCCATTCGTGCAGGTCGGAACTTACCCGACAAGGAATTTCGCTACCTTAGGACCGTTATAGTTACGGCCGCCGTTTACTGGGGCTTCGATTCAAAGCTTGCACCTCTCCTCTTAACCTTCCAGCACCGGGCAGGCGTCAGACCCTATACGTCGTCTTGCGACTTCGCAGAGCCCTGTGTTTTTGATAAACAGTCGCTACCCCCTGGTCTGTGCCACCCTCCACATGCTTGCGCATGAAAGGGTCACGCTTCTTCCGAAGTTACGCGTGCAATTTGCCGAGTTCCTTCAGCATAGTTCTCTCAAGCGCCTTGGTATACTCTACCAGTCCACCAGTGTCGGTTTCGGGTACGGTCTATAATGGAGGAGCTATTTCCTGGAACCACTCCGCTGCAGGGATCAATCCAATAAGACCCCACAACATACGTGATCCGTCACTTCCTCCAGGCCCACGAATATTAACGTGGTTCCCATCGTCTACGCATTTCTGCCTCGACTTAGGGGCCGGCTAACCCTGCTCAGATTAGCTTTAAGCAGGAACCCTTGGACTTTCGGCGGGGGTGTCTCTCACACCCCTTACGTTACTCATGTCAGCATTCGCACTTCTGATACCTCCACCGCCCCTCACAGGTACGGCTTCGTCAGCTTACAGAACGCTCCGCTACCGCTTGCAGCAAGCTGCAAACCCTAAGCTTCGGTGTATGGCTTTAGCCCCGGTACATTTTCGGCGCAAAGACCCTTATTTAGACCA